>NZ_CP149130.1:3835000-4135000 GCF_037811135.1 Aeromonas rivipollensis | reverse complement strand
TCGTGATCTATGACCCCGTGGCCATCGCCAGCACAGGTACCCCCATGGCGGAACCGAACATGCTGGCGGCGGTGCGCGAGCACCTGCTGCCGCGCCTCTCCCTCATCACCCCCAACGGCCCCGAGCTGGAAGCCTTGACCGGCATTCCGGCGACCAGCCCCGAGCTGGTACGTGCAGGGGCGGCCCGGCTGCGGGAGCTCGGCGCCCGCGCCGTGCTGGTCAAGGGCGGCCATCTCGAGTGGAGCGGGGATCACTGCCTCGACTACTACCAGGATGAGCAGCGCGAATTCTGGCTCGCGGCGCCCCGTCTGGCGACCCGCCACGGTCACGGTACCGGCTGCTGTTATGCCAGCGCCATCGCCGCCGTGGTGGCGCTGGATTACCCGGTGGAAGACGCCATCACCCTGGCACGCGCCTATCTGCAGCAAGGGCTGGCGGGGGCGCAAGGGGTGGGGGCAGGCCCCGGCCCCATCGCCCATCTCGGCTGGCCGGTTGGTCTCGACCACTTCCCCCGGGCCGTGCTGGCGGGATCAAGGCTGGATCGCCGCTTCGGTCTTTATGAGGCAAGCAGCGCTCGCCTGCCGGAGGGTCCCTTTGCCGCGACCGAACAGCATCTGGGTCTCTATCCCGTGGTGGATTCGGTGCAGTGGCTGGCGCGTCTGCTCGGTGAGGGGGTCAAGACCCTGCAACTGCGGATAAAAGATCTGCCGGCGGCTGCGGTTGCGCCTGCCATCGCCAAGGCGGTGGCCCTGGGCCGCCAGCATCAGGCCCGGCTCTTTATCAACGATTACTGGCAGTTGGCCATCGAGGCTGGCGCCTATGGGGTGCATCTGGGGCAGGAGGATATGGAGAGCGCCGATCTCGCCGCCATCCAGGCCGCCGGCCTGCGCCTCGGCATCTCCACCCACGGCTACTTCGAGCTGATGCGGGCCCGGGAGCTGGCACCCTCCTATATAGCCCTGGGTCATATCTTCCCCACCAACACCAAGCAGATGCCGTCCCGTCCCCAGGGGCTGGTGCGGCTGCACCACTACCGCGCCCTGATGCAGGACTGGCCCACTGTCGCCATCGGCGGCATTAGCGAAGAACGCATAGCGGCGGTGCAGGAGAGCGGGGTAGGCAGCATCGCCCTGGTCTCCGCCATCACAGGGAGCGACGACTGGCAGGGGGCCACGGCCCGGCTGTTGGCCGTCGTGGGGGCCGGGGATCCGGCGCGCTCCACCATAGCAGTGCAGGAGGTGGCACATGCGCTCTGACGAGGCGTCTCTTCGTGACGAAGAGTATCTGAGATACGGCAGGCAACTGATGCTGGCGGAGATAGGGGAGGAGGGGCAGGTGCGGCTGAAAGCCAAGTCGGTACTGATCGTCGGTCTCGGCGGCCTCGGCTCGCCGCTGGCGCTCTATCTGGCCGGGGCCGGTGTCGGCACCCTGTGGCTGGCCGACGGCGACACCCTGGACTCCAGCAATCTGCCGCGCCAGATCCTGTTCGACGGGGAGGGGCTGCGCCGCTCCAAGGCCGAGCTGGCCCGGGAGCGGTTGGCGGCCCACAACCCCCATGTGGAGCTGATCGCCATCAACCAGCGCCTCGATGGGACTAGTCTGCCAGCCTTCGTGGCTGAGGTGGATCTGGTTGTCGACTGCTGCGACAACCTTGCCAGCCGCCACGCCATCAACGCCGCCTGCGTGGCCCAGGGGAAACCCTGGATCTCCGCCGCCGCCGTCGGCTGGCAGGGTCAGCTGATGGTGCGAAGCACCCCTGAGCATGCCTGCTACGCCTGCCTCTACCCGGCGGATACCGAAATCAGGGAGAGCTGCCAGAGCAGCGGCGTTACGGGCCCCCTGGTGGGGGTGATGGGTTCCCTGCAGGCGTTGGAGGCACTGAAACTGCTGCTCGGGCGCCCCAGCCCGGTGGCGGGCACCCTGCGCCGCTTCGATGCCCTGGCCCATGAGTGGCAGACGCTGCGCCTGCCTGCCGACCCCGACTGCCCGGTGTGTGGCAGCCATAAGGATGACCAATGAATATTCGATTGAACGATATCGAGCTGACGCTGCCCACCGGACAGCGCCTGACCGAGCTGCTGGCGGTGCAGGAGATTGCTCCCCAGGGGGTGGCGGTGGCCCTCAATGGCGCCGTGCTGCCCCGCAGCCGCTGGCCAGAGACCCGCCTCAATGACGGGGACGAGATCCACCTTTTCACTGCCATCGCCGGAGGCTGAGATGCTGACCATTGCCAATCACACCTTTTCATCGCGCCTCTTTACCGGCACCGGCAAGTTTGCCCACCCCGAGCTGATGGCGGCCGCCATAGCGGCGAGCGGCTCCCAGCTCGTCACCATGGCCATCAAGCGCCTCGAGCCCGGCAAGCGCCACGACGACATCCTCACTTCGCTGCTGGCCCTCGGGGTCAAGCTGCTGCCCAACACCTCGGGGGCCAAGACGGCCGCCGAGGCGGTGTTTGCCGCCCACCTGGCCCGGGAGGCGCTGGGGACGAACTGGCTCAAGCTCGAGATCCACCCCGATCCCAAGTACCTGCTGCCAGATCCCATAGAGACCCTCAAGGCCGCCGAACAGCTGGTGAAGGAGGGCTTCGTGGTGCTGCCCTACTGCGGCGCCGATCCCGTGCTCTGCAAGCGGCTCGAAGAGGTGGGCTGCGCCGCCGTCATGCCGCTCGGCGCCCCCATTGGCTCCAATCAGGGGCTGGTGACCCGGGAATTCCTCTCCATCATCGTCGAACAGGCCAGGGTGCCTGTGGTGGTGGACGCAGGGATCGGGGCGCCGAGCCACGCGGCAGCGGCCTTCGAGCTCGGCGCCGACGCCGTGCTGGTGAACACGGCGATTGCCGTGAGCGGCGATCCTGTCGCCATGGGCCGCGCCTTTGCGCTCGCCTGCGAGGCCGGTCGCAGCGCCTATATGGCGGGCCTCGGGGCGCGCGGCAGCCAGGCCCAGGCTTCCAGTCCCCTGACCGATTTCCTGGGGGCGTTATGAGCCAGGGTTTAGAGGTGATAGATGCTGCAGCTATGGGTTCTGTACCACAAGCTCAGCCAAGTGTTTGCCTCCCTCTCCCTTTGGGAGAGGGGCTGGGGGTGAGGGGCGAGGCTGACTCGGCTCTTGAATGGGGCGAGCCCTGCGCTCCTCCCCCTCCCAAGGGGGAGGCCGGGAGGGGGTTGGATTTTGCCGACCGCTGGCGCGAGCTGGAGTGGGACCATGTGGGCATGAGTATCCGCGCCAAGACGGCCCGGGACGTGGAGCGGGCGCTGGCCAATCCACGGCGCACCCTGCAGGACTTTATGGCGCTGATCTCCCCGGCCGCCGAGCCCTTCCTGCCCCGGATGGCGGAGCTGGCGGAGCGCCTCACCCGCCAGCGTTTCGGCAATACGGTGGGTTTCTACGTGCCCCTCTATCTGTCTAACCTGTGCGCCAACGACTGCACCTACTGCGGCTTCTCCATGAGCAATCGCTTGAAGCGCAAGACCCTGAGCAGCGAAGAGATTGAGCGCGAGTGCCTGGCCCTCAAGGCGCGCGGCTTCGACAGCGTGCTGCTGGTGACCGGCGAGCACGAGACAAAGGTGGGCATGGCCTATTTTCGCGAGATGATGCCCATCATTCGCCGCCACTTCAGCACGGTCGGGATGGAGGTACAGCCGTTGTCCGAGGCCGAATACGCCGAGCTGAAAACCCTGGGCCTCGATGCGGTCATGGTCTATCAGGAGACCTATCACGCCCCCGCCTACGCCCGCCATCACCTGCGCGGCAACAAGCAGGACATCGAGTGGCGCCTCGCCACTCCGGACCGGCTGGGGCGCGCCGGTATCGACAAGATTGGCCTCGGCGCACTGATCGGTCTGTCACCGGACTGGCGTGCCGACAGCTATTTTGTCGCCGAACACCTGAGCTGGCTTGAGCGTCACCACTGGCAGAGCCGCTATTCCCTCTCCTTCCCGCGCCTGCGCCCCTGCACCGGGGGGCTGGAGCCCGAGGTGACCATGTCGGACCGCCAGCTGGTGCAGCTTATCTGTGCCTGGCGCCTCTTCTCGCCGACCCTGGATCTGTCCCTCTCGACCCGGGAATCCCCTGCGTTTCGCAACGGCGCCCTGCGCCTTGGCATCACCCAGATGTCGGCGGAATCGCGCACCCAGCCCGGCGGCTATGCAGAAGGGGATAAAGAGGAGCTGGAGCAGTTTGCCATCCACGACGACAGGTCCCTCGGTGAGGTAGCAGCTGCCGTGCGGCAGGCGGGGTTACAGCCGGTGTTTAAGGACTGGGAACCCTTCCTGGGCCGATAGGGGCGGCCAGCCCCCCCCTTTGCCGGTGGCATCCGGCATGGTTGGGCGCTGTTCGGCCGCGCTCCTTGCTGGTGCCGATACCTTGGCTCCCTCCCCTGCGAAGGGGAGGGCTGGGGAGGGGTCTTGATGCGGCTGCTATGGCGCACCGTCGTAGGGTCGATTAGCCGGTAGGCGTAATCGTCCGTTCCGAGGTATGGTGTTGGCGGCAGGAGCCGTTGTGTGGTGGCACGGCCTTGCCGCGCAGGACGCGAGGCCGCTGGCCTCGAAGGGGTTTCGCCCGCCCTTCGGGCTTGGGCGAGTAACTTTTCTTTGCGTGGCCAAAGAAAAGTCACCAAAAGAAAGGCCACCCCCGCCAATCCGACCGCTACGCGGTTTCCCTCGGGTCAGGTGTAAGGTCGGACGGACCGCCGCAGACGGCACATCCCTGTGCCGGCTGCGTCTGCGCCATCATCCCTGATGGCGCTCCTGACCTTGCCCCTTTCCCTCGGCGGATTGAAGGGGGAACCAACACCGTGCCCGCCATAACCTCAGGGGCGTAGTCGTAGGGTGCAATAAGCGGAGCGCATTGCACCGCTTTTGGCATCTTGTGGTTGGGAATATAGAGGTGCAATTCACTTCGTTCATTGCACCTTACGGTTACAGCACTATAGTAGCGAACAGATTATGGAGTTATGTTATTTACTACCTTGTCTATAGCGCTCAAGCCTAGATTGATCTGAGCTTTGTTCACTTTTACATCAGGGTCGCTGTGAACAGAATAGTAGTCTTGCCTCATTCTAGATAATGGTGTGCCATGATGAGCAGCCACTACACCAGCTGTATTAAAGTCGCGTAATTCAGCAACATATTTTGATAAAAAGTCTGCTTTGGATGTTGCCGCAATAGCATGTGGAGAGAATCTTGTTGGGTCTGCAATATATTCATTGTACAGTTGATCTGCAGTTGCTTCAGAAAATGCAGCGAAAGCTGCGGCAGCACCTTTAAATTGAGTGAATCTATTTCCAATAGCTAGGTGAACTTTAGGGAGAGGAATTTTTCTTTGGCTCGCTTTCGCAGCAAATGTATAATTCCCAAAGAATGGATGTGGTTGTACTGTTCCATATATCAATGCAAAGAGTGCTTTTACTGCGACTCTTGACGAATCATCGGCATTCATTGGGACAAGTAACCTTGATGCCCCACAAATTGCGAGCTCCGTATAGATAGAGAATGAAGGATTCGTGTCGAAAAATACAGTCCACTCATCCTGATCAAGACTAGATACTAATCTTTGGAATATCTCATGAACCCATTTCCAAGGATCCCCCAGGCCGGGGATTGGTGTACGACCAGCCTCCTCTGTTATTGCTGGTGCCATGAGCTCTAGATTTCCATCTCCACTCAGAAGATAAAGATTATCAGGCATCATTACATTTTTTGTTGATACCTGAATGTAGAAGTTTTTTATATCAGGGACCGTCCTGCTTAAAATTGCATCGCTTATATATCCTACGACACTCTTGGGTGTTGCCATTGAACACAATGTGAGAACTTCATTTTCACCCCCGACACCCCCGCCGAGAATTAACATTGAGCTATTGGCTTGTGGGCACAGATCAATTACTAATACTTTCCTTTCAGGGTGTAACTCCGCAAATCTTGATGCGACATGGAATGTGACTGTGCTTTTACCTGTCCCACCTTTATTATTCCAGATGGCGTACGCTTCCATAATATTCTCCTGTGATAGTTTAAGTATAAAAGTTCACATTTAAAAACTAACAAAAAGACATCGTTATAATAAAGCCGTCAAGGCACTTATCATATCTTGTGGGCCAGTGTACATCTGCCTAGGTTTTGTCTAAAGCGTTTGAGTTCAAAGGTGTGAGATGCCGCAGCAGTTATATCAGTCAGATGCTTATACATTCGCTAACCCTTTATAAACACACCCTCTCCAACTCCGCAATATCCCCGCCGCCAATCAGCTTTAAATTTCGACTAATCTGCTCCACTGGCCAGTTCCACCAGGCGAGGGCGTTGAGGCGGGCTATGGTGTCGTCGTCGAAGCGGTAGCGGATCAGCTTGGCGGGGTTGCCGCCGACGATGGCGTAGTCGGGTACGTCACCGGTGACCACGGAGCGGGCGGCGATGATGGCGCCGTTGCCGACCTTGACGCCCGGCATGATCAGGGCCTCGTAGCCAATCCAGACATCGTTGCCAATCACCGTATCCCCTTTGTAGGGCAGGCTGCCCGGCGCGGGGGCGGCGCTCTCCCAGCCATTGCCGAAGATAAAGAAGGGGTAGGTGGAGAAGCCGGAGCTCTGGTGGTTGGCGCCGTTCATGATGAACTTGACCCCGCGGGCGATGGCGCAGAACTTGCCAATGATGAGTTTGTCGCCGATGAAGGGGAAGTGATAAAGGACGTTGCGCTCGAAGCCTGCGGAATCCTCCGGGTCGTCGTAGTAGCTGTAGTCGCCCACCTCGATATTGGGTCCCTTGATGGTGTTCTTGATAAAGCACAGCTGGGGGAAGCCCTTCATGGGGTGGGGATTGGCGGGGTCGGGTCCGTGCATGGGGTGCTCCTCTGGGGTCTGGGCTCAAGCTACCCTAACGGAACCGGAAGGACCCTTGCCACCTTTTTGTACGCCCCGGTTCGCCAGCCTTTGTCGCCCCCGGCCCATGTGCGCATCGACCCGGGGCCGGTTTGTCTCTAGCATGGGAGGGATGCGGGGCTGGTGCTCCGCCCCCACGGGCTTTTGGCGAAGTCCGTCCTGCGGACTTCTGGTGGAGAGAAAAGATGAAGCTGCGTTCCTTGTTGATGGTGGGTGCCCTCTTGCTGGGCGGCTGTGCGGTCAATCCCTATGGAAGCACCCCGGCGCCGGTCGGCGAGCCGGACAAACCGGTGAGCCAGCCACAGAAACCGGTGGCCGAGCCCGACAAGGCAGAGCCTGTGCCTGCGCCCGAACCCGTGGCCCCGACCGGGCTGGCGCTCGCCATGGCGGATGCCTTTCTGAAGGCCCCCGAGGTGCAGGCGTTGAGCCAGGATGGCAGCCCTGTGCTGCTGCTGATGGCGCCCCAGAACGGCACGGGTGAACCCTTCAGTACCCAGCCCATGGCGGTGGCCATGAGCCAGCGCATTCAGGCAAACAGCGGCTTTCGCTTCGCCGATCCCGGCCAGGTGGCGGCCATCACGGGTCAGCTCGAGTACCAGCAGGGGGGCATGAACCCCGCCTCTTTGGTGCGTCTGGGTCGCCAGACCGGGGCCGGTTACATGCTCTACGGGGATCTTCTCTCCGAGGGGAGCCGCTACCGCCTCGCCATGAGCCTGATGGATCTGAAGAGCGGCGAGCTGCTCTGGAGCGGGAGCCGCTCCGCCAGCCGCTGATCCCGCCATCCCGGCCACCGAAAACGCCATCGAGCCCCTCTCGATGGCGTTTTCGTATCAAGGCATCGGAGCCCTGGGGAAGGGCAAGGCACGCCCCTTGGCTCTCGGCGCCCCCTAGTGCCCTAGTCCCGCCGTTTCTTCAGAAAGTAGGTGATATGCCCGGGCGGCATGTCCGGCAGCTCGCCGAAGACGGTGTAGCCCTGCTTCTGGTAGAAGGGCAGCGCCTGGAAACTGGTGGTTTCCAGATGGATATTGGTGATGCCCTTGCTCCCGGCATACTGCTCCATGGTGGTGAGCAGGCGGCCGCCCCAGCCCTCCTTGCGAATGCGCTCGTCTATCCAGAGCCAGTCGATGTGCAGCCAGCCCCACTTGATGTCGGCGAGGATGCCGCCCAGCACAAGCCCCTGTTCATCCTTGATAAAGCTGGCTACCTGCTCGCGCAGATGGCTGCCGGCAACCGCCTGGTTGTAGCCCGACAGGCCGATGCGCAGGGCGTCGAGATCCCGCTCAATGGGGGGCAGGGGTGGGGTGAGTTTCATCTAGGGGCCTCCTGGGGCAGGCAAATCCCATTAATATCCAAACGGCATCGACCAGGTCAAGGCTGGCGGCGGTTTGCCACGGCATTCTGGCCGTATGCGATACTGAACGGGTCGTGTATAACAGACGACACAGGGCCCTCCCCGCAGATAAAAAGGAGCACCTATGGCTCTCTCAGTGGCACAACTCTATGAAGTGATGACCCAGTTGCCCGACCCCGTCTTCATCCTCAGTGAAGATGGTCACTACATCGAGTACATAGGCGGGGTGGAGCAGCAGTCATATCAGGATGGCAACCCCCTGATCGGCAAGCGGTTGTTCGATGTGCTGCCGGCAGACAAGGCGTTCTGGGTGATGGAGCAGGTGGCGCGCGCCCTGGCCGGCGGCCAGGTGCAGGTGGTGGAGTACGATCTCTCCCCCGCCGAGGTGGAGGGCATAGATGCCGAGGCGGGCCCCCAGGGGATGCAGCGCTTCGAGGGCAAGATAGCGCCACTGCCCTCCCTCTACGACGGCAAGCGGGCGGTGGCCTGGATGACCCGCAACATCACCCGCCAGCACGAGCTGCAACTGCGGCTCAAGCGGCTCGGCGAGACGGATCAGCTGACCGGCCTCTACAATCGCCACTTCTTCTTCGATCAATATCACCAGAGGGTGCAGGGCCAGCCGCTCACCGGCCTTATCATGCTGGATCTCGATCACTTCAAGCAGATCAACGATCGCTACGGCCACCAGGCCGGGGACAGGGTGCTGTGTCGCGTCTGCGACTGCGTGTCGGCCCAGTTGCGGGGGGAGGATCTGTTCGTGCGCAGCGGCGGCGAGGAGTTTCTGATCCTGCTGCCGCAGATAGACGAGGGGATATTGCTGAAGGTGGCGGAGCGGATCCGCGCCGCTGTGGCGGCCATGGCGCCGGATCCGGCCCCCGTCACAGTGAGTCTGGGCACCACCCTGATCCGGCCGGGGGAAGATCTCGGCACAGTGCTGGCCCGGGCGGACGAGTGGCTTTATCGGGCCAAGCGGGGCGGGCGCAACCAGGTGGCCCACGACGGGGATCCCTGAAAAGTGCCCTGGCCTGCAACGAACGAGGGCGACCCTGTGTCGCCCTCTTTGTTATCTGTCGCTACCCGGCCTTGGCCAAAGTGTCGCCTTAGCGCTTGTCTGCCGCAGGGCCTTAGCCAAACAGCGTCGAGATGTTCTGACCCGCCATCAGCAGGCCTATGGCCAGCACGCTGAACCAGACCAGGGTGGCGCTGACCAGGGCATAGCCGAGGGCGACGAAGAGACCGTCCCGTTGCAGCATGCCAATGGCCAGCAGCAGTATGGCCCAGGCGGGCATGGCGTTGGTGAAGGGAATGGCGCCGAGCGGCAGCATCAGCAGCAGGGCCGCCAGCATGATCAGCAGGCCGTTGCAGCGATTGATGGCGTAGCTGCCGGTCAGGATCAGCAGGCGCGGCCGGATGAGACGATCGATGCGGGCCAGCAGATCGGCCCCCTTGTGCAGGGCCGGTTTGATGTGCTCGGCGGCGAAGCGGCGCTCCATCAGGACGGCGGGCAGCCAGGGCACCCGGTTGAGGGTGATGCCGATGCCGATAAAGAGGATCAAGAGGCCAAAGGGCGTGCTGACGCCGGGGATGGAGACCGGCAACAGGAAGGGAACGGTGAGCAGCACGCAAAACAGCAGCATGCCCTGTTCCCCCACCAGAGCCAGCATCTGGCGCAGGCTGATGTGGCTCTCCTCGATGGCGTGGGCGGTGGCCCGCAGGGTATCGGAGAGCGTGCTTTGTGGGTCGTTGAGTTGCGCGGCAACCATTCCTGAGATCCTCGTCCTGTTGACGCCACCGCTGTGGCGCCGTCAGCTTACGTGGCAGAGGTTAATCCCAGATGAATAATGTGAGCCGGCGCAAGCTTTGATGGAAATCGAGGGCAGGGAAGGGGGGCGGGTCGCCAAAATGGGGCGATACAGCCTCCGTCAAGGGTCGGATGGAATAGGCTCTGATATGCTTTTGACGCCATCCATGCAACCAGGGAGAAGAGCGTGACGCGAGCGACTATGATGCTGCTGGGACTGGGCTTGCCGCTGACGGCCTGGGCGGCCGAGCCTGCCACCTCGGGTTGGCAACTGACCCCTTTCCTGGGATACAGCTCCTCCATCGACTTCGAGGCCATGGATGAACCTGCCCCCACGCCGAACTCGACCGGCATCGACTCGCTGCAAGGGGAGAGCTCGGGCAACTGGGGCCTCTTCATCAGCCGGGAGGTGGATGATCCCGGCATGGTGGAGCTGCTCTACAGCCATCAGTCCACCCCCATCTCCCCGGATCAGCCTGACAGGCTGAGGGTGGATACCCTGCACTTCGCCGGGGCCCTCACCCTCTCGGACAACCTGATGGCGCCCTATCTGGGTGCCGGGATCGGGGTGACCCGCTTCGATGCCTACGACAGCGAGACGGCCCCCTCCATGTCCCTGGCGCTCGGGGTGCAGCCGCGCCTGGGGGAACATCTGGCGCTGCGGGCCGAGGTGCGCGGCTACGGCTCCCTGCTCAATGACGACAGCGCCTTTCTCTGCAACCCCGAGGTCTGCGCCTTCAGAGTGCGGGGGGATCTGCTCACCCAGTGGCAGGCCAATATCGGCTTGACCCTGAGGTTCTGAGCCCGCTTTCCGGGCCGGTTTATGGGATGCCCTTGGTGATGCGGCTCAGGGGCTCGTTGACGTCGAATACCTTGAACTGCACCGCGCCGGCGCCCATGGCGAGCACCCGCTGCTCGTGCATGGTGGCGTAGGCGAGGGCGCTCTCCTCATCCTCGAACAGATAGATGCCGCCCGCCTCGCCGGTGCGCGGATTCTCGGTCCAGATCTTGGAGATGAAGCCCGGCTCCCGGGTGATGGACTCGGCCAGCGGCAGGGCGGCGGCGGTGAGGGCCGGCCCCATCATCTCGGCGGGGAAGGTGAAATGGATCTGCAGCAGGCTGGGCATGATGAACCTCTTGGGCGTTGAATGACGGAGTCCGCATCATAGGAAGCCGGCATTTTGACTGCAAGAAGGCACATTTTGGTGGCATAGTTACCCCAAAGTAACCAGTCACGAGCCATCCCTTGTCCCCACTCCCTTGCCCCGCCTATCAGGTGCTGCGCCTGCTCGCCGGTAAATGGAAACCGGCCATCCTGTTTCATCTGCGCGCCCAGACCCTGCGCTTTGGCGACCTGCGCCGCTGCCTGCCCGAGGTGAGCCAGAAGGTGCTGACCGCCCAGCTCAAGGAGCTGGAGGCGGACGGCGTCATCCTGCGCACTCTTTATCCCGAGGTCCCGCCTCGGGTCGAATACGCCCTGAGCCCGCTCGGGGTAGCCCTTCTCCCCCTGCTGCAACAGATGCACGACTTCGCCCTTGCCCACGCCGACCTGCTGGCCGGGGAGGGCGGATCCGCAGCGGCCAGCGCTAGCCCCCTCAGCGAGCCCGCAGCAGCCAGCCACTGATCCGGTTCGTCGCCAGCAGTCGACAGGCGAGCAGGGAGAGCGTCAGCAGCACTGGCACCTTGACGAGCTCCCACCACGGCAGCTTGCCCTGGGGGCCGAACACCATCAGCCAGACCACCAGCATCATGTGCAGGCAGTAGAGACCCAGCACTTTGGGGGCCTGGCGTTCCAGCCAGCTGCCCTTGCCCCAGTTTGGATTGGCCAGCAGCAGGCCGAAGAGGCCGAGCGCCCAGGGCAGGGAGCCCAGCAGGAAGTCGTGACGGTTGAGGGGCACGGCGGCGAAACGCAGCAGGCCCGCAGCCTCCAGGGCATAGAAACCCACCCCCGCCACCATCAGCAAGGCGCAGCGCCTCTCGTCCGGCCGCCAGGCGCGGGCCCGCAGCTCGGTGCCGAGCGCCACGAACAGGAGCGAGAAGAAGGGGCCGTTGCGGGTCAGCAGGGCCCACTCGCCCCCCGGCAGCAGCGAGCCATAGGAGCCGCCGATCAGGGCAAGCCCGTAGAGCAGCGCCCCCGCCACCAGGGCCAGTCGGGGCAGCCTGACCCGCCAGCAGAGGGCCAGCAGCAGGACGGCCAGCATCAGGGCGGGCAGGAACCAGAGGTGGATCATGCCGCCCACCCACCAGGCGTTGAGGGGATCCCCCAGCTGCATCTGCCACTGGCTCTCCATGCTGGCCAGATAACCCTGCTGCACAGCGGCGACCGGGTTGAAGGGCACCAGCAGATAGAGCAGGCTCCAGGCCAGCCAGAGCCCCAGCAGGGGGCGGCAGTAGCGCAGCGCCACCGCCATCGGCTTGCCTGCGGCCAGGGCGGGTTGCAGGAAGTAGCCGGCGCACAGGAAGAAGAGCGGCACCGCGAAGCGGCAGAGCTGGTTGATGATGGCCCCGAGCCAGAGGTAGGGGGTGCCGTCCCAGAGGGTGGGATCGAACGGATTGCTGAAGGGGGAGAGGTGAATGGTCATCACGGCCAGAATGGCCAGGACTCGCCCGCACTCGATGCTGGAGATGCGCATTATGGTTTCCGACGGCTGAAACCCGGCACCCTAGCAGCCGGCTACATGGCTCTTCCAGCCAGGAGGTCGCCAACTGTGACCCCCATCGGTGGCCGGTTACTCTTTGTTACCCTGGGGGAGGGCAGGGTTACCCCGGGTGGGAGCCGGATCCCGTTCTGGTGTCGGTAAAGCCCTAGAGCAGGGCGACCAGCACCGTCGCGATGGCGCCCGTCAGCAGCAGGGCTATGCCACGGCCGGCCGGGCCGTGCAGCTTGTTCCACATCAGCAGACTGGTGAGAGCCAGCAGCAGCATGGCCAGCGCCGCCAGATCGCCGACCAGCTGCCAGGCCAGGCCGGTACCCATGCCGCGATGCAGCCGGTTGAGGCTGGCGGCGACGTTGGCCCGTTGTAGCTCGGTCTGCACCAGCAGGGTGCCTTCCACATAGCTGGCGGCCAGGCTCTGGCGGAGGGTAACGCCGCGCAGCTCCCATTTGGCCGGCAGGGTGAGGGGGCCTGTGGGGGTGGGCAGGGTCCGGGCCGGGGTGATGCTGAGCCGCCCCTCCTCCAAGCCCTCGGGGTAGTGCTGTTGCAGCAGGGCTTTCAGTGCGTCAGGGCTCGCCAGCGGCGCGGCCAGCGTTATCTCCTCGCTCGACTTTTCGGTGTGGGGGCCGGGCAGGGGCAGCACGGCCCTGTGCTGGAGCCAGAGGCCGGTCAGGCCGTAGAGCAGCATCAGGGTGAGGGTGGCAAAGCCCGCCCAGGCGTGGATGCGGCGCACCCACTTGTTGTTGTGAAGGGGGAGTCTCTTGGGTTTTTTCATGGTGGCGCGTCATAAAAAAACTGGCCAGCAGAGGCTGGCCAGTGGGGCTGTGGGCAAGGAGGATCAGAAGCGGTAGGCGGCGGTGAGATTCAGCTGACGGGGGCTGCCCGGCATGATCTGGGCCGCGCTGGTGGCGCTGACGAAGTAGTCGTGGTCGGTCAGGTTCTCCACGCTGAGCTGGGCATCCCACTGGGACCAGCGGTAACCGGCGCGGGCGTCATAGCGGGCGTAGCCGGGCAGCACTGTGGTGTTGGCGTTGTCGGCGAAGCGATCCCCCACCGCCGTCACCCCGGTTTCCCCATACCAGCCCTGCTGGCCGTTCTGGTAGCCGGCGAACAGCTGGCCATTCTGGCGGGAGACGTTGCTCGGCCGCTTGCCCTGCAGATCCGCGTCCGCCTTGACCTGCTCCGCATCCTGGATGGCGATGCCGCCGTGCAGGTAGAAGGCGTCGGTCAGCTGGGCGCGGGCGCTCAGCTCTATGCCGTCGGTGCGTTGCAGGCCGGTGAGGATCACCTGGGTGGGATCCAGCGGATCCTTGCTGCGCTTGTTGTACATCTCCAGCCGGTAGAGGGAGAGGGTGGTGGCCAGGCGACCGTTCAGCCAGTCGCTCTTCACGCCCCCCTCGTAGAGCCGGGTGTGCTGGGGATCCAGGTTGTTGTTCTTGTCCCCCGGGGTGATACCGATCAGCTCCCCGCCCACAGGGGTGAAGGTCTTGCTGTAGGAGGTGTAGAAGGCGTGCTCCTCGATGGGGTTCCACACCAGGCCAAGGCGCGGGCTCAGGCTGGTGACCGAGAGGGTCTCCTCCTTGTCGAGGTCGTTGCGGCGGCTGGTGACGGTGAACGCGTCCCGGCGCAGGCCGCCGAGCAGGTGCCAGTCACCCAGGCTGAGCTGATCCTGCAGATAGAGGCCGACCCCGCGCACCCTGTGTCTGGCGTCGCTGGAGAGCTTCATGGTGCCGTTGTAGCTCGGCAGTGAGCCGGGATCGTACAGATCCCCCGGGGGAATAGGGGTGGCGTTCTGGTAGAGCTTGGGGGTGCGCTCCTGCCAGCCCTGCTCCAGGCCTACCAGCAGGCGATGGGCGACGGGGCCGGTCTGCAACTGGCCCTCGGCCTCGGTGTTGCTGGTGAGGCTGTTGGCCTTGAGATCCTGCTGCCAGCGGGCACGGGTCACCTTGTCACCCTTGACGGCGGTGACATAGGTGTTGTCGAACTGGCTGTCGAGGCTGGTGTAGCCGAGCTGCTGGCGCAATTGCCACTGATCGTTGATGTCCCAACTGAAGCGGGATCGGGTGGACTGGGCCAGATCGTCGATGAAGTCCCGACTGGTGTCGCTGTAGACGCTCTCGATGGGGACCTCGGCGGGACGGCCATCGACCCCGGGGATGCCGCGATCCGGGGTGCGATCGTGCTCGTTGCGCTCGTACTGCACCAGCCAGTTCAGGCTGTCGCTGAGCTCCCAGTTCACGGCGGGGGCCAGCAGGGTGCGTTTGCTGGTCACGTCGTCGCGAAAACTCTCCTTGTCCTCCTGGGCCAGGTTGAGGCGCAGTTGCACCCGCTCCCCCGCCTCGGCGTTGAGGTCGGCTGCGAAGCGTCGGCTGTCGAAGCTGCCGACCCGGGCGCTGACGCTGGAAGCCTGCCCGCGCTGGGGCGTCTTGCTGACCCTGTTGATGATGCCCCCCGTGCTGCCACGGCCGTAGAGCACGGCGGCCGGCCCCTTGAGCACCTCGACCCGCTCTATGTTGCCGAGATCCCGGGTGTACTGCATGTCGTCCCGCAGACCGTCGAGGTAGAAGTCGTTGCTGGCGTTGAAGCCGCGGATGTTGACGCCGTCGAAGCGGGTGTCGCCGCTGGCATTGACCCCGGGAATGCCGGTCAGGGCCTCGCTCAGGGTGGGCTGGCCGTAGGCGGTCAGCTCGCTGGCCTTGACGCTGTCGATGGTCTGGGGCACCAGCTTGGCCGGGGTGGCGGTGCGGGTGGCGGTGGCCACTTCTTCGTGCTGGCTGCGTTTGCCGACCACGGTCAGGGTCTCGTCTTCGGCGCGGGGGCTGGCACAGAAGGCCAGCAAGGCGACGCCCAGCAGGGCGCGCGGGGAGTTGGGGTTATGCATCTGCGTGTGACTCTTATCGACCTGTTGGCCTGAACCTATTGATTTATTTGTAGTTATTGGTGTCTCTCGTTTCGAGAGGGCGCTAATGATATTGATTTTCATTTGCCTTGCAAGGGGAAGATGCAAGAAAAAGGCATCAATGAGGGGCGGGTACAGAGGCGGCTGTGAGCCTGGAGAGGAGCCTTGGTTCGATTCGGGGGCGACGGTAACATGGTGGCCTCGCGCCTTGGCGCACCATCCGGAACACACAGGGAGAGAATCATGGTCGAGATCATCAGGGCGGATCTGCACAACCCTCGTCACGGGGAGGCGCTGATCGCGATGCTGGACGCATACGCCAGGGACGAGATGGGGGGCGGCAGTGCGCTGGCGGACGAGGTGAAGGCCAATCTGGTGCAGGCCCTGGCGGCGCGCAGCGATGCCCATGTGCTGCTGGCCTGGGTGGATGACCAGCCGGTCGGGGTGGCTACCTGCTTCGAGGGGTTTTCGACCTTCGCCTGCCGGCCCCTGCTCAATATCCACGACCTTGCGGTGCACCCGGCCCATCGTGGCCGCGGCATCGGCAAGGCGTTGCTGGCCGGGGTGGAGCGGCTCGCCCGGGAGCTCGACTGCTGCAAGCTGACTCTGGAGGTGCTGGAGGGCAACAAGGTGGCGCAGGCCGCCTACAAGGCCAGCGGTTTCGAGGGTTATGAGCTGAACCCGCAAGTGGGCCGGGCCCTGTTCTGGCAGAAGAAGCTCTAGCCTGTCCGGCTCAGCCCCGAGGCGGGAGGGGAGAATGAAAAACGGCGCGCAGAGGGAGCTGCGCGCCGTTTTGTCTGGGGCCGGAGTTAGAAGTCGTAACGGGCCGCCAGCTGGAAGTCATCCTTGGTATTCAGCTTGCCGCTGTCATTGCTGTCCAGGTTGTTGATGCGGTACTCGCCGATGACCCTCAGGTTCTTGTTGAACTTGTACTGGGCACCCAGGGTGTAGTAGTCGATGGAGTCGTAATCGCTCTTGCCGCTCTGCTCCACCTTCTGCTTGTTCCACAGGGCCATCAGGCCGAAGCCGCTCTCGAAGTTGTAGCCGAGCGCCGCTTCCCAGCCGGTGTGATCCTTGCCGGTGGCGAGGAAGTCGCTGCCGTCGGCGTAGCTCAGGGCGGCATAGACGGCCTTGTTGTCGTACTTGGCGGAGAGCAGCCACAGCTTGGCATCCTCTTCACCGCTCTTGTCGCGGATACCCACGTTGTAGGCGGTGCCCATGGCCAGGTTGAACGGGAAGGTGTAGGCCAGGGCTGCACCGTAGGCGGCATCGCTGTCCTTGCTGGTGGTCTCTTCGGTGTCACCGCCGTCGAACTTGTAGCTGGTATCGACCTGGAAGCCGTTGAACAGGCCGGAGTATTTCAGCACAGAGCCGGCACGGTTGGTGGCGAAGGTGTCGGTCTTGGCGCCGAGGGCGTCGTTGCCGTAGCCGTCGGAGAGGGAGACGTCGGTCCAATCGGCCAGCAGGCCGGGGGCGCCCTTCTGGCGACCGAAGGTGACATTGCCCCAGTCGGCGCCCACACCGGCGAAGGCCAGGCGGGTGCGCATGTTGTCGGAGTTCTCGCTGACGGTCTTCTCGCTGTCATTGACGTAGATCTGCAACTCATACTGGGCCAGGGCCTTGAGACCCGGGTTGATCTCGCTCTCTACCTTGGCGCCCAGGCGGACAAACTGGTTGGCACCCTGCTTGTCGCTGTATTCGTTCTTGATGTCACCATTGGCATCCAGCTCCTTCTTCTCACCGAAGAACTGGCCGGCGTAGATGCGGCCATAGAGATCGAGCAGAGTGGAGTCATTCTTATAGACTTCGACGGCTTGAGCCTGAGAGGCGGCGGTGAGAGCCAATGCTACTACTGTCAGCTTTTTCATCATGATCCCTTGTGTTGCAAGCTTCTGTTTTAAAAGACGGGGCCATGCTAGGAGGGGCAGATGACAGCGGGGTGACCGGGATGTGAACAAGCCGTGGCGGTTTCATGTCAGCGGGATGAAAACCGCGATTTATGTGGCGAGCCGCCACTTTTGCGCGCAAAGGTTTGCCCTTGTGGTAGAATGCCGCCCGTTTTCGAGCTCCTAAGGTTGGATATGCGATGAGACGTGAACTGGCAATCGAATTTTCCCGAGTGACGGAAGCGGCTGCACTGGCTGGCTACAAGTGGCTCGGACGTGGTGACAAGAATATCGCCGATGGCGCGGCCGTTGCGGCCATGCGTCACATCCTCAATCAGATCCAGATCGATGGCGAGATTGTGATAGGCGAAGGGGAGATCGACGAAGCCCCCATGCTCTACATCGGCGAGAAGGTGGGCACGGGTCAGGGCGACGCCGTGGACATCGCGGTCGACCCCATAGAGGGCACCCGCATGACCGCCATGGGGCAGTCCAATGCCCTGGCCGTGCTGGCCGTGGGCGACAAGGGCTCCTTCCTCAAGGCCCCCGACATGTACATGGAGAAGCTGATCGTGGGTCCGGGTGCCAAGGGTGCCATCGATCTCGATCAGGCCCTGGAGCTGAACCTCAAGGCCGTGGCCAAGGCGCTCGGCAAGCCGCTCTCCCGTCTGACCGTCATCACCCTGGCCAAGCCGCGTCATGACAAGGCGATCAAGGAGATGCAGGGGCTGGGCGTGCGGGTGTTCGCCATCCCCGACGGGGACGTGGCGGCCTCCATCCTCACCTGCCTGCCGGACAGCGAAGTCGACATGCTCTATGGCATCGGCGGCGCCCCGGAAGGGGTCATCTCGGCGGCGGTGATCCGCGCCCTGGACGGCGACATGCAGGCACGCCTGGTGCCCCGTCATCAGGTCAAGGGGGACAGCCCCGAGGTGCGTGCCCTGGGCGAGCAGGAGATTGCCCGCTGCGAGGAGCTGGGCATCGATGTGAACAAGGTGCTGAAGCTGGAAGATCTGGCCAAGAATGACAACGTCATCTTCTCCGCCACCGGCATCACCAAGGGTGATCTGCTGGAAGGCATCACCAGCAATGGCGTCATGGCGACCACAGAGACCCTGCTGATCCGCGGCAAGTCCAGAACCATCCGTCGTATCAAGTCGATCCACTTCCTGGATCGCAAGGACAGTGTGGTACGCGACATCATACTGTGATGAGGGGGTGCTGAGTGGCGGCAAGTCCCGTCCTCTCATGCCGCCGCATCAAGTCGATCTACTTCCTGGATCGCAAGGACAGCGTGGTGCGTGACATCATTCTCTGATGCGCGGAAGCCCCGTCACTGAAAAGCCCGACCGCTGCTGCCGTCGGGCTTTTTGTTGCCCGCCCGTCGGGGCCTGGACTATTTCGAGGGACAGGACGGATAAGGCTAAGGGGAATCGGGGCCCTTTGATAGACTGCTTCGCCATGCACAGGAATGCATCATATGGAATGTCGTCAAGGTTGCGGTGCCTGCTGCACAGCCCCCAGTATCAGCAGTGCCATCCCCGGCATGCCGGAGGGCAAGCCGGCTGGCGTTCCCTGTGTTCAGCTCGACCAGTGGCTGGGCTGCAAGATCTTCGGCCAGCCCGATCGTCCGGCGGTGTGCAGCAGCTTCAGGCCCATGCAGGATGTGTGCGGCTCGCACCGCCAGGAGGCCGTCTGGCTTATCGGCGAGATGGAGCGGCTGACGGCCTGAGGCCTGGATCCTCTCCCTCAGGGAGAGAGGGGTTGCTTGTGACCCCCTCATCCCTGACTCTTCTCCCGCTTATTTGAAAAGAAGGGGAGAAGGGAGTGGAGATACATCCCGAACCAACGCGGGAAAACCCGGAATAGAAAAAGGCCGCAATTGCGGCCTTTTGGGTTTTCTCTGTCACTCGGGTCAGACGTCGGCCAGTTGCAGGGCCTGACGATAGTATTCGTTGGCCTTGTTGGTGAGACGGCGCTTGTCCATCACCTGGCCTAGGGCGTGGTAGAGGGCGGCATCCGGCCTCTTCGCCACTTCCTGCTCCAGCAGGCGCTGGGCCTCGTCCAGCTGGCCGGCCAGCAGGTAGACTCGTGCCAGTGCCGCCTCGGCGCCCGGCTGATCCTGGATCTTCTTGAGCAGGGTCAGCATGGGCTGATAGTCATCCAGTCTGAGCTTGGGCAGGCGGGCGAACAGCTCGGGGGAGGGATCCTTGCGCAGGGCCTCCAGCCAGAGGTCGGCCGCCTCGCTGTCGGCACCGAGCCGGCGCAGACGATCCCCGTAGCTGGCCAGCAGTGCGGGTTCCTGACGCAGCTTGCGGGGCAGCGCCTGCCACACCGGGCGCAGGGTCTCGAGGGCGCCGCTGGCGGCCTCGAGACGGCCAATCCAGGCCTGGTGCAGCAGCGCCTCTTCCTGCACCGGCGTCAACTTGCCCACCTTGCGCAGGGCCGGGGCCAGATCGATCAGTGCCGCCCAGTCCTCCCGGGCCAGATAGACCTGGCGCAGTTGATCCAGCACCATGGGGTGGCGCGGGTGCAGGGCGTAGACGGACTCGAGCCGGCCGAGGGCGCTGTCGTACTGGCCCTGCTCTATCTGCAGCTGGGTCTGGATCAGGGTCAATGCCAGCTCGGCCTTGGGGTTCTCCTCCTGCGCTTTTTGCAGGTAGTGATCCCGGCGCACGTCATCGCCCCTGGCCTGGGCCACTCTGGCGGCACTCAGGTAGTTGAGCAACGGGGTGTCGCTGTTGCCGGCCCCCTTGATCAGCAGCTTCTCGGCCTGGTTGTAGTGCCCCTCGGCCATGGCCAGGGTAGCATTCACGGTTTGCAGGTTCGCCTTGCGGCGACGGCGCGAGCCGAACCAGCCCTGGGTCTTGCGACGCAGGCCGAACACCCGGCCCAGCACCCACTCGACGATGAGCAGGGCGCCGTAGAAGAGTACCGCTAGGATCACGGCGCTGGTGACCGAAGACTCCACCGTGTAGTTGCCGAGCGAGATGAGCACATAGCCCTTGTTGCCGGAGGCTTCGGGGCCGAAGATCAGGCCCGCGACCATCACGGCCACCACGACGATCAGACGAATCATGGTCTCCTCCTCAGTTGCCGGCCAGGATGCGTTGCAGGCGCTCGGTCAGCACCTGTTCCAGCATGGCCTGGGTCTTGAACTGATCCGGGTAGTCAAACTGGATCTGCTCACCTTTGAGCTTGTCGAGCTCGGACTGCATGTATTGGGTGGCGCTGTTGTCGGTATCGAAGTACTGGGTCAGCCAGCGCTGGGCCTTCTCCAGGCTGTCGGTATAGAGCGCCTGCTGCTCGCGATAGACGGCGAGCTGGGCCTGCAACAGCTTGGTCTTGAGGTTCTCGCGCAGGAAGATCTCCTGCTGCGGGGAGAGCAGGGCCTCCACGGCCCCGTCGCGGCGACGTATGGTGATGAAGTTTTCGGTGAACTTGACCCAGTTCTTCTTCAGATTGCTCTCCCACTCGTCCGGATTGGCACTGACCGCCTGATCCGGCTCGGCCTTGGCTTGTGGCATGCTCACTGTGGAGAGGGGCAGCAGCTCTATCTGGTCGGAGAGCGCGGCCAGCTTTAGGGTCAGCCCCTCGCGATCGACCCGCGGCATCCCCTTGAGCTGGGCTATGTCTTCCGCCAGTGCCTTGCGAATGGGCATCAGGCTGGGATCGTTGAGGGCCTTGATCCGCTCGTCGGCGTTGCCGAGCAGGGTGATGGCGGAGACGATATCATGCTCGAGCCACAGCTTGCGGCCCGCCATGCGCACCAGGTATTCGGATTCGGCCAGCATCCAGTCGTTGGGGCGCTTGTCGTCGAGATCCAGCACCTTGTGCTGCAGGGCGTCCAGCGCCTCCTGCTGCTGTTGCTGGCTCTTGCCGAGGGCGCTGAACTGTTCGGCATCCTTGCTGTTGTTCTGATCCAGCTTGCCCATGGCCTCGGCCAGTTGCAGCTTGAGGGCGCCGAGTTCGGCCTGCTGGGCGACGGCATTCTGGTGGCCGTGCAGATAGAGGCCGCCGGTCAGCCCCAGGGCCAGCAGGATGGCAACGCCACCGAGGACGACGCCAGCGCCACCCTTCTTGTTGCCGGCGGCCTTGTGCTCGGGCTTGTTGTTGTCGGCCGCGGGGGCCGCAGCACTCGGCTGGACTTCTTGCTGTTCAGTCATTCCATCTTCCTCAGTTCCAGGGCGGCCACCAGAGCCTGGTTGGATGCACCTTGGGCAATCACGATACGGGTAAAACCAGCGCCCTCGGCCATCTCGGCCACCCGGGGACTGGGCACCACCAGCAGGCGGTCATAAAGCCAGGGTCGCTGCGGGCCTGGTACCAGAGCCAGCAACCGCTGCAAGAGTTCACCACTGGTGACGAGCAGGCTGTCGAGGCCGGCTGCCTGCCAGTGGCGGGTCAATGCGTCCCCGTCGAGCTCGGGGTAATGGCGCTCATAGGTGGCACAATAGTGCACCAGTGCGCCGCGTGAGGCCAGCGTCCGGGCGATGAGATCCCGCCCGTCGTTGCCGCGCAGGATCAGCACCCGCTTGCCGCTCACCCCTTGCAGGGGCGGCAGAGCCAGCAGACCTTCGCTGCGGGGATCGGCCGGGCAGAGGGCCTGGACACCCACCTCGCTGAAGGCATCAGCGCTGGCCTGACCGACCGCAAAGTAGTCAATATGTGGCCAGGTCAGACCAGTTTGCAACAGAAAATGATGAGCAAATTTAACGGCATGGACGCTGACGGCGATGATGATGTCGGCCTGGGGCAGCAGTTCGGGCAGGCAGGGGAGTTCGCTGCCCGCCACGGTTTCCAGCAGCGGGCAGCACAGCGGTGCATGGCCCTGCTGGCGCAGCAGCTGCACCAGCAGGGCGGCCTGGGCGGCCGGGCGCACCACCAGGGGGACCATCAGGTCACGCTCGGCGGTTGTGACCATGATTCGGCCAGGACAGCACTCATGGGCGGTAGACCTCGGCCAGAATTGCGTCGGCACCGGCGGCCAGCAGGCGCTGGGCCAGGGCGTGGCCGAGCGCCTCGCCGTCCGCCAGGGGGCCGCGGATCTCGTCCCGGATCACCTGGGTGCCATCCGGGCTGCCCACCAGGCCGCGCAGCCAGACCTCCTCCCCCTGCACCAGGGCATAGGCACCGATAGGCACCTGACAGCCCCCTTGCAGGGCACGGTTCATGGCGCGCTCTGTCAGTACCCGGATGCGGGTCTCGGCGTGCTCCAGCGGCGCCAGCAGGGCGTGCAGTTCGTGGTCGTCCTGGCGGCATTCGATGCCGACAGCCCCCTGACCGTTGGCGGGCAGGCTCTGCTCCGGCTCGATGAAAGCGGTGATGCGATGGGCCATCTCCAGCCGTTTCAGACCGGCGGCGGCGAGTATGATGGCGTCGTATTCACCGGCATCCAGCTTGGCGAGGCGGGTGTTGACGTTGCCGCGCAGGTCGCGGATCACCAGATCCGGACGGGCGGCCCGCAGCTGGCACTGGCGGCGCAGGCTGGAGGTGCCGACCACGGCCCCCTGTGGCAGCGCGTCTATCTGGTTGAAACGGTTGGAGACGAAGGCATCGCGCGGATCTTCGCGCTCGCAGATGGTGTGCAGACCGAGCCCCTCGGGGAACTCCACCGGCACGTCCTTCATGGAGTGGACGGCGATGTCGGCCCGTCCTTCTAGCATGGCAGTCTCCAACTCCTTGACGAAGAGCCCTTTGCCGCCGACCTTGGCCAGCGGCGTATCCAGGATCTTGTCACCCTGGGTGCTCATGGGGACAAGTTCGACTCGCAGATCGGGATAGAGGGCTTCCAGCCGATCTTTTACAAAGTTGGCCTGCCACAGGGCCAGTGGGCTCTTGCGAGTGGCAATTCTCAGGGTTCGGGCTGCCATATCAATCAGTTGTTTCATCTTTAGTGAGGAAAACGATCTTACCACCCTTTGCAGGGGCTTTCATGGCGCAGCTGGCAAAAGCGGGGCCAAGCTCAAAAAGGGTTGCTGAAATTAATTTTCATTCGCTCATTATATGAATGCAACTTATTGAAAATATTATTTTTTATTGCTTTCCATTGATACCGTTACAGGGTGTGCCAGAAATAATCCGGTGATTGTGTGCGGGCTTGTTTACCACTGCTGTTTGCATTGTTAACATGATCACACTTTTTTGACGTCTCCCCGTTTTGGTGCGTCATTTCTCTTCCCCATAGGTAGGGCATTGCTGGTAAAACTCGACACGCTGGTGGCGCGCTACGACGAGCTGAATCGTCTCAAGACGCAACGAGCGTTGGATCTCATGAGTCGCTATGGGCAGCAGGTCTTCCAACTGCTGCCTGTCATGCTGCACTTCAATCATCCCCTTCTGCCCGGTTATGTGGCAGGGGACGTGCCTCATGGTATCTGGAGTTTCGTCGCCAACGAGGCCCAGCAGGCCTTTATCCAGGATCTGTGTCAGAACGCCAACTGTCAGGGGGGCCTCAGTACCCACGACAAGTCGATCCAGGGCCTCTACTCCATGGGCAGCACCTCCTCCATCGGCCAGTGCTGCCACTCGGATCTCGATATCTGGGTCTGTCACGTGGCCGGCCTGTCGAGCGAGCGCCTCGCCCTGCTGGAGCAGAAGTGCCAGCACCTCTCCCTCTGGGCGGAGCAGCGGGGGGTCGATCTCAACTTCTTCCTGATCCCCGAAGACAAGTTCCGCCAGCGCAACGATGCCCAGATGCAGGGGGAGAGCTGCGGCAGCGCCCAGCACCTGCTGCTGCTTGACGAGTTCTATCGCAGCGCCATGCACATCGCGGGCAAGCGGCTGCTCTGGTATCTGGTGCCTGCCGAATATGACGATCACTACGACGACTACGTCAACGGCCTGTTCGCCCACGGCAAGCTGAGTCAGGATGACTGGCTCGATCTGGGGGGCTTTGACCGCATTCCCGCCGAGGAGTACTTCGGCTCAGCCCTGTGGCAGCTCTACAAGGGTATCGACTCCCCCTACAAGGCGGTGCTCAAGTCGGTGCTGATGGAGGCCTACTCCCACGAGTATCCCAACACCCGGCTGCTGTCGGTGACCAGCCGCGACTGGTTCCAGCACAACGAGGGGATGCACTACCGGCTCGACAACTACTGCCTGATGCTGGACAAGGTGACCAACTACCTGAAATCCATCGGCGACATGCAGCGCCTGGATCTGGTGCGCCGCTGCTTCTACCTCAAGGTATGCGACGGCCTGAGCCACCCGAAGGAGGATCACTCCCCGGACTGGCGCCGGGAGCAGATGGCCCAGCTGGTGGCTTACTGGGGCTGGAGCCCGGAGCGGCTGCATCACCTGGATCATCGCCAGGAGTGGAAGGTCGAGGACGTCAAGGTGGCCTACGCCGAGTTGCTGGAGGCCCTGATGCAGAGCTACCGCAACCTCATCCAGTTCGCCCGGCGCAACAACATCAGCGAGTCCATCAACCCGGAAGACATCGGCATACTGTCGCGCAAGCTCTATGCCGCCTTCGAGAGCCTGCCGGGCAAGGTGCAGCGGATCAACCTCAAGATAGCGCCGGATCTCGGCGAGCCGGATCTCAGCCTGGTGCAGGTGCCCCACGGCCGCCTGAATCGCGCCGGCTGGTATCTCTACAAGCATTCCCTCGAGCCCGCCGACATCATAGGCCGGGCGCCGCTGGAATATAACGGCTACATCAGCAAGCTGGTGGCCTGGGCCTACTTCAACGGCCTGCTGACGCCCCAGTCCAGGGTGCACCTGTTCAATCAGGGCTCGGATCTGCACATCGACAACCTGCACCAGTTCTGTCGCGATCTCTCGGGAACCTTCCCGGTCAAGTACCCTCGCGCCACCAACCTGGCCCTGAGCCGCCCCTGCGAGATCCACCAGCTCTCCATCTTCCTCAACCTGGAGACGGACCCATCCAGCCACTGGGTGGGGCAGGTGATCGAGTTCGACGCCAATGCCGCGGACGTCTTCTCCTTCGGTCGCAACCAGGAGTGTCTGGTGGGATCCGTGGATCTGGTTTATCGCAACTCCTGGAGCGAGATCCGCACCCTGCACTTCCAGGGGGAGGAGGCGGTGGTCGATGCCCTCACCACCATACTCGGCAAGATGCACCAGGATGCCGCCGCCCCCGAGATGATAGAGGTGTTCTGTTACAGCCAGCACTTCCGCTCCCTGGTGCGCACCCGCTTCCAGCAGCTGGTGGCCGAATGCATAGAGCTGCGTCTGGCTCGCGACAAGCAGCAGCTGGTCAAGACGCTGGCCCTTGGTCGGGAGAAGTACGGCATCTTCTTCGAGCGGCGCGGGGTCTCGGTGAAGAAGCTGGAGAACGCCATCGACTTCTACCGCCACATCTCCCACAACAAGCTGGATCACCTGCCGCTGCGGCTCGACAAGACCCACAGCCAGCACCTGCCCGGCATCGTCGACGCCTACGCCAGCGAGGGGCTGGTGCAGTTCTTCTTCGATACCCGGGATGCAGGCACCAACATCTATATCCTGGACGAGGCGAACCGGGTGGAGATCTACCAGCACTTCGCCGGCAACAAGGATGAGCTGGTGCAGGGGGTGAACCGTTTCTACACCTCGGGCCACGAGCGTTTCAGCAATGCGGGCCAGTTCAGCAACTTCAACCTGCCCCAGTACTATGAAATCGTGCAGATGGGCGACAAGCTGGAGGTGATCCCCTACCGCAGCCAGAATCCGCAGCGGGACAATCCGGGGGCGGCCCGGGAAGTGGGATGATGTGCTGGGCACATCGCCGGAAGGGATGAAAGCAAACGGCCTGCATGATGCAGGCCGTTGTCGTATCTGTGGTGCTACATCAGGCGCCGAGGTGCGCCAGCAGCCAGCGACGGATGTCGGCGAGCTGGGGTCGGCAGATCTCGTGGCGCATGGGGTATTCGTGCCACTCCAGGCTGAGGCCCGCCGCCTCCAGCCGGTTCTTGGCATCCCAGCCCATGGAGAGGCTCACCACGTCATCATAGATGCCGTGCATGTAGCAGATGGGCAGGGCGCGGGCGGCCTCGCTCATCTCCTCGATCAGCCGCTCGGGCGCCGCCAGATAGGTGGACATGCAGAGCAGGCCCGCCAGTGGCGCCGGATGGCGCAGGGCGGTGAAGGAGGCGATGACGCCCCCCTGGGAGAAGCCCGCCAGCACTATGTTGCCAGGGGCGAAGCCCTCGGCCACCAGCCGATCCAGCAGGGCGGCGATACGATCGGCGGACTCGCGTACATGGGACTCCACGGCGCGATCCGCCGGGTCGTCGAAGCTCTTGATGTCGTACCAGCCGCGCATCTTGTAGCCCATGTTGATGGTGATGGGCCGCTCAGGTGCATCGGGCAGCAGGTGACGGACCGGCAGGGTGGCGGGTAGCGCAAGGGCATCGACCAGGGGGGCGAGCCCGGCGCCGGAATCCCCCAGCCCGTGCAGCCAGATCACCGCATGACGGGCGCCCTGGGGATGCAGATCCATCATGGGAGACTCTGCCATCATGGGAACTGGACGGGCTCGCCCGCCTGGGTGGTGCAGGCCCGGGTCAGCAGGGCCTTGAGCTCGTCGCCGAAGCGGTTGTCGATCCAGCTGTCACCGCGCAGCTCGAAGTGGAAGCCGTTCTCCCGGGTGGCCACCCAGATCTGGTGCAGGGGCTCCTGCTTGTTGATGATGACCTTGGTCTTGTTCTCGAAGCTTAAGGTCAGCACACCGCCTGCCCGCTCGCAGTCGATATCCGGATACCCCTCGTCGATAACGTCTTCCACATACTGGAAAAAGGCGTCGGTCAGGGCGTGATACTCGTGATCCTTCATCGGTTTATCCTGTTGCTTTTAACAATGTGAGTGCGATTATAGAGGGCCAAAAATTTTTTCGCAGCGAACCATTATGATTACCCAGTTCACCAAGTGCCTGTTTGCCGCGTCGCTGTCGTTCGGGTTGGCCGCCTGCGGCCTGACGGGGCCACTCTATATGCCACCGGCCGAGCAGCCCGTCTCCACCGAGCAAACACCGGCACAGCCCAAGACAGAGAGTACACCGCAAGCCGCCTCGCCTGCGACCGCCAAACCGGCCTCCGAGGCCGCGCCGCAATAATCTAGGAAGGAACCGCCCCCTTGGATCACTTTAACTACGACGCCGACGGCCAGCTTCAGGCCGAGCAGCTTCCCCTGCAACAGCTCGCCGAGCAGTACGGTACCCCGCTGTATGTCTACTCCCGCGCCACCCTGGAGCGCCACTGGCACGCCTTCGATCAGGCGGCGGGGGACATTCCCCATCTGATCTGCTACGCGGTCAAGGCCAACTCCAACCTGGCGCTGCTCAACCTGCTTGCCCGCCTGGGCTCGGGCTTTGACATCGTCTCCGGCGGGGAGCTGTCCAGGGTGCTGGCGGCAGGGGGCGATCCGGCCAAGGTGGTCTTCTCCGGCGTCGCCAAGAGCGAGGCCGAGATGCGCCTCGCGCTGGAGAAAGAGATCCTCTGCTTCAACCTGGAGTCGGAAGCCGAGCTGGAGCGCCTGAACCGGGTCGCTGGCAGCATGGGCAAGAAGGCGCGCGTCTCGGTGCGGGTCAATCCCGACATAGACGCGGGCACTCATCCCTATATCTCCACCGGCCTCAAGCAGAACAAGTTCGGCATCCCCATCGAGCAGGCGCCCGCCATCTATCGCAAGGCGGCGGCCATGGCCCACATCGAGATCAAGGGGGTGGATTGCCACATCGGCTCTCAACTCACTGAATTGAATCCCTTTATGGAGGCAGCGGACAAGCTGCTGAGGCTCATCGACGAACTGGCGGCCGAAGGCATCCATATCCATCACCTGGACGTGGGGGGGGGCCTGGGGGTCAACTATGGCGCCGAGCAGCCACCGCACCCGACCGAGTACGCCGAGGCGCTCAAGCAGAAGCTGGCGGGCCGGGATCTGACCCTGCTGTTCGAACCGGGCCGTGCCATAGTCGCCAACGCCGGCGTGCTGCTGACCCGGGTCGAGTTCCTCAAGCCCGGCGAGACCCGCAACTTCGCGCTGATCGACGCCGGCATGAACGATCTGCTGCGCCCCTCCCTCTACGGCGCCTGGATGAACATCATAGAGGTGGACAGCCGCACGACCCACGAGAAGGCGCTGTACGACGTGGTGGGCCCCGTGTGTGAAACCGGTGACTTCCTCGGCAAGGAGCGTACCCTGGCGATTGCCGAAGGCTCCCTGCTGGCGGTGCGTTCCGCCGGGGCCTACGGCTTTACCATGTCGTCCAACTACAACACCCGTCCCCGTGCGGCCGAGGTGCTGGTGGACGGTGACCAGGCCCACCTCATTCGTGAGCGGGAGCAGCTGGCCGACCTCTGGCGTGGCGAGCATCTGCTGCCTTGAGCTATATGGATTTTCAGCGTTCCTCCAGGTGAGAGCGTGATAAACGGTGAGACAGGAACGCGCGATGTTGATTGAGTTTTCCAGGATGCATGGGGGGTTGGACAACGACTTCAGGGTGGTTGGCGACTTTCGTTACGGCCTGAACGGCGCAGGGAAAAAAGATGTTGATTGAATTTTCCAAGATGCATGGCCTGGGCAACGACTTCATGGTGGTGGACGGCGTCACCCAGAAGGTGTTTTTCAGCAACGACGTCATCAAGAAGCTGGCGGATCGCCACTTTGGCATCGGCTTCGATCAGCTGCTGCTGGTGGAGCCGCCCTATGATCCCGAGCTCGACTTCCATTACCGCATCTTCAATGCCGATGGCAGCGAGGTGGAGCAGTGCGGCAACGGTGCCCGCTGTTTCGCCCGTTTCGTGCGCCTCAAGGGGCTGGTCAACCGGGACCGCATCGCGGTCAGCACGGCCCGCGGCCGCATCACCCTGCAGCTGGAGGGGGAGAATCAGGTCACGGTCAACATGGGGGTGCCCCAGTTCGAGCCGGGCAAGATCCCGTTTCGCGCCCAGAAGGCGGAGAAGACCTACCTGCTGCGGGCGCAGGATCACACAGTGATGTGCGGTGCTGTCTCCATGGGCAATCCCCACTGCGTCATCGAGGTGCCCTCGGTGGCCGATGCCCCTGTGGAGACCCTGGGCCCCATCATGGAGCGCCACGAGCGCTTCCCCGAGCGGGTCAACGTCGGCTTCATGGAGATGGTCAGCGCCAGCGAGATCAAGCTGCGGGTGTTCGAGCGCGGGGTAGGGGAGACCCTGGCCTGCGGCACCGGCGCCTGTGCGGCCGTGGTGATCGGCATCAGCCAGGGCAAGCTCAGGGAGCGGGTCACCGTCACTCTGCCGGGGGGCAAGCTGACCATCGCCTGGAAGGGGCCGGGGCAGCCGGTCTACATGACGGGCCCGGCCGAGCATGTCTTTGATGGCCAGATAGAGCTGTAAGCCAGTGAGCGGGCCAGCCGAGCATATGACGGGCATGACGGGCATGACGGGCCCGGCCGAGCACGTGTTTGACGGCCAGATAGAGTGATAGGCATCGAGCGGGGACGTCCTCCGCGCAGCCAAACGGTAATGTCGGGGCCCTGTGCCCCTTTTTCGGATGGATCAACCAAGTTATGAGCGAACTCAAACGGCAGGAATCACTGATGGACGAAGCCACAGTGCTGGAGTACCTGGCCCGTTACCCCGAGTTTTTCCAGCGCCACGGGGCCATGCTGGACAGGATCCGCATTCCCCATGAGCACAAGGGCACCATCTCCCTGGTGGAGCGTCAGCTGGACAGACAGCGCGAGCGCATCGAGCAGCTGGAGCAGGAGATCACCGAACTGATGGGGATCGCCAGCGAGAACGAGCGGATCTTCCGGATCTATGCGGATCTCTATGGCGAGCTGTATGGCTGCCAGACCCTGTTCGAGCTGAGCGCCGTGATGGGCAAGGCCTTCGTGCAGCGGCTGCGGCTGACCGGCCTGCGCCTCTGGCTCAGCCCGAAGAAATTCCCGCTGAGCGGCCCCGAGCAGCGCTTCCTTGCAGACGGCAAACAGCTCGACCAGCTGCTGGGCCAGCGGTTGCCCGGGACGGATTACTACTTCGGACGGCTCAACCAGAGCGAGAAGCAGGCGCTGTTTGGCAACGACGTGCTGGTCAACTCCGTGGCCCTGATGCGGCTCGGGGATCTCGGCGTACTGGCCTTCGCCAGCTCGGATCCCAGCCACTTCAGCCCCCACAACGACACCCTGCTGCTGGGTCAGCTGGGGCGTCTGCTGCAACTGCGTCTGCCCGAGCTGGTTCGTGGCTAAGGCCCCCCTCCCCGCCGCCGACCCCCTGCCTGCCTCTCTGGCGGGGGAGCTCACCGCCTTTATCGAATACCTGAGGGTCGAGCGCCAGCTCAGCCCTCATACCCGCAGCAACTATCAGGCCCATCTGGAGGCCATGGCCACCGAGCTGGTCAGGCTGGGGGTCGAGGACTGGGCCCGGCTCGAGGCGAGCCAGGTGCGCAGCCTGGTGACCCGGATGCACAAGGCAGGCCTGGCCCCCCGATCGCTCGCCACCAAGGTTTCTGCCCTGCGCAGCTTCTGCGACTGGCAGGTGCGCCAGGGGCGGCTCAGCGCCAACCCGGCCCGCGGCATAGTGACCCCCAAGCAGGGGCGGCCGCTGCCCAAAAACCTCGATGTGGACGAGATGTACCAGCTGCTCAACATCACCGACGAGCAGGATCCGCTGGCGGTGCGGGATCGCGCCATCATGGAGCTGATGTACTCCTCCGGGCTGCGCCTCGCCGAGCTGGTGGGGCTCAACCTCGCGGACGTGAAGCTCGATGAACGCCAGCTCAGGGTCACCGGCAAGGGGTCGCGGGAGCGGGTGCTGCCCATGGGCAGGATGGCGGTGGAGTGGCTGCAGAAGTGGCTCAAGGTGCGGCCCTTGCTGGCGGGGGACGAGGGGAAGGCGCTGTTCGTCTCCAAGCGCCGGCAGCGGTTGTCGGCCCGCTCGGTACAGGAGCGGCTCGACGGCTGGGGCAACAAGCAGGCCCTCAATGCCCACGTTCATCCCCACAAGCTGCGCCACAGCTTCGCCACCCACATGCTGGAGTCCTCCGGCGATCTGCGGGCGGTGCAGGAGCTGCTGGGCCACGCCGATCTCTCCACCACCCAGATCTATACCCACCTCGACTTCCAGCATCTGGCCAAGGTGTATGACAACGCCCACCCCAGGGCCAAACGGGATCCCGCTACCCCGGAAGATGAGTAAAAGCGACTGTGCTGCTCCCTTCTCCTCTTGTGGGAGAAGGGTTGGGGATGAGGGGAATGGGTTTGACAACAGGTAACGGGAACAGCCCCATCAAAGAGGAATGACCATGCAGTTCTACCGTCGCTGGCAGCCGGTGGCCGCCATCTCGTTTGATCTTGACGACACCCTCTATGACAACGGCCCCGCCATAGCGCGGGCCGAGCAGTGGATGCTGAGCCACCTGCGCAGCGAATACCTGGCCACCGCCATGCTGGACAAGCCGCGCTGGCTCGAGCTCAAGCGCAACCTGCTGCTGGCCCGGCCCGAGCTGGGCCAGGACGTCAGCCTGGCACGCCAGCACGGCATCCGCGAGGCCATGGTGCAGGGGGGCATGGCCGCCTCCCGGGCGGAGCAGGAGGCAGAGCGGGTGTTCGCCGCCTTTCTCGCCGAACGTTCGAAAATAGAGGTGAGCGAAGCAACCCATCAACTGCTGGCCAGACTGGCGGAGCGCTACCCTCTGGCGGTCATCACCAACGGCAACCTGGATCTGGTGCAGGCCGGCCTCGCGGACTACTTCACCCTGGTCTGCAAGGCGGGGGCCGGGGCCAGGATGAAGCCGGCGCCCGACATGTTCGTGCAGGTGCAGCAGTCCCTCGGGCTCGCCCCCGGCCAGATACTCCACGTAGGGGATCATCCCGAGACGGACGTGCTGGGGGCCAGGTTGCACGGCTTCAAGGCCGCCTGGCTCAACGAGCGCCGGCTGCCCTGGCAGTCGTTGCAGCTGCTGCCGGATGTGGAGCTCGCCGCCCTCGACGAGCTGGCCGGGCTGCTGCTCTGATCCTGCTCGAGGGGCAGGGAAAGAGATGCGCAGGCGAGGCCATTTATTTATCCTTGGCGCGGACTGACAAGGGAGTGCTGGGCGTGAGTGGAATGAAGAGTGTCATCTGGTTGGCCATCCCCATGGTACTGGCGGGCTGCGATCTGTTTCGCGACCACTACCGGATGGAGTTCAGGGATGGATCCTGGCGGGATATCGCCATTTCGCCCTTTTCGGATCAGGCCCGCTGGCGTGAAGGGTGCGCCACCGGCGAGATACTGGTGGACATGACCCTGCCCCTGAAGCGGGGCAAGGTGGTCGATGGCCGCGAACAGCTGCTGATCGGCGGCGAGCTGTTCGAGCTGGAAGAGGCCCGGCTCTATCGCGGCAACGGCATGGTGCTGGGGCAGGCCCCTGACCATGTCCAGCGGGGCCTCAAGGGGCTGGATGTCTGCCGCACCCTGCGCCCGGATCGCGGGGCCCTGCCCAAGTTAAAAGGCAAGGGGTTCGGCGACTAGCCCGCCCGCTGCCGATACTGGCGACAGGCGTCGCCGAAGGCGCTAAACAACTTGATGGAGTGGGGGTTCTCTTTCGCCTTCCACTCAGGGTGCCACTGCACCGCCAGCAGGAAGGGGGAGAGTGCGGGGGCGTGGATCGCCTCGATCAGCCCGTCTTCGGCATGGGCCAGGGGGGCCAGCCCCTTGGCCAGCGTCTTGATCCCCTGGCCATGCAGGGAGTTGACCGGGATCTGCGCCCCCCCCATCAGCTCGGCAAACCAGCTGCCGGGCACCAGGCTCACCTGGTGGCTGTGGCCATACTGCTCCTCCACCGGATCGTCCGCATCCTCCCTGTGATCCGCATAGCCGGGCTCGCAATAGACCTTCTGATGAATGTCCCCGCCCAGCGCCACGTTGATCTCCTGCATGCCGCGGCAGATGCCGAGCAGGGGCAGTCCCCGATCGAGGGCGGCGCGCACCAGTGCTATGTCGAACAGATCCCTGTCCCTGTCCTGGGCCTTCTCCGGGGTCAGGTTCTCCTGGCCGTAGAGGGCGGGATCTATGTTGGATCCGGCCCCGCTCAGGTAGACCCCATCGACGAGATCCAGATACTGTTCCAGATCAGCTGTCCCGCAGCAGGTGGGAACCAGCAGGGGCACGCAGCCGCTGATCTCCACCAGGGGGGTGATGTATTTGTGGGTCATTACCTGGTAGGCGTGGCCGCTGCGGGCCTGGGCCCCCATGGTCATCAGCACGACGGGTTTGGAGTGGGAACTGGGGTTGGGCATAGGTCACCTTGGCTATCCTTGGCGGTCTCATCCTGCGCCTTGGGAAGGCCCTTGCCGCGTCACTCTCGCAAGGGCATGCCTCAAGGCATGGTCATGGGATCAGGGTCGTGCCGCGGCACCAGAATCGTCGGTCAGCCTGGGCGATGACAGCCTGGATCCCGATCCCAGTCTGCCAAGGCCGTTCAATATGTCAAACGAAATGATGCCGGGATGTTAATTTTTGATGATGGCTGAGCCAGCTTGAGTCCCTGTAACAGGGGCTTGAGCGTCAGGTGGCGGGTGTTTGGGGAAAAGCGATGGTGGATATATTAAACATTCGGCGACGGGGTAGGAGCTGGGGGCATCCCGGGATGCCCCCCGGGGATCAGGCGTTCAGGATGAACTGCTCTATCACCCTGGCCACGCCGTCCTCGTCGTTGCGGGCCGTGGTGTGCTGGGCCAGTGCCTTGATCTCGTCGGTGGCGTTGCCCATGGCGACCCCGAGTCCGGCATATTCGATCATGTGGCGGTCGTTGCCCGCGTCGCCCACCGCGATCACCTGGTGGGCGGTGAGACCCAGGTGCTCCGCCAGGGCGGCCACGCCGGTTCCCTTGTTGCTTCGCTTGTTCATGAACTCGAGGAAGTAGGGGGAGCTGCGCACCACCGTGTAGCGCTCATAGAGCTCGGCGGGCAACTGGGCGATGGCGCGGGAGAGCTGGGGCTCGGGGTCTATCATCATCACCTTCATGATCTGCTCGTCGGCGGGCAGGGTGGCGAAGTCCACCAGGTTGATCGGCATCTTGATCAGCCGTGACTCGTGCTCTGTGTAGGTGCTGACCCTGGGGCTGATGAGGCCCTGGCGGACGGAGAAGCCGTGGACGTTGACCCCCAGCTCGGAGGCCAGATGGGCGATGGCGCTGGCGTCACTGCCGGTCAGCAGCTGGCTGCGCAGTATGCGTTGATCCGCAACCTGCTGCACCAGGGCGCCGTTGTAGCAGATGACGTAGTCATCCTGACCGGTGAGGCCGAGTTCGGCCAGATAGGGGGTCATGCCTTCCAGCGGGCGGCCCGAGGTCAGCACCACTGTAACGCCTTGGGCGCGGGCGGCCGCGATGGCGGCATGGGTGCGAGGGGTTATTTGACCGTGCGGGTTCAGCAGGGTGCCATCCATATCCAATGCGATCAGCTTGTACATCTTCTCACTACCTGAGTCTGGCCGGCCCGCCCTATGGGGCCAAGGGGAGGCCGAGTGTAGCGAAAATCGCCGCCGGGATCACGAGTTGAAGGGTTGCATGGGCGGTGCTGCCTCTGACTGGCGCCTTAGCAGGGTGTCAGCGCTACCCAATGCGATCAGCTTGTACATCTTCTCGCTACCTGAGTCTGGCCGGCCCGCCCTATGGGGCCAAGGGGAGGCCGAGTGTAGCGAAAATCGCCGCCGGGATCACGAGTTGAAGGGTTGCATGGGCGGTGCTGCCTCTGACTGGCGCCTTAGCAGGGTGCCAGCGCTACCCAATGCGATCAGCTTGTACATCTTTTCACTACCTGAACCTGGCCGGCCCGCCCTATGGGGCCAAGGGGTGGCTGGGTGCAGCAAAAATAGCCGCCGTCATCACCGGACAGGGGCCATGGCGCCTCTCAGCGCTGGCCCTCGTAAGGGGTCAGTTGCAGTTGATCTTCCCGGATGGCGAAGTGGATGGGGCCGTGTTCTATGTCGACCCTGTTGTGGTGATGGGCCATCTCCACCTCGACGCCGGGGAAGAGACGCTGGGTGGCGATGATGTCCATGTTGGCCATCAGGGTCTGCAGCTCGAGCTGCACCTCGGCAAGCTGCTCGTCAAGGGACTGGCTCTCGTCCAGCTGACGGGTGCGCAGCGCCTTGATCTTCTTCAGGGTCTCGGGATTGCGCTTGTCGCTGGGCTGTTGCAGCAGCCGCAGGATGAGATCCTGCAGCTTGTCGAGCTGCTCCCGGCAGGCCTGCTTGCGTTGACGCAGGGCCTGCTCCTGCTCCTTGTGGCTGAAGTAGCCACCGAGGATCTGCAGCCGGGTCCGGTTCGCCGCCGAGGCCCCGAGCACAGGCGCTATTATGAGCCGGTTGGCGATGTTGATGCCGCCGATGAGGTGGCCCTTGCGCATGGCGCTGTCCCCGACCCTGATGTCCTGGCCGCTGCGGCAATAGCTGTGGCTGAGCTGGCTCTGGATATGGATGTCGCCATCGGCCTCCAGCCTGGCGTACTGGGCATAGCTGGCGTGGATCTCGCCCCCGGCGTTGAGGTGGCAGAGGTACTGGTCCCCCTCCAGCTTGCGTCCTATGATGCCGTTGCGCACCGTGATGGTGCCGCCGGATTCGATATAGCCCCCCTCGACGAAGCCCCCTATCACCACATCACCGCTGGTCTTGATCCTCATGCCGGGCATGACATCCCCGGTGACCAGCAGGGAGCCCTCAAACATGACGTGACCGTGGCGGATGTCGACCTGCTTGACGCTCAGCACCTCATCCACCCTCATGCCGGCCCGTTCCTGGCAAGGCAGCCCGGCACGGGTCGCCAGCAGCAGATCCGGATCCTCGGGGGAGAAACAGGTTCCTTCTCCCGCCGTCATGGCGCTCTCCTTGCCGGAACGGGCCGGCAGCACCTGACCCGTCACCGTGAAGCCGTCTATGCCCTGGGTGGCGGGGTGGCGCCGCATCAGGGGGGCGCCCTCCTTGACGGTGAGCAGGGTGCCGAGATCGCGCATGTCCACCTTGCCGTGGTCCACCTCCTGGGGCTTGAGGATCCGCTCCGCCGCCGTCTCCACCAGCCGCTCCAGGCGGGTATCCAGGCCGTGTCTGGCCGCCTTACCCAGGGCGATGACGGGGTTGAGCCGGGCGCCGGGGGCCGCCTCGCTGGCGGCCTTGATGGCGGCGGCCAGCAGCCGCTCGCTCACCCCCTGCTTGATTGGGCTCGCCGCCACGGCCTCCTGCAACTGCGCCAGGGTCAGGGGGCTGCCGCCCCAGTCGGCGGTGATCTGGGCGCTGGCGCTCATCTGCTCCTTGTCGACCAGGACGAGGAGCCGGGCATCCTGCCGCTGGGCTATGGGCACGGGAGGGTGGGAGGGGGCGTCCGGCTGGGTCAGCAGAGTGTTGAGCAGGGCAACGGCCTGCCGGATCCCCTCGTCGAGGGGCTGATAGCGTCGGCAGTTGGAGAGCCGCAGCAGGGCCAGGACATGTTGCTCCTGGACGGGCTCGGTGAGACCCGGGGTAATGCGCAGACAGACATAGGTCATGTCTGCCGACAGCTGAAACCACGCTTTGCTTAACACCGGGATCCTCCTTCGTTGTCCCGATCCGGCTAGCCCCCCTGTGGCCGGGGGCGGGATCCTTGCCAAAAGCCGATGCCGCCAGGGCGGCCAAGAACCGCAGTATTCTGACATTTCGCCGTCCGGGTCAACGAGCCGAGTGCAAATGGGTGAGCCGGGTTGAGGAAATTCTGTGTGACGGGGAGTTGAGACTGTGACGGTGGCGCGACCGATTGCTGAGTGTCAAATGAGGTGTGTTTGGCGGTATCTGCTGACTATTTCACCGACTGCCGCCCCCGATGGGCATCAAGTTCAGGGTGGCGATACGATTCACCTTGCAAGGGGAGGTTCAAGGGATTTTAATCTGCCGCCGCCCCGAGGCGCTGACGCGGGTCGCCGCCGACCATACTGCCCTCTTGTCCAACCGAACGAGCCCCATGACCGCCCAAGGCCACCTGCTGTTTTCCGTTACCTGCGCCCTGCTTGCCCACAAGGTCGAACTCACTCCGGCCCTGGCCGAAGGCAGCCTGTGGCACATAGTACCCATGGCCCTGGCCAGCGCCCTGCTGCCGGATCTCGATCACCCCCAGTCCCTGCTCGGTCGGCAGTTGCCCTGGATCTCGGGGCCCCTCTCCCGCCTGTTTGGCCATCGCGGCTTCACCCACAGTCTGCTGGCGGTCGGCCTGGGGATATGGGGGCTGGCGCAGTTTCAGGCCCCCGGCCCTCTGTCCGGGGTGATGAAGGACGCGCTCATCGTCGGCTACCTCAGCCACCTGCTCGGGGATTGGCTCACACCGGCGGGCATTCCCCTGTTATGGCCCTGGCGCCGGCGCTTTCGGTTGCCTGGTCTGCCCCTCAAGAGCGGCGGAGGCTACGAGAAGGCCTTCTGCCTGCTGACCCTGGCACTCGCCGGGTACTGGGTGCATGGGAACGCGGGATTCGGCGCCTTCTAGCACTGTATCAGTCGATGCGGCTGGCGGTTCTGGTCAGGGTGAGGTAGTCGGCGAGTACCGGCAGCCCGAGCAGGTGGCGGCGCAGCATGTCGAGGGCGGCGAAGGCGAGGATCCGGCGGCCGCTCTCGGGATCCGGGTGACTTAGCTTCACCCTCTGGCCGATTCGGCGCCCGTCTGCGCACAGCAGCAGCGGCACGCCGCCTGGGCCCGCACTGCCTATGGTAAGGCTGGGTTCCCGTCCGCCCCCCGTCAGTTGGTCGAGCTCGCTCGGGAGGCTGTGGCTGAAGCTGGCCTCCAGCCCCGGATGGGGGTGGCACATGGCCAGCAGGGTGCCCCGACTCTCCCCTTCCTGCAGCCACAGCGGCCGCCCCCCCAGCAGGGCCAGGATCTGCTGCGCCGGCTCCTCGTTCCCCCGTCCCACCAGCCAGGGACTTATCTCCCCGAGCAGGCGCGCCTCGGCGGCCTCCATGTCGGCGGCGCTGGCGCCATGGCCGATGAGTTTCAGCTCGATGAGGGGCATGGAGGAGCGGTAGCCGAGTTCGATGCCCGCAGGCCAGGGCGCCCCATCCAGCTTGTCCGAGAGGGCGGACTCCGAGATGCCGAAGGTATAGAAGCGGCGCAGCTCGGTGTCCGTCTCTTCCCCCGCCAGCGCCTTGAGGCGCGGCAGGATTTGCTCGCGCACCATCAGCTTGAACTCGAACGGCACGCCCGGGGTGAAGAAGAGCCGGCTCTGGCCGTGGCTGGCCGGGTGGCTGACCACGAAGCCGCAGGCGGTGCCGACCGGGTTGTCGAGGATCTCGCAGCCCCGGGGCAGCCAGGCCTGCTTGCTGTTGCTCTGGGCCATGGTGCGGCCCCGGCTGGCGTAGCGTTCGGTCATGGTGGCGAGCCAGTCGGGGAAGAGGGTCAGGGGTTGACCGAAGGCCTCGGCCGCCGCCTGGGCGGTGAGATCATCCGCGGTGGGGCCCAGGCCCCCGCACACCAGCACCACCTCGGCCCGGCTGGCACTCTCCTGCAAGGCGGCCTTCAGATCGGCGAGGTTGTCCCCCACTGTGAGGCGGCGGCGCACCTGCCAGCCCTGTTCCAGCAGCAGGGCGCTGAGCCAGGCGGCGTTGGTGTCCACCACCAGGCCGGTCACTATCTCGTCCCCCGTGCTGATGATCTCGATTCGCATGCAGACTCCTTGGGTGCTGGACCCCGATCAGGGCTTGTTGTGCTCGAAGTAGTAGCTGATCCGGGTACGAGGGTTGAGGTACTCGAACACAGCAGGAGGCAGTCGCTTGGGGTGGATCACCTTGGCAATCGTCAGCTCGGCCTGCTCGAGATCTATGATGGCCGCCTCCTGGCGCGGGATGCGGGGATCGTATACCAGCACGGCGGGGTAGAGCAGGCGGGAGGCGTTGACCGACATCACCAGCCCGACCTGGCCATTGGAGAGCTGCACCACGCTGCCGGGGGGGTAGATGCCCATCAGGCGGATCAGCATGCCGAGGTGGTCGGTGTTGAACTGGGCCTTGCGCTGCTTGTAGAGGTTGCCGAGGGCCGAGTAGGGCACCTTGGCCTGCAGGTGGCAGAGGTTGTCGTACTCGTTGATGAGGGACACTATCTGGGTCAGGGGGTCGAGCTGCTCCCCCCTGAGCCCCTGGGGTCCGCTGCCGTCCAGGTATTCGTGATGGTACTGCACTATGCGCTTCGCCGGCTCCGGGAAGTCACTGGCCAGGCTCAGCAGCTCCAGGCCATAGCGCGGGTGCTGGGCCATCAGGTTCTGCTCCGGTTTGGTCAGGGGGCTTGCCTTGCGCAGGATCTGGCTCGGGATCTTTAGCTTGCCGATGTCGTGGAACAGGGCCCCCATGCCGACCTGGCGAATAGCCTCGGCCGGCAACTTGCACTCCCTGGCCAGCAGCATGCTGAGCACGCTGACGTTGAGGGAATGGAACTGGAGGCTGTTGCCATCCGCGCTGTCGGAGACCAGGTGCAGCACCATCTCGTCCACCGACAGCAGCTGCTCCGTCATGGCGTTGATCAGCTCCTGGGCCTCATTGATGGCGTTGAGGGGGCGGGACTGGATCTTGCCCATCAGGTTGCGCACCTGGGCCAGGGACTGCTGGAAATGTTTCTCGCACTGCTGCAGATCCCGACGATAGCGCTGCAACTGCTCGATGCGCCTGGTCTTCTCCTGCTGCATCTCCTGCTGGCGACCGACGAGATCGTCAGTGCCATCCGGTGCGGGCTGCACCTGATCGAGGGGCTTGGGGGGGGCGTCGCTCTTGTCGGGAATGATGGTCACCAGCTTGAGACCGAGCCGACGGATCAGCTCTATCTCCTCTTCACTCTTGAGTTTGAAGCTGGAAAACAGGAAGGGGTGCTCGCGCCATCCCAGTGGCAGGGAGACGTAATTGCCGACTTGCAGCCGATCTACCGAGATCTTGATTCCTGTCATGGGGTTGGACACGAGAGACACACAGAGCCGTATGCTAGTCAAAGGCAGGGGTGAATACAAAAGGTATCTGATGACAGGATGAGCGCTTTATTATAGGCTTCTAGATGTCCAGACATATTTACCGATGCAGTACAGGGAGTCAGCATGCCGATCAAGATCCCGGACCAGTTGCCCGCCGCCGAAGTGCTGGGGCAGGAGAACATCTTCGTGATGACGGAATCCCGGGCCGTCACCCAGAACATCCGTCCGCTGCGGGTGCTCATTCTCAACCTGATGCCCAAGAAGATAGAGACCGAGATCCAGCTGATGCGGATGCTCTCCAACTCGCCCTTGCAGGTGGATGTGGATCTGCTGCGCATCGACGATCGGGAGTCGAAGAACACGCCCCAGGCGCACCTGGAGAACTTCTATCACGACTTCGAGCAGGTGCGTGGCAACAACTACGACGGCATGATCATCACGGGGGCGCCGCTCGGGCTGGTGGAGTTCGAGGAGGTGGTCTACTGGCCGCGCATCGTCGAGATCATCGAGTGGTCCCATCAGCATGTGACCTCCACCCTGTTCCTCTGCTGGGCGGTGCAGGCGGCGCTGAAGGCGCTCTACGGCATGGAGAAGCAGACCCACGGCGAGAAGCTGTCAGGGGTCTATCGCCACCATCGCCTCGATGAGCACGAGCCGCTGCTGCGTGGCTTCGATGACGAGTTCGTGGCGCCTCACTCCCGCTATGCGGCCTTCGACGGAGACCTCATCCGCGCCCACACCGATCTGCAGATCTTCGCAGAGTCGGAGGAGGCGGGCGTCTATCTGGCGGCGACCAAGGATTGCCGCCAGGTGTTCGTTACCGGCCATCCCGAATACGATGCCCTGACCCTGGACGGGGAGTACCGGCGGGATCTGGCGGCGGGCCTCACCCCGGTCATCCCGGTCAACTACTACCCGGACAACGATCCCGGCCAGACGCCGCGCGCCACCTGGCGCAGCCACGGTCACCTGCTGTTTTCCAACTGGCTCAACTACTACGTCTATCAGCTCACCAGCTATCGGCTGGAGGACATCGGCAAGGTGTTTACCTACGAGCAGCCCAAGGGCTAGGTGACATAGGGTCGGCTCACCCGATATGGTCCGCTATCGCCTGGAGGACATCGGCAAGGTGTTCAGCTATGAGCCGCCCAAAGGCTAGGTGTCATAGGGCCGGCTCACCCGCTATTGATTGGAGGGCATCGGCAAGGTATTCACTTAATCAGCAGCCCAAGGGCCAGGGCGCCCCTCAGTCTGCTCCGGCCAGCCGTCGCCCCCGGGTGTCGAGCCAGTGACGGTGGCAGGCCAGGGTAAAGGCGCCGGGCCGCCGGGCCCGGATGGCGGCCATGGCCTCCGGCTGGGGCTGACCCAGGGTCAGCAGCAGCAGAGCCGCCACCAGCCCGGTGCGGCCGCTCCCTCCGTGACAGTGAATGGCCAGGTGCCTGCCCTCGCGCAGCAGGGAGAGCAGTTGCGGCAGCACGGGAGGCCAGGCTTGCTCGAAGGCTTCATCGGGGGCCTCATCGTCCGCTATGGGCAGGTGGAACCAGGCCATGCTCCTGGCCCTGACCAGTGAGCCGAGGGACCCTGCGCCGCGCGCGGCCAGCTCATCCTCCGTCATCAGCGTGAGCACACCGCCGGCACCGGCCAGCTGCAACTGGGCCAGGGCGAGGGGCATGGCAACCTGCTGGTTGCCGGGGCAGGGGGTGAGCAACAGCTGACCGTCGAGGCGCGGGACCTCCAGGCTCCAGAAGGGGTGGGCACTGAGCATGAGGATCCTTGTCGGTGCTGAGAGGGCGTCAAGCGAACTTGTTGGCCCCCTGTTTGAGTGCGGCACAGCATAGAGGGCGCGGGTGCGATGTCAATCTGCGTTGTGTTCGGCCCGGTTTACGGGCAGAGTCTAAAAAAATTGAGCGATGGAAGGAGTAAAGATGAGAAACCTGGATCAACTGGACTTGGACATCCTGGCCCATCTGTTTCGCGATGCGGGCATGACCAACAAGGATTTGGCGGCCCTGGTCGGGGTGGCTCCCTCCACCTGCCTGGAGCGGGTGCGCAAGCTGCAACAGGACGGGGTGCTGAAGGGCGCTCACTGCGAGGTGGATTATCAGGCCCTGGGCGGCCATATCCAGGCCATGGTCTCCCTGCAGCTGGCGCGCCACAGCCGGCAGATCATTGATGCGTTTCGCGATGCCATACTGGCGTTGCCCGAGGTGATCAGCCTGTTTCACATGGGTGGCAAGGATGATTTCCTGGTGCACCTCTGCGTCGCCGACACCGAGCACCTGCGCAATTTCGTGTTCGATCACTTCACCTCCCGGGAAGAGGTGGTGCACCTCGAGACCTCCCTGGTGTTCGAGCACAGGTTCAGCCGCTCCCTGCCCTGCTTCACCCCCCCCTGATCGCCAGGGAAGCCGCAAAAAACCGCCAGCTGGCGGTTTTTTCGTTTCTGCATCTCAGTTGAGGGCGAGCCTGTCGTCCGGCGCCGTCTGGTAGAGCCCCTGCTGGTAGGCCAGGTTGCCCCAGAGTACCAGGCCCAGGGCGGCATCCTTCATGGCATCCGGCTGAGGAGCCGGGGTGAGGGTCTCGCTGGCATCGTCATAGACGAAACCTTCCGCCGCCCGCTCGGGTTGCAGTATCACCACGTCCTTGCCCCGCATCAGGGCGAAGTTCTTGTCGTACTGCATGATGGCGCGCCCCGGCCAGTCCGCCGGCATCCGGGTCAGATCCTTGCCCAGCATGGGGTAGTCGGCGCTTATGCCCATCAGGGAGAGCAGGGTGGGCGCCATGTCTATCTGGCTGACGATGCGCCTATCCTGTTTCGGCGCTATCCCCTCTCCCACTATGACCCCAGGAATATGGAAGCGGGGGATGGGCACCAGGCTGGCGCCGCCGACCCTGCTGTCGTGATCGGCGATGACCAGGAACAGGGTGTCCTTCCAGTAGTCCGATGCCCTGGCCTTCCTGAAGAACTCGCCGACGGCGTAATCCGCGTATTTGGCGGCGTTGTTGCGGGTCGCCCTGGGCTGTTCGTAGAGGGTGATGCGGTCGTCCGGGAACTCGAAGGGATCGTGGTTGCTGGAGCTGAACACCAGGCTGAAGAAGGGCTTGCCCTGCTTGTGCAGTGCCTCGAAGGTGTCGTTGGCCTTGGCCATGAGATCTTCATCCGAGGCGCCCCATGAGCCCTCGAACACAGGGTTCTTGAAGTCCTTCTGCTCGACTATGGTGGTGAAGCCATTGCCGAGGAAGAAGCTGCGCATGTTGTCGAAGTGGCTCTCGCCGCCGTAGATGAAGCTGGTGTCATAGCCCCGTTGCTTGAGCAGATCCGCGATGGTGAAGAAGTTGGTCTGGCTCTTGCCGAGCTTGACCACGGCCTGGGCCGGGGTCGGGGTGAAGCCGGTCAGCACCGCCTCTATGCCGCGCACCGATCGGGTGCCGGTGGCGTAGAGCTGCTCGAACGCCCACCCCTCCCGAGACAGCGCATCAATATTGGGGGTCAGGGGCAAGCCGCCGAGGGAGCCGACAAACTGGGCGCCGAGACTCTCCTGCAGCAGGATCACCAGGTTCTTCGGCTTGCCGCCATGGCTGGCTTCGTTGAAGGTCTGGCTGGGCAGGATCTCGGAGTTGAAGTCCTGGCCGGGGCGGCCGCTCTCCTCGCGCACCAGTTCCAGGATCCGCTCCCGGGGCAGTTCCCCGTAGAATTCGCCGGCACTCTCCTCGTTGCTCATCTGCTTGATGGCGAAGAAGAGGGAGTAGGCGGAGTTGACCGTCAGGGCGTTGACCAGGGGATCGCTGGCGAATGCCACCATGGCCGGGTTCAGGGCCCTGTGCCCCAGGCTGGAGCGGGCGCCGAGGAAGCCGATGGCCAGGATCAGCAGGGCGAAGGCCGGGCGCAGATGCCAGCGCGGGAAGCTCAGGTGCCGCATCAGGCGCCCGCTCAGCCACCAGCCGCCCCCCAGGGTCAGCAGGCTGAACACCAGGGCCAGCAGCAGTTCGCCCTTGCGGCCCGCCCACAGCATGGCGAGCACCTCCTTCGGGTAGATGAGATATTCGATATAGAGGCGATTGGGGCGCACCCCGTATTCGGTGACGAAGGCGGGGGTGGAGATCTCGAGGAAGAGCATCAGCCAGAGCCCCAGGGTCAGCCAGACCCGGACAAGCTGCAGCCAGGCGCGGCCCGGGGCATGGGGACCGGCCAGCAGCAGGGTGAAGACGGCGGGCACGCCCCACAGCCAGCAGAGGGTGGCAAGGTCGACCCGGATACCTTGCAGCAGCAGTTGTGACCAACCGGCGACGGCGTCGACCCGCTCCTGTTGCCAGAGCCCCAGGCCTGCCCGGCTGGCGGAGAGGGCGATGAGCGCGATCACCGAAAAAATGGCGATGGGCCAAAATGGACCCAGCCAATGTCTTATTTTTGTCATTGTTTTTCCTGATAAAGCCTGTTTTTTGATGCCCATCCGAGGACAGCTTTTTTTATATTGCAGGGTTATGACAATGGGGGCTGAGAAAGGTTGCGGCACAGGGAGCGACCGGGTGCTATTGATAACATTGATTTTTAAATGAGGGCTCCCGGGGGAGCCAAAAGACAGCATAAATGACTGGGCGTTGTGTGATCCCCACTGCAAAGTGCGGCGTGGTGCTTGCCTATAATGGCGCCGGATTTTCTCAATCGGAGCCGAAGGGATGCCGGTCTTTATCGATGTGGAGTATGTGCACGGCTGGTGCCTGTTCGTGGTGCTCTCTGACGGCACCACCGGGGCGCTGGACCTGACCCCCTGGCGCAGCCAGCCCCTGTTTGCCGCAATAGACACCGAGCGTCGCGTCGCCCGGGTCTTCATCAATCGCCGCCACCAGCTGGAGTGGCCCTCGGGCTGCACCCTGTCGGCCCAGGAGGTCTATCACCTGATTGCCCCCATCGACGAGCGCGAGGTCTTCCCCGATCGTAACCCGGGCTGAGAGTGACGGGCTAACTCGTTGAGTCAGGTAACGTTTTCAGTCACAGACCCGCTTTGGCCAGGCCGTTATCATGGCCTCAGGGTGGCGCATTTTGCGCCAGCACCACCACAGCGGGAAGATAACAATGAAACAAGGAAGGTTGCGCCATGGCGGCCTGATCGGGGCCGCCTTGTTACTGACAGCGTGCGGCAGCGGCGGCGGGGGATCCGGCAGCGAGACCCAGCGCCCCGTGGTCAATCCGCCCCCCACCTCGGACAGTCGCGCCTGCTATGGCGATGATCAGCCCGCCTGCAACCTGAGAACCTATCAGGTGATGGTGGAGTCCTTCGTCGATGGCGACGGCAGTGCCAACTACGGCGTCGGCTACGGCCCCTCCAGGCACAACGGCGATCTGCAAGGGATCATCGACAGCCTGGACCACATCAAGAGCCTCAACGTCAACGCCATCTGGCTCACCCCCGTGTTCGACTCCTGCGCCGGTCAGGCGGGGGACGATCGGCTGGATGCCACCGGCTATTTCGCCTGCGACTTCTTCAACGTGGACCCCAACTTCGGCAGCAATGCCCAGTTGAAAAAACTGGTGGAGGCGGCCCACCAGCGCGGCCTCTATGTCTTCCTCGACGGCGTCTTCGGCCACGTCAACAAGGTGGGGGTGAGCAAGCCCTCCCCGGAGGGTCGTCTGCCTGCCCTCAAGAGCGGCGGTGCCGGTTATCCGGGCCAGCTGGTGGATTACAGCCAGCCCGAGAGCCTCGCCTACTTCAAGGAGGTGGCCCGCTACTGGATAGCGCAGTACGGTATCGACGGCTGGCGCCTCGATCAGGCCTATCAGCTGGGGCTGGACGACTGGCGCGCCATTCGCACCGAGGTGGAGCAGGCCAGCGCGGCACGCAAGGCCGCCGGCCAGCAGTGGGGCACTCTGGGTTACATGGTGGGGGAGCTGTGGAAGGGGGCTGACGAGATCCGGACCCAGGCTTATGGCAGCAGCGACAACCCGGCGCTCTCCTCGGCGTTCGACTTCCCGCTGCGCTACGGCCTGGTGCAGGCGCTGGCGGTGGAGGAGTCCGGCAAGGGCGGCCAGGGGGCCAGCGTGCTCGATGCCAGCTGGAACAAGGTGGAGAACTACCCCAATCACGCCATGCCGAACCTGATGCTGGGCAACCACGATCTGGTGCGCTTCGGCGATCTGCTGGAGCGTGGCAACTTCAATCAGGCGGACTACTGGCAGCGCCACAAGGCGGCCTTCAGCTTCCTGGCTGCCCGCTCCGGCCCCATCACCCTCTACTACGGCGAGGAATTTGGCGACGAGGTGCCGGGTTTTGCCAAGCAGGTGAGCGGTGACTGTGCGGCCCAGGGATTGTGCGACGATCACGTGGCCCGCAGCGACGGCAAGGTGCCCGGTGTCACCGGCTTCACCCCGAGCGTCGAGCAGGCCGAGCTCAAGCAGTGGCTTGGGCAGTTGCTGGCCCTGCGCGCCGCCCATCCCGCCCTCTATCAGGGGGAGCGAGTCAAGCTGGTGGCCGATGGCAGCGTCTACGGCGACATCAAGCAGACGGCGGCCGAGCAGATTGTCTACCTGCTCAACCTCTCCACCACGCCTAAAAGCTATGCCCTGCCGGTCGGCAAACTGCGCAGTGGCAGTGCCCTGGTGGACCTGCAAAGCGGCGAGAGTCTGGCGCTGGGTGGCAGCAGCCTGACGGTGGATCTGCCGCCCCTCAGTGGCCGCTTCCTGCTGCTGCAATAAGACGGCAAACAGCAAAAGGGCTCCCGCGGGAGCCCTTCTTGTTGCCTGCTGACGGGAGGATCACTTCTCGAGGCCGCTGCCGAGCTCCTCCTGACGGGGGCTGGCCGGCGCGGCGCGCTCGTTGCCGTTGCGCCAGTGCTCCAGCCGGTTGTGCACCCCGCGGCGCAGGCTCTTGAAGCTGGTCTCCAGGTAGTGAACCCCTACCAGGATCCCCAGGGTCACGCCGGTGAGCAGCACCGCTTGGTGCAGCATTCCCATGCCGATCAGGGCCCCGAGGGCCGCCAGCATCCAGATGGTGGCGGCCGAGGTCACCCCCAGCACCTGACCATCCCGGGTCATCATGACCCCGGCGCCGAGGAAGCCGATGCCGGTGATGAGCTGGCCCAGCACCCGCGCCTGATCCGCAGACTGGGGGCTGACGGCGGCGCCGATGGCGAGAAAGCAGTAAGTGCCGAGCACTATGAGGGAGGAGGTGCGAATGCCGACCGGCTTGCCGTGCAACTGACGCTCCAGCCCGACCAGACCGCCGCACACCAGACAGGCCAGAATGTTGTTCCAGCCAAGGGGCGCTATGTCCCACCACTGCGTTGTCATCATACCCACCTCTGCCGATCCTGCTTGTTATCCTGCCGCGCTCTGTCCCCGGTTCTCCAGCCGTTGCCGGAAGGCCCTGGCCAGGCGCTCGTAGAGATCTTTGGCCTCTCTGTCTTCAATATCGCCACGTATCCAGGGATTGTCGATGATTTCCAGCAGCACGCAGCCCTGGCCCTGCTGGCGCAGATCCACCCCGAACAGGCCGTTGCCGAGCTGGTGCACGGCGCGGCGAGCGGTCTGCAACACCCGCTCCGGCACCTCATTGAGCGGCAGTGCCTCGATCCGGCTCATGTCGAGGGGGTGCTTGCGGCGGCGGATGCGGTTGCCGGGTTCCGGCCGGTAGCGGCGGCAGGCGAACAGCGGCGAGCCGTCGAGAAAGCCGATGCGCCAGTCGAATTCGGCGGGGATCCGGCTCTGCACCAGCAGCAGGGCTGAGCGGCCCAGCCCCTCGTCCAGCAGGCGGGTGAGCTGGGTCTCGTCGCTCGCCATGGCGAGATCCCGCCCCTGGGCACCGTCGGGCACCTTCACCATCAGCGGCAGGCCGAGGCGCTGCACCAGCTCGTCCACCTGGTGGCGGCCGCGGCGGGTCACCACCATGGTGGGGGGCATGGGCACGCCGCTGCGCACCATCAACTCGTAGAGGTAGAGCTTGTTGCTGCAGGCGAGGATGGCGCGGGAGCTGTCGATCACCGGCATCTTGAGCTGCTCGGCGCGGCGGGCGAACTCGAAGGTGTAGTGGCCGACCGCTGTTTCTGCCCGCAGCCAGAGGGTATCGAACTCCGGCAGTCGCTCTATGGCGGAGGGCGCCAGTATCTCGGCCTGGATCCCCTGGGCGGCGGCAGCCTGGATGAAGCGTTCTATCGCCAGGGCATCGCTGCTGGCGCGGCCATCGTTCTGATCCATCAGGATGGCGAGCTGATAGAGCGGCGCCGTCTGCTCCTCGCCCCCGGTGCCCACCAGGGCCTGGGCGTGTTGCAGCATCAGCTCCCGCTCGCTCTGGCTCAACGCCAGCGGGGAGAGGCTCTGCTGCTGGCGCACCGACCAGCCGTGACGGCCTCGCTTGAGGGTCAGCTCCTGCAGCGGCAGCTGGCTCAGGCCGTAGTAGTAGCGGGCCAGCCCCCCTAGCTCGCTCTGCTCGCACTGGCCGAAGATGGCGCGCACCCGGATCCTGTCCTCGCTCTGGCGGGTCAGCCAGCCCTGCAGCTTGCGCCACAGCTTGGCCGGTGGCTGCTGGGGTTGCAGCCGGCTGATGGCCTGCAGTCCCGGCAGGCAGTGGTGACTGCGGGCCTGGGCCAGCAGTGAGCAGTAATAGCCCGCGCTCAGGTGCTCCAGACTGCGGCAGAGGTTGATGATGCGGGGGCGGCCGCCCGTGGTCGGCACGCCGTGTTGCAGATAGGTGCGGGCGGTCAGCAGATAATCGGCATGGCAGGGCCAGTCGCCCAGCTCTTCGACGATGACATAGGTACTCATATTTTCGGCTCCACAGAAAGGACTGCCTGAAAGGCAGGATCCCCAGTGGGCTTCGATGCACCGACAAGCACGACAATGGCGCGAGGGGAAACAAGAGGTTACAGTGCCTAATATTCTGCCTTGGTAACTTGTGATACAAGTCGCATTTCTGGTGCTGAGGATAAATAACCGAACAAGGACTCCCCGTGTTGACCGTGCGCGCGGCCCGAACCGATGATTTGGGCGCCATCGTGAAGCTGGAACGCTACTGTTTCCCCCCCGAGGTCGCCTTCGGCCGCAGCCGCTGGCACTACCTGCTCAGCCATGCCAAGGGGCGCACCCTGCTGCTGATGGATGAGAAGGCGCAGTTGATGGGCTACCTCAGCGTGCTGGAGCACAGGGGCTGGGACAGGCTCATCATCCAGACCCTCGCCATTCGCTGGACGGTGCGCCGCCAAGGCTGGGCCCGGCGCCTGCTGGAGCAGGTGATCCGGGAGGGCCGGGAGGCGGGCTGGGGTGCCATCCGGCTCGAGGTGGCCGACGCCAACCCCGAGGCCCAGACCCTCTACCACAGGTTGGGGTTTCGCCCAAGGCTCAGGCTGCCAGACTACTACGGCCCCGGCCAGCATGCGCACCGGCTGGTGCTGGCGCTGAAGCAGGACTGAGAGAGGAGAGGGGATGAGCTGCGATAACTGCCTCGCTACCGCCATCAGGGCCAAGCTCGGACGCTGCCCGATCTGCGCCATCCAGACCTTCGTCATCGGGGCCGTGGGCTGGCTGGTCTGGTGGTGGTGTGGCGCCGACACCTCGGTCAACGCCCTCACCGGCCTGCTGTTTGCCCTGGGGGGCAGCGGCCTGCTGCTGCTGCACCTGTCGGTCTTCCTCTGGCGCAAGGTGACGGGGCGCGAGCTGGATAATGAGTGAATTCTTTTTGTTTCAACCAGATAAATAACAATGGAGGTTCAGATGATCGCAATGGTAACGGGCGCCTCGTCCGGGTTTGGTGAGGCCATCAGCCGTCAGCTGGTGCAGGCTGGTTACAGGGTGATAGGCACCGGTCGCCGTGCCGAGCGGCTGGCTGCCCTGGCCGACGAGCTGGGGGAGCAGTTCCTGCCGCTGGCGTTCGACGTGCAGGACAAGGCGGCCACCCGCGCCGCCATCGAGGGGCTGCCGGCCGCCTGGCAGGAGGTGGATCTGCTGGTCAACAACGCCGGGCTGGCGCTCGGCCTTGAGCCTGCCCACAAGGCGGATCTGGAAGACTGGGAGCAGATGATAGCCACCAACATCAGCGGCCTGACCCTGCTCACCCGCCTGCTGCTGCCGGGCATGGTGGCGCGCAATCGCGGCCACGTGGTCAACATCGGCTCCATCGCCGGCACCTATCCCTACCCGGGCGGCAACGTCTACGGCGCCACCAAGGCGTTCGTGAAGCAGTTCAGCCTGAACCTGCGGGCCGATCTGGCGGGCACCGCCATCCGCGTCACCAACCTGGAGCCTGGCCTGTGCGGCGGCACCGAGTTCTCCAACGTGCGCTTCCACGGTGACGACGCCAAGGCGGCGACCGTCTATCAGGGGGTGCAGGCCATCCAGCCGGAGGACATCGCCAATACGGTGCTCTGGGTCAGCCAGCAGCCCGCCCACGTCAACATCAACAGCATTGAGATCATGCCGGTGGCCCAGACCTTTGGCCCGCTGCAGATCAGCCGTCGCTGAACCCTGTCTCGCCGGGATGAGAAGAGGCACCCCTGGGTGCCTCTTCTCGCTGCTGCCCTGTCGTTTTTTCCCGCCTGCCCGCGGCACCCGCCTGTTGTCATTCACCTTCTGTCCCAGATTGCCGCCACCTGGTGGTCAAGTTGGCCTGCAACTTGCTGAGTCATGGTTATTGGCGGGGAGTGTCTCCCCGGACGCCGGCCTGGCCGGCAGCAGCTTGGAGCCTTCATGGACATCAAACCTTATGGTCAGCAACTCGCCCAGAGTGCGTCCCACAGCCGTGCCCTGGCCACCCTCAGTGGCGATGACAGCCAGCAGGGGGGCTGGGATCAGCAGGTCAGCCTCTCCAGCCAGGTGCTGACCGGCAAGGCACAGCAGGTACTGACTTACGAGCATCTGGCCAGGAGCGGTAAGAGCGCCTCCCTGGCCGGGAGCGCCAACAATACGGTGGTACAGCAGCTGGTGGACAAGGCACTCGGCTTCGATCGCAAAAAATTTGACGATCTCGAGAGCCAGATCAAGGGGTTGGCCGACAACAAGAAGCTCTCGGCCGAAGAGCGGGAGACCCAGACCAGGGCCCTGACCGAGCAGCGTGATGCCATGCTCAAGGCGGCCATGGACAGGCTCACCGGCAAGTCCTCTGGCGGGCAGAGCGCCCAGGCCTGATACCAACGACTCGAACGGCAATCTTTGGTGTCAACTGGGTAAGATTTTGCCCCGGATGCCGGGGAAGGATGAAGCAGGGAGCGCCAGCGCCCTCCCTGCCGCAGACGGGGTGCCTCAGGGCTGTTTGGGCACTATCCCTATGGCGATGGCCGTGGTCTGGACGGCCTTGATCTGATCCCCCTTGGCGATCAGGGCGAACTGGGCCGGATCCTTCACCTTGAGGGTGAGGGTATCGTCCACACCCTTGACCCTGATGGTCTGCTGCGCCTTGTCGACGTCGATGACGTCGGCATAGATGGTGACCTGCATGCCAGCCCCGGCGCCCGGCTGCTCGCCGGCGGCCGCCTTGCTCCCCTCTACTTCCACTACCCGCTTTCTCACGCCGGCTGTGCCCTTGAGCAGCTCGAGATCCAGCAGTTGCAGGTAGCGCAGCGCCACCACGTCCCCCACCTTGAGGTTCTGGAGGTTGGTCACCTCTTCCCCGGCGACCAGATCGAAGGTCTGGCCTTCGGTATTCTTCAGGCTGATCTTGCGGGTCGCGAGATCGATGGCGGTGACGGTCGCCTCGGCCTTCACCTCTTCTGCCAGGCTGGCCTGGCCCGGGGTGACGGCCACATTGGCGGTCACTTCGGCGGCCTGTATCAGGGGATTGACACAGAGAGTGAGCACTCCTGCGATCCATGCGTGCTTCAGTTTCATGATTGAGACCCTATGACTGGAAAACAGAACCCCGCGAGAGGCGTCAGGATGACGACATGGCGCGGCGCCATGACGAAGCGGGGAGTGTTCCCCCTGCTCCAGTGACACCATAGCAAAGTCACACCTGAGTACCATCATGTCAAAGAGAACGCATCACCATTTTGATGGCCCGCTCCCGTTTTTGACCCGATGGGATGACGGCATGGCGGGCGCCATGAGGGAGCAGGGGACTGCTCCAGTGACACCATGGAAAAGTCATGCCTGAGTACCATGATGCCAAAGGGGGGATCGCCATTTTGATGGCTCGCCCCCGTTTTTTGACCCGACAGGATGACCAGATGGCGCGGCGCCATGAGGGCGCAGGGGAATGATCCCTCTGCCCCCGTTTTTTGACCTGATGGGATGGCTGGCGCACAATCCCCCAGCATGCATTCAACCGAGGGCTCTGCCGTGTACAACTTCCAATATGCCAATCCCACCCGCGTCTGTTTCGGGGAGGGCCAGATAGCCACGCTGCCGGAGCTGATACCGGCGGGCAGCCGCCTGCTGGTGCTCTACGGCGGCGGCAGCATCAAGCAAAACGGCGTCTATGAGCAGTTGACCCAGGCGCTGGTGGGACGGGAGTGGCTGGAGTTTCCCGGCATCGGTGCCAACCCGCAGTACGATCAGCTGATGGAGGCGGTGGATCTGGTCAAACGCGAGCGCATCGACTTCCTGCTGGCGGTCGGTGGCGGCTCCGTGGTGGATGGTACCAAGTTCGTGGCCGCCGCGGCCTGCTTCGAGGGGGAGGACCCCTGGGACATTCTGCTGGACAAGGCGCCGGTAAAGGCTGCACTGCCGCTCGGCTGCGTGCTGACCCTGCCTGCCACCGGCTCCGAGAGCAATCCCGCCGCCGTGGTGAGCCGGGGGGAGGCCAAGCTCTCCTTCTACAATCCGCTGGTGCTGCCCCGCTTTGCGGTGCTGGACCCCACCACCACCTACAGCCTGCCGGCGCGCCAGGTGGGCAACGGCGTGGTGGATGCCTTCGTCCACATCCTGGAGCAGTATCTCACCTTCCCGGTGGGAGGGGATGTGCAGGACCGGCTGGCGGAGGGCCTGCTGCAGGTACTGGTGGACAACGGCCCGCGGGCGCTGACGGAACCCACCAACTACCAGGTGCGGGCCAACCTGATGTGGGCCGCCAGCCTGGCCCTCAACGGCCTCATCGGGCGCGGCGTGCCTCAGGACTGGTCCACCCATGCCATCGGTCACCAGCTCACCGCCCTGCACGGGCTGGATCATGCCCAGAGCCTGGCGGTGGTGCTGCCCTCCCTGTTGCGGGAACAGGCGGCCCAGAAGCAGGAGAAGCTGGCCCAGTTCGCCGAGCGGGTCTGGCACTCCCGCCGGGAGGACAAGGCGCTGCGCATCGAGGAGGCCATCATCCGCACCGAGCAGTTCTTCCAGCAGATGGGGGTGGGCACCCGCCTCGCCGACTACGGTCTGAACGAGAGCTGCATCCCCGCCATCTGCTCAAACCTCAAGCGCTTCGGCCTGACCGCCCTCGGTGAGCAGCAGGATATCGATCCCGACAAGGTGGCGCGGATCCTCTCCCACGCGCTGTGATCCCTGCGTTCTGTGCTCCAACCTCAAGCGTTTCGGCCTGACCGCCCTCGGTGAGCAGCAGGACATAGATCCGGACAAGGTAGCCAGGATCCTCTCCCACGCGCTCTGATCATCTGGCTGACGAGTTGAAAAGAAAACGCCCCTCATTCGGGGCGTTTTGCATGGTGGCGCGCCGGGGGCTCAGGCGCTCTGATCCAGCTCGCGCTCCAGGGCTGCCGCCTTCTGGCGGGCCGGATGGGTATTGAGGCGTTCCCAGTAGGCCAGCAGGTGCGGGAACTGGGCCAGCTGGCCGCTTTGTGCCAGCAGATCCACCAGGAAGGAGTTCATGATGTCGGCGCCGGAGAGGCGATCCCCCACCAGATAGCGGCGAGTGCTCAAGACCGCATTTAGATAGCCCAGCACCTTGGCGCATTCCACCTGGGCGTAGCCCGGCAGGAAGCGCATCGGGCTGCCGTCCTTGCGCACGAACATGTCCAGCAGCAGCGGCAAGATGCCGGAGCTCTCGGCGAAGTGGATCCATTGCAGGTACTCGGGGTAGTCGGGGCTGTCGGTGGCTGGCGCCAGCCGCTCCGGGGCGTGACGGGCTATCAGGTACTCGGTGATGGCGCCGGATTCGGCCAATACGCGGCCGTCGAACTCGATGACGGGTGACTTGCCGAGGGGATGGATGGCCTTGAGCTCGGGGGGCGCCAGGAAGCTGGTGGCGTCGCGCTGGTAGGCCTTGATCCGGTAGGGCAGGTCCAGCTCTTCGAGCAGCCAGATGATGCGTTGTGAGCGGGACTTGTTCAGGTGGTGCAGGACAATCATAGGGACCTCGATTCGGTGGCAGGATGAGGTGTACGAGTGGGCGAGGCAAGTGGTTCACCGGCAGGCAAAAAAGAGCGGGCAGATGCCCGCTCTGTGCTGACTCAGGCCTCCAGCGCCTGATCCAGATCCGCCAGAATGTCTTCGATCGCCTCGATCCCCACCGACAGCCGGATCATCTCCGGCTTGACTCCGGCCTTGGCCTGCTCGGCGTCGCTCAGCTGGCGATGGGTGGTGGAGGCGGGGTGGCAGGCCAGGGACTTGGCATCCCCTATGTTGACCAGCCGCTTGAAGATCTTGAGCGCATCGTAGAAGCGCACCCCGGCCTCATACCCTTCCTTCAGACCGAAGGAGAGGATGGCCGAGGGGCGGCCGCCCATGTACTTCTCCGCCAGCGGATAGTGGGGGTGACCCGGCAGACCGGCGTAGCTCACCCAGGCCACCTTGGGGTGATGCTTGAGGTGGTGGGCGACCCGCAGGGCGTTGTCCACGTGGCGCTCCATGCGCAGGCTCAGGGTCTCCAGCCCCTGCAGCAGCAGGAAGGCGTTCATCGGTGCCAGGGCCGCGCCCGTGTTGCGCAGGGGCACTGTGCGTACCCGGCCGATAAAGGCCGCAGGCCCAAAGGCTTCCGTATAGACCACCCCGTGATAGGAGGGCTCCGGCTGGGTGAGCTGGGGGAAGCGCGCGGCGTGATCCGCCCAGGGGAACTTGCCCGAGTCGACGATGACACCCCCCAGCGAGTTGCCGTGGCCACCGACATATTTGGTCAGGCTGTGCACCACTATGTCGGCGCCGTGTTCTATGGGTTTGCACAGCACAGGGGTGGCGACAGTGTTGTCGACGATGAGCGGCACGCCGCGGGCATGGGCCACCCTGGCGAAGGCTGCCAGATCGACGATGTTGCCCGCCGGGTTGCCAATGCTCTCGCAATAGACCGCCTTGGTCTTGTCGTCGATGAGGGCGGCGATGGCCTCGGCGCTGTCATCCTTGGCAAAACGCACCTCGACCCCGAAACTCGGCAGCATGTGGGCGAACAGGGTGTAGGTGCCGCCGTAGAGCTGGGGGGTGGAGACGATGTTGTCGCCGGCGGCGGTAAGCGCCTGGATGGCGTAGGTGATAGCAGCGGATCCCGCCGAGACCACCAGACCGGCTATGCCCCCTTCTAGGGCGGCCATCCGCTGTTCCAGCACGTCGTTGGTGGGGTTCATGATGCGGGTGTAGATGTTGCCAGGCACCGCGAGGTTGAACAGATCCGCCCCGTGCTGGGCACTGTCGAACTCGTAGGCCACCGTCTGGTAGATGGGCACGGCCACCGCCTTGGTGGCGGGATCGTGGGAAAAGCCGTGGTGCAGGGCCAGGGTCGCATCTTTCATCACACACTCCTTGTTGGACGTCGTCGCCATTATGGATGGATAGACGTCCAATCTAGCAGGCCCTGCGCCGATGTAAACCACCCAATCCGGCAAAGCATTGTCAGGGGCTTGCAGTGATCCTGCGGTGCCCTTTCCCTGCCCTGAGTCCTGGCTCAGTCAGAAGCGACGGCGATACTCCCTGTCGTCTATCTGGTGCATGTCCCACTGCATCAGGCGGTTGAGCTGATGCATGGGATCCTCGATCAGGGTCAGCGGGCGGGGCAGGATCCGGCGGAAGTAGCGGCGCATTCCTTGCTGGATCCGGTTCGGTGCATGGGGGTTGGTCTGGCTCATGATGGTGCTCCTGTGCTGTGGTGCTCACGTTCGCCAGCAGTATTGAGCTAAAATGAGGAAGTAAAAACTGATGACTTACAGCAACAGGATTTCCTCTTTTATGCCGACCGGTCGCCTCTACCAGCAGTTTCAACGACTCGCCCAGCAGCTTGGCTGCGATGAGCGGGAGACAAGCCTCGCCGAGGTGGCGGATCTGCTCTGCTGCACCCCGCGCAACGCGCGCCTGCTGTTGCGCCGCATGCAGGATCAGGGCTGGCTCAGCTGGTCGGCCGAAGCGGGACGGGGGCGGCGCTCCCGGCTGGTGCTGCTCGACAGCCAGGAGAGCCTGACCCGGCGCCGGCTGCGGGATCTGCTGAGTCAGGGCCAGCTGGCGCAGGCGGTGCGGCTGGCGGAGGGGCGGCTGGATCTGCTCACCCCGCTGCTGATCGAGCAGCTCGGCCAGGCCACCCGGGAGGGGCGCCAGATCCTGCGGGTGCCCTACTATCGTCCGCTGCCCCAACTGCTGCCCACGGATCCGCTGCGCCGCTCCGAGGTGCACCTGAGCCGGCAGATCTTCAACGGCCTGACCCGACGAAATGAGGAAAATGGGGAAATCGAGGGGGACCTGGCCCACCACTGGGAGTGTCTGGGCCCCTGCCACTGGCGCTTCTATCTGAGGCCGGCGGTGCGCTTTCACCACGGCCGCGAGCTGGCGGTGGAGGATGTGATGGAGAGCCTGCTGGCCTTGCGGGATCGTCCGCTGTTTGCCCACCTCGCCCGGCTGGAGAGCCGCTGGCCGCGCACCCTGGATCTGCACCTCGACAGCCCGGATCCCCTGCTGCTGCACCTGCTGGCGGAGCCGGTGGCGGCCATCTTGCCCCGCGAGCTCAAGGGGGAGGCGGGCTTTGCCCTGCAACCCGTGGGCACAGGCCCTTACAGAGTCACCGCCAACGATCCCCTGCAACTGTGCCTCGAGGCCTTCGACGACTACTTCGGCCTGCGGGCCCTGCTCGACGAGATCGACATCTGGATGCTGCCGGAGCTGGCGGAGCGGCTGGAGAGCCACCTGCAGCTGGGGCGCGACAGCCCCGAGCTCGGCACCATGCGCGGCGAGTCGGAGCTGGAATCCGGCTGCTACTTCCTGCTGCAGGACGACAGATCCCCCCTGCTGCAGGATCCCGCCTTGCGCCAGTGGCTGACCCGGCTGCTCAATCCCATCGCCCTGATGGGACGGGTCGCCCCCGAGCTGCAGCGGGGCTGGACCAGTGCCCTCGGCCTGCTGCCTCACTGGCGCGAGGCCCTGCCCGCCGAGGAGCCTAAGCCGGCGCTGTTGCCGACCCGGCTGGTGCTGGCCTGTTTCAACCAGCATCTGGAGTTCAACGAGTGCGCCAATACCATGGCCAGCCTGCTGGCAGAGCAGGGGATCCGGCTCGAAGTGCGCACCCTGGATTACGGCCGCTGGGTGAGCGGCGCCGATGAAGACGTGGATCTCTGGCTCGGCACCTTGAACCTGGAGCATGAACACGCCTTCGCCCCCTACGCCTGGTTGCAGGGCACCCCCTTGCTGCGCCGGGTATGGGGGGGCCAGCAGGCCTTGTGGCAGGGATTGACGCAGTGGCGCGCCAGCGGCGCCGAGCCTGGCCCGCGGGCCTTGCTGGCCAAGGTGCAGCGCCAGGGCTGGTTCGTGCCGCTGTTTCACCACTGGCTGGAGCTGGAGAGCCGGGTCGGCGTGCATGGGGTGCGCATGACGGCCCTCGGCTGGTTCGATTTTCGCAGCGCCTGGCTCAAACCCGAACAGGGGATGGCGGCGCCGGAAACCGGAGGCGGCTCCCACCCGGATGCCGGGACACTTGAGTCATAAGGGTTGGCGCGCTAGCCTGTGCGCGGTCCCACGACAAGGAGTCGATATCCATGCTGGAAATGCAGATCCAACCCCGTTTTCAAGAGACGGACGCCCTCGGCCATATCAACAATACGGTGCCGGCGGTCTGGTTTGAATCGGCCCGTGATCCCCTGTTCCGCCTCTTCTCTCCCGAGCTGGATGTGCACAACTGGCATCTGATCATCGCGGGCTATGCGGTGCAGTTCAAACGGGAGCTGTTCTATGGCCAGCAGGTATTGATCAAGACGGGGGTACGGCGCATCGGCACCAGCTCCTTCACCCTCTGGCAGGAGGCCTGGCAGGGGGGCGAGCTGGCGGTGACCGCCGAGACGACCCTGATCCATTTTGACTACCAGACCCGTCAGTCCCGTCCCCTGAGTGACGCGCACCGGGAGGGGCTGAGGGCCTGGCTGGTAGAGAGTTAACCTGGCCTTTTGGCCATCACAGGACACTTATGCGCAAGACAGCGATCGCCCTGAGCCTCGGCTTGGGACTGGGACTCTGCTCCCTGCCTTCTCTGGCCACTACCCTGGCCGAGCAGTTCACCCTGATGGAGAAGGGTGCCGACTATGGTCTCGACACCCGGCTGTTCAGCCATGACGGTGTGGACATCAAGGCCTGGATCGACGGGGTTCCCGTCATCATAGCCGTGCCCATCCTGAACGAGCAGGGCAAGCAGGAGGGGGAGAGCCGCTACTACTTCAAGGGGGGCAAGCTGTTCGGGGTGAAGGAGCCCGCCGCCCAGTTCGCCTTCGATGACAAGGGGACGCTCACCCAGTGGCTGGACGAGAAGGGGCAGCCGGCGGAGTTCGTCAGCAAGATGAGCATGCAGCAGCGGGAGGCCTGGCTCACCCGGCGGGCGGCCGAGCTGAGCGCGCTGTTCGTGCCGAGTCAGGCGGAACAGAAGGCCGGTGAAGGCGGCGTCAAGCTGAAGGGGGCCGAGCTGACCCAGTGGCTCTGCAACGGCAAGCTGATGGCGCTCGCCAAGGGCGACAAGGTGACCTTCGAGCAGCCCAGGCTCAAGATCAGCCCAGAGGGCATGAAGGGGGAGGTCTCCCTTCGCCAGGAGAAGGGGTGGCAGGATCTCTGCCTCACCTGCGAGGTACAGGGCACCCAGGTGACCCGCCTCACCTGGCAGCCATTGCCAGGAGCCAACAAGCCGCAATGAGGGCGGTGACAGCATGAAGCAAGGGGGCCGTCGGGGCCCCCTCGCTATTTATGGCTGCTCCCCGAGCCTCAGCCGGGTCAGCGCCTCCACCCGCCGCCACTGCCCGGGCTCGAACCAGCGCGCCAGGATCGCCTGCTGCTGTTCGGCCCGCTCCAGGGGGAGCAGGGGCTCGAGTTCCGCCAGGTAGCCCGTCAGCTGCTGCTCGAACCCTTGCTGGCTCTGCGCCAGCTGGTGCAACCGATCCACCGCCTCTGGTCCCAGCTGCTCCAGCAGCACGGCGTCGCGCTCGGCGGGGGAGACCCGCTCCAGGCGCTGCAGATCGCCGAGCAGACGGCCGTTGGCTTCCGCCTCCCTGAACCACTGGGGCTGCTCCGCCAGCCAGAGCGCCAGCTCCTCCCTCAGCACCTCACTGTCGACGGCATCGGCCTCTGCCAGCGCCTTGCGCCTCAGGGTCCACTGCTCCATTAGCCTCTCTTCGGCAAACAGCGACGCCTGCTCGGCGGGGCTGAAGTGTTGCCGGCGCAGCCGCTCACGCTCATCGAACAGCAGTTGCAGGCTGGCCAGGCCCGGATCCGTCGGCACCGTCAGGCTCCCTTCCGCCCGCAGAAACTGCCGGTAGCGGGCCAGCATGGCGTCCTCTTCGTCCGTCTCGCCCTGCTCCAGCCGCTGGGCCAGTTGGTGGCGCAGGGCTCCCCGCTCGGGGGCCGCCGCCAGATCAGGGGCAGGCTCGGGCCAGAGCAGGAGTGTGCCCAGCAGGGCCTCGCCCAGGGAGAGGGCGACCAGCAGGAGCCGTCTCATAGCCCCAGCCTCTGCAAGCGGTTGGCGTGCTGGCGATACAGGGTCACAGGGTCGGTGTCGAACAGGTGGTGGATGCCGAACGACTGATTCACCTCGTCCAGATGGTTCATCCGGTAATGGGTGCCGATCACCTTGCCGAGGTGGCTGCTGCAGACCCCGACCAGGCCGTCATTGGGCTCGTGAAAGAAGCTGCCGGTCAGGGCCAGCGCCGGATCCACCGGATCCAGGATGTTGGTCATGGTGCCGCGCCCGCTCCAGGAGAAGTAGTAGACGCCATTGTCGGCCAGCAGCGGCCCCTCGCCGCAGTGCTGGCCGGGGAGTCCTTCCGGATAGCGCAGGTTGAAACGTTGTGCCCCGGCACTGGTCAAGGCATCGAGGGAGGCGAGGGGATCCTGGGGCAGGTCACTGCCGCCGGAGAGCAGCGAGATGACCCCGGAGAGCGCCGAGGCGGCGGCTACCGCCAGCTGCTCGGCCACCGAGCCCGGCGCCACCCTGGCGCGCACCAGATCGGCGATCTCCGAGCCCTGGTTTACACCCCCCACGCTGGTGGCTGAGGCGACCAGCTCGGGGGCGACAGAGGCCACATAGCGGATGGTTGGGCCGCCGTGGGAGTGACCTATGAGGTTCACCTTGTCGGCCCCGGTGATGGCCAGCACCTGCTGCACCTGCCTGAGCAGCTGCTCGCCACGCAGCTCCGAACTCTGGGTGGCGGAGACCTGCGCCACGTAGACGCGGGCGCCGTCCCGGGTCAGGGCCTGGGGAATGCCGTAGAAATAGTCGACCCCGAGCAGCCTGTCGAAACCGAACAACCCGTGCACCAGCACTATGGGGTAGCGGGTCTGGGTATAACCGGCCCCCTGGCCCAGCATGGGCAGGGCGCACAAGAGCACCAATAGCCATCTTTTCATCTTCACCGTCCTTGTGAAAATCGGCTGCGCTCCGGCAGCCACCGGCCTCATGCCAGTACCGGTAGCATGGTAGCTGAACTCAAATGTATCTGTGGATGGGATCACTAAACCGGGGATTGCAGAAAAACCCTACCCATATGGGCAAAAAGGGGCTGCGCCAACTATTCCTTGTGTCCGTCCATCAAATAAGTTAAATAATAATTATTATCATTTGAGTGTTAAAGCCATGACGCTAAGTTGGGTGAAGGGATGGGTCGGTGCCACCGACGGGGACAGCAGCATGGCGCACTGGAAGGCGCAGACCCTCTGTGGCAATCGCCATTTCGACGCGGGTGAGCACGCCAGGGCGCTCGACTGTTACCAGCAGGCCTTGTGGCTGGCCCGTCAGCAGTTCGCCTGCTGGCCGGATGCGGACGAAGCCGTGGCAGCCCTGGTGGTGGCCCACCACAACCTGGCGGATCTGCTGGTGGCCATGACGCTGCCGGACAGGGCCGCCGACATGTTGTGCCACGTCCACGACTGCCTGCTCGCCACCAGTCAGTCCCCCGCAAGCCCGGATCCCCTGCGGGCGGCGGCTCTGCGCCACACTCGCAGCACCCGCACCGAACTGCTCGCCTTCGTGCGCAAACACGGCACTCAGGATGCCATTCAGCGCTGTCTCGGCCAGTGTCTGTGCCAGACAGAGTCCGCCCATCGATTGCATTGAGCCCAACAAGAGAGAGAACGACCATGAGCCATACCTTGCCCGCCCTCGCCTATGCCTATGACGCGCTGGAGCCCCATATCGATGCCCTGACCATGGAGATCCACCACAGCCGCCACCACCAGACCTACATCACCAACCTCAATGCCGCCCTGGCCGAGCTCCCCGAGCTGGCGGCCCTGCCGGTGGACGAACTGCTCGCCCGTTTCGACAGCCTGCCGGCGAGCGTGCAGGGGGCGGTGCGCAATCATGGCGGCGGTCATGCCAACCACAGCCTGTTCTGGCAGGTGATGAGCCCGCAAGGGGGCGGCGAGCCGGGCGGTGAGCTGGCCGAGGCGATTGCCCGGGATTTGGGGGGCCTGGATGCCTTCAGGCAGGCCTTCACCCAGGCGGCCCTGAGCCGCTTCGGTAGCGGCTGGGCCTGGCTGGTGGTGGACAAGGCAGGCCACCTGCAGGTGGTGAGCAGCGCCAACCAGGACAGCCCCCTGATGGAGGGGCTGGTGCCCGTCCTGGGGCTGGACGTGTGGGAGCACGCCTACTACCTCAAGTACCAGAACAAGCGTCCCGACTACATAGCCGCGTTTTACCAGGTGGTCGACTGGGCCGAGGTGGCGCGTCGCTATCGGCAGGCGCTGGCCTGAGCCCCCTCATTTTCTTCCCTCATAAAAAAAGAGACCCGCCATCAGGCGGGTCTCTTTTTATGCTCTGCTCAAGGGGCGGCGTGGGTTGCCGTTGCGGCACTGGTCGCCTTGTCTGCATCTGTTGCTGCCACCGCACTGGCCTCGGTGGTCGCCGTCGCCGAACTGATTGCTGTTGCCGCTGCCGAACTTGTCACGGTCGCTATGCTGGTTGCCACCGCAGCGCTGGCCACACCGACGGCCTTGTCGAGCGGCTTGCTCGGGGTCGCTTTCGCCGCAGTGGTCTTGGCCGGGATGGGCAGGCAGGGCTGGCTGGCCCCTATGGTGCTCAGGGCCTGGCAGGGGATGGGGCCGCCGATGACGATGGGCTCGCCGAGGAACTTGGGCCCCTTGTCCAGCACGTAGAGATCGAGCAGCCCCATCAGGCGGGCGAATACCTCGCGTACCCGGGTCTTGATGCCCTGATAGGCGCTGGGATCCAGGGCGTTGAAGCCGACGGCCTCTATGCCGAAGTGGCGGGCGATGAAGATGGCGCGCTCGTTGTGGAAGGCCTGGGAGACCACGGTGAAGCGGGCCTGACCGAACACCTCCTTGGCCCGCACTATGGAGTCCAGGGTGCGAAAGCCCGCGTAGTCGCTGTAGATGGCGCTGGCCGGGATGCCCGCCTGGATAAGAGCTCGCCGCATCTGGCGCGGCTCGTTGTACTGGACGGTGGCGTTGTCGCCGGAGACCAGTATGTAGTCCACCTTGCCGTTGTTGTAGAGCTCGGCGGCGGCCTTGATCCTGTACTTGAAGTAGTGGTTCGGGCTGCCCCCGATCAGGTACTTGGAGGTGCCGAGCACCAGGGCGACCCTGTTGTAGGGCACCGCATCGACGTCGTCGTAGGTGTAGTGACGGGCGTCGGAGACGGTCCACTCGCTGTAGCCCAGCAGCGCGGCGACTGAGGCCAGCAACAGGCAGAGGCAGGCGAGCAGGATCTTGGCAAACTTCTTCATGCGCGGTGCGGTTCGGGTCTGAAGTAAGAGATGACAGGGGGCCATTCTATTACAAGTTGCCCTGGCGCGTCAGGTTTGATGCGCCGCCATGGCGTCACTCGGGCACAGGCTGTCGCAGAGCGCGGCGCGATCTTGAGTCCATCAAAAGGCGTCATAAAAAGGGCGGCCATGGCCGCCCTTTCTCATTCACGCCTCACCCTCAGTGGGCTGAGTCGTTCGCCTTGCACTCGTCAGACTCCTTGTTGGCGTCCCACCAGGGCAGCAGATCGCGGCTCAGCCAGCTCTGGTAGGCCTCGCTGTCATTGGCGATCAGCTGATCCAGCTCGGCCTCGAAGGCGCTCATCGCCTGCTGCTGATCCGGGTTGCGCAGGGCCTGGGCCATGGCCAGCCAGCTGGCACCGCGCCCTGTCTCGTTCAGGAAGCGATGCACGGTGTAGGACCAGGAGTAGACCATCTCGCCACCCTTGTCGTAATCCAGGTGCAGTATGTCGGCCAGGCTCGGTCGCTCGGCCGCCGGACGACCCGCCACGTTGTCCATGCCACGGGCGAAACACTGACCGTGGGCGATGAACTCCGCCAGCCCTTCCGACCACCAGGTGGTGCGGTTGAGCGGGTAGTGACCGAAGCTGCCGTACTGGTTGAAGCGGCCATCCAGGTAGTGCACATACTCGTGGCGCAGGTTCCACACCTGGAAGGCGGGGCGCTTCCACTCAGCCTCATAGGCGAAGAAGCGGGCCTGGTTGCCGGGGCGAGCCGGATCCCCCTCGATGTAGATGCCGCCGTTGTCGGTGGAGACGCCACCAAACAGGGCGCTGCCGTAGCGTTTCCAGTCGGCGGAGGAGTCGAAGATCACCAGCTCCAGCGCCTCGTTGTCGTCATCCGCTACCGGCTGCCAGCCTGTTTCCAGCTGCTGATGGAACAGCTCTTCCTCGGCGCCCAGCTCGCGGCAGATGCCGTCGGCCTGATCCTGGCTCAGCTCCTGGGCCCGCAGGCGCAGGGTCGGCGAGCAGGTGTGCTCGAACGGCAGCACATCCTCCAGCCGTATCGGGGTGCAGAGTCCGGCGAAGTCACCGCTGATGCAGGCCTCGCCGGTGCGATCCGTGTAGGTCAGATAGTAGGTGGAGAGGGTCAGTGACATCTCTTCCAGCAGATCCTGACTCTGTTGACCGCCGGGGATCAGGCCGTGATGACGGATGAGCTCGATGACTGAGCCATCCAGCAAGGTGCGATAGCCTTCGCTCTCGCCCGGGCGGGTATAACGGGCGACCCGGTAGAGGCGGGTATAGGCATCCAGCACGTTGTTGAGCAGGAACAGATCCTTGCCATCCCGTCCTTGCCAGAGCGACAGCTCGCTCATGCCGAGGGCGTGCAGCTGTTTGCGCAGCTCGCCATCCTGCTGGCGGAAGTCGGCGGCGAAGGCATCGCTATGGTCGCTGGCGAAGTCGAGGAAGTTGAGCAGATCGAACAGACCGGTTGCCCAGGCATGCTGACCATTGATCTCGCTGGCATGCCGGGTGCTGTAGGCCAGCATCTGGTTGAACTGGCCGAGCAGGGTACCGAACCGGCTCTGCACCGCCGGGCTCTTGAACTGGCCATGCAGGGCGATACTCCAGGCCCCCATGACGGCTCCCACCTCATCGCTGGCCTGCTCCGGATAGAGCAGCGGATGGGCACCGAGCGCGGTCAGGGCCTCGGCCAGCGCCTCGGCGGCGGCCGGGCCATCTTCCTTGTGCTTGCCGTAGTTGTGATAGTTGTGGGCGCGCACGTATTCCAGCAGTAGCTTCATGGCCGGATGGGCGGGCTGATTGGCCGCCAGCAGGCTCTGGATGCCCCGTGACACCGCCAGCAGCTTGGTGTCATCGTGGCCATAGTTTTCCTGCCAGACGGGAGCGGGCTGACCGCTGGCATCCTGCACTATCCTGGCGGCGTCGGCATCCAGCAGATCCGTGCCTGGCTGTTCCGGCTCGGAGCAGGGGCGGCCATCGGCGCGGCGGCAGTCGAGCTGCTCCTCCTTGCTGGCCAGCACTATGGGACGATTGAGCACCCGGCTCTCCTGCCACTCGGTTGTTTCCGGCAGTGTCTGCCATTCGCTGCCACCGACCGGGTATTGATAGCCGCTGTCTTTCAGCACCACCTGCACCTCGCTGCCGGCGGGCAGGGTCTGGCGGCACACCCGGTAGCTGATGGTCTTGTCCCCTTCCTGGCGGGTCTGGGGCTCATCGCACTCCTGCTGGGCCTTGCTCTCGTCCAGCTGCCAGCTGTACTGGCGCCAGACGTGCAGCTCGCGGACCTGGCTGGCGGCCTGACTGCCTGGCACGGGTTGCAGGCGGAAGAAGATCTGCTCGAGGCGGCCGTCCCGCTCGTTGGGGGTCTCCTCCAGCACGCTAAGCTGTTGCCAGTCTTGGGGCTGATATTGCCAAACCTGCTCGGCGCAGCGCCCCTCTGCGTTGAGCTCGCAGCGATCCAGCTCCTGCTCGCTGTGGCCCAGGACGATGCGCTCGGGGAGCGGCAGGACATCCTGGCGCGGCGCGGTCGGGGTACCTGCCAGCGGCTCCCAGCGGCCCTGTTTCAGGCCGTAGCCATAGTCATAACTGCTGGCCGGGATGGCCTTGCCGGCCGGCACCACCTCTTCACAACTGAGGTAGCGGATCTGCCAGCCCTGCTCGACCTTGAGCTGCGGCTCGCCGCACTGCTGCTCGGCCAGGGTCGCCAGACTGGCGTCGCGCCAGTCGAAACGGCGATAGACCCGCAGTTGCTGATAGGGCGCCTCGCCATTGCGGGCGCTCAGCTCATAGGTCACTTCGGTGAGGCTGTCCCCCAACTGGCGGCTCGATTGGTCCTTGAGCTGGTACTCTTGCCAGTCGGGGGAGTAGGTGGCCAGCGCCGAGGTGGCGAGCAGGCCGGGGGCTGCCAGGAGTAGCAGCCGGGTAGAGAGGTGATTCATCATGATCCCTTTGGTAGATGGAGTGGCGTGGGGACCAGACAGGGTATTGGGCTCCAAAAGAATATCAACGCGCCAGATGGCGCCGAGGAATCATCTATCCGGGAGGAAGCAATATAGAAACAGCCCCAAAAGGGGCTGTATTGATAGCAAGGACTGCGTCTCATATGGGGGGCGCTCTCAGTCCCCGGCTTGCAGGCTCCGGGCGAGCAGGGTGCGGGAGGGTTTCAGGCTGCCGCCGAGATCCGGCCAGGGCAGCCAGCGGTCCGGCACCATAAAGCCGGGCAGGGCGGCGCGGATCCAGCTCGCCAGCTCTGCAGGAGGAACGGCTTCCCCGTGCCAGTCGATAAAGGCGGCGGGGCGCTGCCCCCATTGCGCGCTGGGGATGGGCACCACCAGGGCCTGAGCCACGGCGGGGTGATCCACCAGCCGCTGCTCTATGGTCTCGGGCTGGATGTTCTCCCCTCCCGAGATGAAGAGGTTGTCGAGCCGCCCCTCCACCACCAGCTCGCCGCCCGGAGTGAAATGACCCTTGTCCCGGGTGTGGAACCAGCCCTCCTCATCCAGCGGCAGCACCAGCTCCCCGGCCTGGAAATAGCCGGCAAAGAGGGTGTCGCCGCGCACGCAGATCTCCCCCTGCCGTATGCTGACTTCCCGCCCGGGCAGAGGCCTGCCCACCACCCCGGCACCGGCAGGCAGGCCGGTGCAGACCTGGCTGCCCATCTCGGAGAGGCCATAGCTCGACTTGGGGGTGAACCCCAGGGCCTTGAGGTGATTGACCAGGGGCTCAGGGATGGCGGCCCCCCCGAGCAGCAGCTCGCGCAAGCGGGTACGGGCGGGGTCGAAGCCTTGCGCCAGCAGGCGCCAGAGCTGGGTCGGCACCAGCGAGAGGTGGGTGATGGGCTGATCCTCGAGCCGCCCCTTGAGGGGCAGGGTTCGATCGTCCAGCACCAGGCTGGCCCCCGCCAGGAAGACCCGGAACAGGATGGCGTAGCCGCCCACGTGAAACAGCGGCAGGGAGAGCAGCCAGCCGCACTCTGCATCGAGAGGGATCAGGCTGGCCGAGCCCCGGGCCGAGGCGAGGTGGTTGGCCAGGCGGTGCACCACCGCCTTGGGTGTGCCGCTGGAGCCCGAGGTGAGGATCATGTTGTTGAGTTGGGCCGGTTCAAGCGGCCAGGCTTCCTCGCTTGCCGGCAGTTCACCCCTGAAGTCGAGCTGCAGCGGCAACCCGCTCCCCACCGGGATCTCCCCCGCTGACCAGAAGGCGCAGGCATCAAGCTGTGCGGCCAGTTCGGCCTGCCTGACGAGGGGGAAGGCGGGATTGAGCGGGCAGAAGACGAGGCCGCTGCGCACGCAGGCCCAGGCCAGCAGCACATCTTCCAGGGCGCCGCGCACCACGGCGGCCAGCCGGTCGCCGGCCTTTAAACCCGCCTGCTCGAGCTGCTTGCACAGGCCGTTGAGCCGAGCATCCAGCCGTCGGTAGCTGAGGGAGCCGCTGCCGTGGATGGCGATGCGTTCGGGCGCCGTCCGTGCCCAGTGGCGCACCGGGCAGGTTTCCAGTGAGGCGTCAGCCACAGGGACGGGCGGCATGGGGGCCCCTTCAGTCACGGTGAAACAGGGGGGTCATCAGGCTCGGGTCGGGTTGGCCCTGCTTGTCCAGCAGATCCCTGGCCAGCCAGCGCCTGGTGTCGAGGCCAGGGGCCTGATCCGGCGCCCACTCTCCCGCGAGGCGGGCGAGCTGACCGAGACCGACACCGGACTCGAAACAGGAGGAGACGATGACTTTCAGCTTAAGCTCGCGGGCGCGGGCCACCAGGGCCTCGCTGTTGGCCAAGGAACCGAGCAGGGTCGGTTTGAGCACCAGGGCCTTCAGCTGGGGTATGGGTTCCCATGGCTTGCCCTGGGCCAGCAATTCATCCAGCGCCACCGGCATGCCGGTGCGGTTGGCGACGAAGGCGATATCGGCAAAGTCGGCACAGAGATCTTCCAGGTATTCGATCCGGTTCGGATCCAGGTGACCGCAGAAGGCCCAGGCCTCCTCGCGGGTCCAGCCCTGGTTGGCATCCAGCACCAGCTTGAGATTGGGGCGCCGATCGAGCAACAGGCGGATCAGCGCCAGCTCGTCCCGCATGGGGTAGCGGGCCACCTTCAGCTTGGCCTTGAGGGGGGTCTCGTGCAGCCACTGCTTCCAGTTCTTGAGCAGCTCCTGAGGGGAGCCCTGAATGAGGGGATAGGGTTCGGGCAGGCTGGTGCTCTGCTGTGGCCAGTGACGGCGGGCACAGTCGAGCCCGAACTGCACCGAGGGCAACCGGGGGGCTATGGTCTGCCCCTGGGCCAGCTGTGCCAGGCAGGCCAGGCTCTCGGCTTGCGCCTCGGCCAGACTCTCCCTGGAGAAACCGGGCAGGGGGGCTATCTCCCCCCAGCCGTCGTTGATGCGCACCAACAGGCCCTCTCGCGCCACCTCCACCTTGCCGTGAAAGGTCAGGGGCTGGGTAAAGGGCAGTTGGTAGCGATAGAGAGCGAGTGTCATCAGGGGTTCCGCTTGTATTTGGAGAAGTCGGGGCGGCGCTTCTCGTTGAAGGCGTTGCGCCCTTCCTGACCCTCTTCGGTCATGTAGAAGAGCATGGTGGCATTGCCCGCCAGCTCTTGCAAACCGGCCTGGCCGTCGCAGTCGGCGTTCAGTGCGGCCTTCAGGCAGCGCAGCGCCATCGGGCTGTTTTGCAGCATCTCCCGGCACCAGCGCACGGTTTCCCGCTCCAGCTCGGCCAGGGGCACCACAGTGTTGACCAGCCCCATGTCGAGGGCTTGGCTCGCATCGTACATGCGGCAGAGGAACCAGATCTCGCGGGCCTTCTTCTGGCCGACGATGCGGGCCATGTAGGAGGCGCCCCAGCCGCCGTCGAAGGAGCCGACTTTCGGACCTGTCTGGCCGAACTGGGCGTTGTCGGCGGCTATGGTGAGATCGCACATCATGTGCAGCACGTGGCCGCCACCGACCGCATAACCGGCCACCATGGCGACCACGGGTTTGGGGCAGGTGCGGATGTCGCGCTGGAAGTCGAGTACGTTGAGGTGATGGGTCCCCTCGTCGTCGCGGTATCCACCGTAGTCGCCACGGATCTTCTGGTCACCGCCGGCGCAGAAGGCCTTCTCGCCAAAGCCGGTCAGTATGATGGTGCCCACCTTGTCGTCGTAACGGGCATCGGCCAGGGCCTGCAGCATCTCTTTCACAGTGCGGGGGCGGAAGGCGTTGCGCACCTGAGGGCGGTTGATGGTGATCTTGGCAATGCCATCCTGGGACTTGTGATAGAGGATGTCCTCGTAACCGGCGGAGCAATCCTGCCACTCAATGGGAGCGTACAGTTCCGCTTCCGTCATTGCCTCAATCATGGTTTTTTCCTTCTGGTGTGGTAGAAGTCAGCCGGGCAATCCTGTCAGGGACGACGGTGGCATGGGGTTGCGCTTCCGTCATTGCGTCAGTCATGACTCTTCTTTTCTGGTTGCTTGACCCAGTCCCGCAGGAGCCGGGCAAAGGTGTCGGGCTGGCTGGCGTGCAGGTTGTGCCCGCCATCCAGAGCCAAGTGATTGATATTGCAGCCTTGCTTGACCAGCTGGCAAGCCAGGCGATGGAATTTGTGATCCCGGCTGCCGGAGATCCAGCGCACCGGCAACCGGGTTTGGCCCAGCCAGGGGGCGAGATCCGGCTGCTTACCAAGGGAGGTGGCGCGCAGCATGGTCGCCACGGCGGAACCCTCGTTGCCAAGGCGTTTCGCCATTTGGCGGCCACGGGCCTCCTCGTCCAGATCGGCGAACACCCCCTGCCGGTACCAGTCCGCCAGCACCAGGGCCAGGGGTTCGCGCTCGAAGCGCCGGGCCCAGCCCTCGTCGTGTGCGAGGCGGGCGGCGCGCTCGGCCACCGGCAGACCCGGATGGCAGTTCTCCAGCAAGAGCGCCTGCAAGCCGGCGGGGTACTGGCTGGCGTGATAGAGGGCGAGCCGTCCCCCCAGGGAGTAGCCCGCCAGCCGGTAGCGCGTTATACCCCGCGCGGCCAGCTCGCCGCAAAGCCACTCGTGGGCCTCGTCAAAGCCGCTCACTCTCAGCCCCTTGTTGCTGCCGTGGCCCGGCAAGTCCAGCGCGTGGCAATCGATTCCAGGCATTGCCTCGATCACTGGCTGCCAGTCGTCGGCGTTGCCGAGCAGACCGTGCAGCAGCACCAGCGGCGCCCGTTCCTGCTCGAGAGACGTAGGTTCAATGACCACGGATAGCCGTCCCCAATGCCTTCAGATCCTCGGCCACCTCGTTGTTCGGCACCTTGATTTCAATCAGGGTTACCCCTTTTTCCAGGGCGGTTGCGTAATCTTGCTCGAACTCGGCCAGGGTGGTCGGCGCCCGGTAGTGCAGGCCGAACATGGCGGCGGCGTGCTCGAAGTGCAGGCCGTGGGGCAGGCAGTAGTAGGTCTCCAGCAACGCATCTTTAGTCGGTACCGGCAGCATGCGGAAGATGCTGCCGCCGTCGTTGTTGAGCAGGATCACCACCAGCGGCTGGCTCCCCTTGCCGAGCAGGGCCAGGCTGTTGAGATCGTGCAGGGCGCTGAGATCGCCGAGCAGCAGGGTGGTCGGCTCATCGCTGGACAGGGAGAAACCGAAGGCCGTGGCGATCAGGCCGTCGATGCCGGAGGCGCCACGGTTGGTCATCAGCCGGCTGGGGCCCTTGCCGGTTTCGCCGAGCATGTCCATCAGCCGGGCCGGCATGCTGTTGCCGACGAACAGCTGACCCTGGATGAGCTGGGTCAGCTGGTGGCAGACCCCGAGTTCGGAGAAGCGATCGCAGGCACGGCGAATGTGACTGCTGATGCCCTGCTGGCGCTCCGCCAGCCGGTGCCAGGGCAGATGGCGGTGGTCCACCGGATGGGCCGCGGCGAAGGCGCCGGGCGTACACACCAGGCGGCGACGCAGCCGGTAGTCCGGATCCAGCCTGGCCGGCTGCGGGTCCACCAGCCAGTAATCCTGCCAGGGGTGCTGCTTGATGAACTGGCCGAGCCGCTTGGAGATGAGGCGGGCACCGAATTGCAGCAGCACCTCGGCCCGGGCCAGCTCGGTCACGAAGCAGCTGTTTTGCAGGGCGAGATCCGTGTGGATGAGGTTGCGGCTGTCGAAGCGGATCTGGCTCTGCAAGTCCGCCAGCAGCGGCCAGCCGAGGCGCTCGGCCAGCTGGGCCACCCTCTGAGCCTCGGCAGGATCCTGAATGCGGCCCGCGACTATGACGCCGCGTTTGCCCTGCAAGGCGGCCCAGTCGGGCTGGCGGGGGCAGTGCTGCTCGCCCTGCTGCCAGGGGCTCCAGGGCTCCCTTGAATGGAGCCAGTCACCGAGCGGGGCCAGGTAGTCGGAAAAATCCAGGTACGCCTCGCCGGGATAGAGGGGCTCGGGATACATGCAGTTGAAGTGAACTGGCCCCGGGGTCAGTGCCTGTCTGGCCAGGGCCTGATCCACCGAGCTCAGCACGAAGGCCGCCGGTATGGTCGGGGTGGGGCTCGGCAGGTTCTGCTGATGGACGGGGTAGCGACCGAAGATCCCCTGCTGGTCGATGGCCTGGTTGGCGCCGTTGTCGATAAGCTCAGGCGGTCGATCGGCCGAGAGAATAATCAGCGGCACGCCTGTGAGTTGTGCCTCGGCCACCGCGGGCCAGAGGTTGGCCACCGCAGTGCCCGAGGTCATGATCACCGCCACCGGTCGGCCGCTCCCCTTGGCCAGCCCCAGCGCCATGAAGCCCAGACCCCGCTCGTCGAAGTGGAGGTGACGGCGAAAGCCTGGATGGGCGGCGGCGGCCATGGTGAGCGGCGCCGAGCGGGAGCCCGAGGCCAGCGCTATGTCCCGCACCCCGAGGCGATAGAGCTCTTCCAGCAAGAGGGAAGACCAGACGTGGTTGAAGGTGGCATGCTGGCTGGCAAACGCTCGGTGCTCAGGCAATTGGCTGGCGGGCATATGGCTCTCGCAGTGGGTCGATGAAAAACGCTATCCCAGCAGGGAGAGCACGTTGGCGATCTTGTTGTCGAGTTCGGCCCACTCGGCGGCGGGCTCTGACCCGGCCACTATGCCGGCACCGGCAAACAGGCTGATGCCCTGCGCCCTGATGCGGGCGCTGCGGATGGCGACCGAGAACTCCGAGGTCTCCCGGCTCAGCATGCCGCAGGCACCGGCGTACCAGCCGCGCTGGTAAGGTTCACATTCGCGGATAAAGGCCAGCGCCGCCTCGCGGGGGGCGCCGCCCACCGCAGGAGTCGGGTGCAGGGCAGCCAGCAGCTGCCAGTCGCACACACCGGGTTTGAGCTCGGCCTCGATGTCGCACTTGAGGTGTTGCAGCAGCCGCAGTTTCAGGATGCGCGGCTCGGTCAGGGTGGCGTCCGTGGTGAGGGGGGCCAGTCGGCTCAGGATGTCTGCGTGGACCAGCCGGTTCTCCAGCCGGTTCTTGCTGTCGGCCAGCAGCTCGGCGGCCAGGGCCGCGTCGGCCGCCTCGTCACCGGAGCGGCGTATGGTGCCTGCCAGCGCCTCGGTGAAGAGGTGGCCGCGCTCCCGGCGATAGAGGCGCTCGGGGGAGCAGGAGATGAAGCTCTGCTCGGGGGAGAACTGGAAGCCGAAGTGGAAGCACTCCTGGGCGTGACTTGCCCACTGGGTGAGCAGGGCCCAGGGGCAGAGGGGATCATCCCCATGCTGGCGGGTCAGCACGCTCTCCCGGGAGAGCACCACCTTGGGAGTGTGGGCCTGAAAGGCGGGGCTGGTCACCCGCTCTACCAGGGTTTGCCACTGGGCCTGACCCGGGACATCCTGGCGCTGCCAGAGGTGTTTTTGCAGTGGGGGCAGGGGGGCTTCCGGTTTCAGGGCGTCGAGGGCGGCCTCGGCCGCCTGCAGTTCGGCATCCAGATTGCCGTCGGTCAGCCAGAGGTTGAGGCAGAGGCTGACACACTCCCCCCGGCGCACCAGCTCGATGCGCGGCAGCACGAAGCGGCAGGAGCCGAATCCCTGCCAGCCGGGTTGGGCCGGATCGAACGCCAGGCCGCCGTAGTAGCGGGGGCTGTCTTCACTGCCTGCGTTGGCGAGATCGCAGACCCGCTGGATATCCGCTGGTCGGGTCAGCTCGTGGATGGCGCCGAGGGCCACGTACTCGGGGCTCCTGGGACCGCGGGCCTGCCAATAGATGCGGGGATACAGGGTCTGCGCCGCCAGCCATCCCGGGAAGAGGTCGACGTTGGCCGCCACGCGCAACCGCACGAAGCCGCTGACATTGCTGTGACGCAGGGCGTCCAGTTGTTGCTTGAGATGGGTCTGAGCCAACATGGATGTCTTGTCTGAGCCGGATAGTCGCAATCGCTCTGGGGGAGGATGGCGCAGGTTGATGCCAAAGGGCGATGATTTCCTATATATTATCTGCCCATTCTTCCATGTAAATTGCCCGAGGGAGCCCAGCCCCCACGGAGCCAAGTATACCTAAATCCGGTTCGATAACCCTTAACACGATCAATATCTGATTGTTTGGCCATCACAATATGACAAATACCTTCTCTGTTTGGTTGCTGGCGGCGCGTTTGCGAACACTGCCCCTGGCGTGCTCCTCCATTTTGCTGGGCTCGGGGCTCGCAGCCAGTCGGGGGGCCTTCGACGGCGCCATCATGGGCCTCTCCCTGCTGACCGCCATACTGCTGCAGATCCTCTCCAATCTGGCCAATGACTATGGTGATGCGGTCTCCGGGGCCGACAACGGCGAGCGGATCGGGCCCCAGCGTGCCGTTGTGTCCGGTCTCATCACCCGCCACCAGATGTGCATTGCCATGGGATTGACCGCGCTGGCGGCCGTGGTGAGTGGCCTCTCCCTGCTGGTCTGCGCCTTCGGGGAGCAGTGGCAGCAGATCCTGACGTTCATCCTGCTGGGGGGGGCGGCCATAGTCGCGGCCATCACCTACACGGTGGGCAAGACCCCTTACGGCTATCGCGGTTTCGGGGACATCTCGGTATTCCTGTTCTTCGGCCTGCTGGGGGTGCTCGGCTCCTACTACCTGTTCACCCATACCCTGCAGTGGGATCTGCTGCTGCCCGCCACCGCCTGCGGCCTGCTGGCCACCGCCGTGCTCAACATCAACAATGTGCGGGACATAGAGAGCGATGCCGCCAGCGGCAAGATCACCCTGGCGGTGCGGCTCGGCCGCAACCGCGCCATCGCCTACCACTGGGTGCTGCTGGGGGCGGCGCTGCTGGCCACCATCGCCTTCCTGCTGACCCAGCCCGCGAGCATCTGGCCCTGGATCTTCCTGCCCGCCATCAAGCCTCTCACCGATGCCGCCCGCACCCTGCGCGAGAGCTTCGACGGCGAGGTATTGACCGGCGCCCTCAAGAAGACCGCCATCAGCGCCTTCCTGTTCAGCCTGCTGCTCGCCATCGGGCTGGCACTCTCCTGAGCACTGTGCGCCATGGACTGACGCTGCTTGTAGTGCGCCAGACGAAGAAGGGCCCCGTTGAAGGGGCCCTTTCTGTTGGTGTGCCTTGCCGTTTTCTTCAAGCATTTCAGCGCTTTTCCCTCCTGCTCCAGGCCTGATGGCCGTGATCCGGCTGGCAATATTGAGAAATTCTCGGAACGGGTCGCCGACTTGTGACGGGCCTCGATTGTGGCACGGCGTCGATTGCTATAGAGATGTAAGCGTATGGGGTTTCATATGTAAAAAACCAATGGCAGGGACAGGCTTATGGACAGCTTAGGGAAACATCTTGGATGGGGGCTTCTGGCACTGCTGGGCGCCAGCTCCCTCGGTTACATCGCCCTCAACAGGGGCGAGCAGATCAACGCGCTCTGGATAGTAGTCGCGGCTGTGTGCGTTTATCTTATTGCCTACCGCTACTACGGGCTCTTCATCGCCAAGCGGGTGCTGGCGGTCGACAGCAGCCGCATGACGCCGGCGGTGCGGCACAACGACGGTCTGGACTATGTGCCGACCGACAAGAAGGTGCTGTTTGGCCACCACTTCGCCGCCATCGCCGGCGCCGGTCCCCTGGTGGGTCCCGTGCTGGCGGCCCAGATGGGCTATCTGCCCGGCATGCTCTGGCTGCTGGCCGGGGTGGTGCTGGCGGGGGCGGTGCAGGACTTCATGGTGCTGTTCGTCTCCACCCGTCGCGATGGTCGCTCCCTCGGCGAGCTGATCAAGTCGGAGATGGGCCCGGTCGCCGGGGTCATCGCCCTGGTCGCCACCTTCATGATCATGGTGATCATACTGGCGGTGCTGGCGATGATAGTGGTCAAGGCGCTCACCCACAGCCCCTGGGGCACCTACACAGTGGCCTTCACCATACCCCTTGCCATCTTCATGGGGATCTACACCCGTTACCTGAGGCCGGGGCGCATCGGTGAGGTTTCCATCATAGGTCTGGTGTGCCTCATCTTCGCCATCGTCTCCGGTGGCTGGGTGGCCGAGAGCGAGACCTGGGCCCCCTACTTCGACTTCGACGGGGTGCAGTTGACCTGGATGCTGGTGGGCTACGGCTTCGTCGCCTCTGTGCTGCCGGTCTGGCTGCTGCTGGCGCCGCGGGACTACCTCTCCACCTTCCTCAAGATAGGCACCATCATAGGCCTGGCCATCGGCATACTGGTGACCCAGCCGACCCTGCAGATGCCGGCGCTGACCCAGTTCGTGGACGGGACAGGCCCGGTCTGGGCCGGGGATCTGTTCCCCTTCCTGTTCATCACCATCGCCTGCGGCGCCGTCTCCGGCTTCCATGCGCTCATCTCTTCCGGCACCACCCCCAAGATGCTGGCCAACGAGAACCAGGCCTGCTTCATCGGCTACGGCGGCATGTTGATGGAGTCCTTCGTCGCCATCATGGCCCTGGTCTCCGCCTGCGTCATCGATCCGGGCGTCTACTTCGCCATGAACAGCCCCATGGCGGTGCTGGTACCGGCGGGCACCGCCGATGTGGTGGTCTCCGCCGCCGCCGTGGTGAGCAGCTGGGGCTTCCAGATCACCCCGGAGACCCTGACCCGCATCGCCAGCGAGGTGGGTGAGCAGAGCATCATCTCCCGTGCCGGCGGCGCCCCGACCCTGGCGGTCGGCATGGCCTACATACTGCACGGTGCCCTCGGCGGCCTGATGAACGTCGCCTTCTGGTATCACTTCGCCATCCTGTTCGAGGCGCTCTTCATCCTCACCGCCGTGGATGCCGGCACCCGGGCGGCGCGCTTCATGCTGCAGGATCTGATGGGGGTCATCTCCCCCTCCCTGAAACGCACCGACTCCCTGCCGGCCAACCTGCTCGCAACTGCCTTGTGCGTGCTGGCCTGGGGTTACTTCCTGCATCAGGGGGTGGTGGACCCGCTCGGCGGCATCAACACCCTGTGGCCGCTGTTCGGCATCGCCAACCAGATGCTGGCGGGCATGGCGCTGATGTTGTGCGCCGTGGTGCTGTTCAAGATGAAGCGTCAGGCCTATGCCTGGGTGGCCCTGCTGCCCACCAGCTGGCTGCTCATCTGCACCCTGTCTGCGGGTTGGGAGAAGACCTTCAGCGACAATCCCAAGCTCGGCTTCCTGGCCATCGCCAACAAGTTCCAGGCGATGATCGACAGCGGCGCCATACCGGCCCAGTACACCGAGTCACAGCTGGCCCAGCTGGTGTTCAACAACCGCCTCGATGCGGGGCTGACCATCTTCTTCATGGGGGTGGTGGTGGTACTCGCCGGCTTCTCCCTGAAGACGGCCCTCAAGGCGCTGAGAAACCCGCAGCCGACCGCCAACGAGACCCCCTATCAGCCGATGCCGGCGCAACAGGGTGCCGCCCGGCCCCAGTCTGATGACGATGGGGATCTGGCTCCCAGCCTCAAGTAAGTCAGCGGGCCGGCACCCCAGGGTGCCGGCTCCTCATCAATGGCACCCAAGGAGCTAGCATGTTTGATACCCTGGCCAAGGCGGGCAAGTATCTGGGGCAGACCGCCAGGCTGATGGTGGGTGTGCCCGATTACGACAACTATGTGCAGCACATGCGGCTGACTCACCCGGAGCAGACCCCCATGAGCCACGACGAGTTCTTTCGCGAACGCCAGGATGCCCGCTACGGCGGCAAGAATGGCGGGCGCTGCTGTTAATAGACCCATCACAGGACTCCCATCATGACGAATGCTGTAGCGGTCACCCTTGATTGAACGGTTTTCTCGGCGCTGGCCGGATATAGCGGACACTGCGACTAGCCCCCTCACCACAGGACTCCCATCATGACGAATGCTGTAGCGGTCACTCTGCTGACCGGTTTTCTCGGCGCCGGCAAGACCACCTTGCTCAACCACTTCCTGCGCCGCCATGGCGATGCCTCCGTGGCCATCCTCGAGAACGAGTTCGGCGCCGCCAATATCGACGGAGCCCTGCTGGAGGGAGGCTCGGGGGTCAGCGTGGTGGAGCTCAGCAACGGCTGCGTCTGCTGCAGCGTGCGGGGTGAATTTCGGGCCGCCCTGAGGGATCTGCTGGCCCGGCGGGCGACGGGGGAGTTGCAGTTCGAGCGGCTGATCGTCGAGACCACCGGGCTCGCCGATCCCGCCCCCATCATCCAGACCTTTTTCGTTGAAGAAGCATTGCGGGATACCCTGCGTCTCGATGCCGTCATCACCCTGGCCGACTGTGAACACATAGGCCGCCAGCTGGATGAGCATCCGGTGGCGGCGGCCCAGCTCGGCTTTGCCGACCGCATCCTGCTTACCAAGACGGATCGGTTGGACGGGGCGACCCGGGAGGCGGCCATAGCGCGAGTCCAGGGCATCAACCCCAGGGCGCAGATCATCGACATAGTGCGGGGGGAGTGTCCGGCCGGACTCTGGCTCGATCTGGATGCCTTCTCCCTGAGCGACGAGCTGAGCCTGAGCCAAGGTATCAAGATAGTGCGTGGGAGCGGTCAGGGCGTCGAGGCGTTTGCGCCCCTCTCGGCCCGGGCCCGCTCCTGGCAGGATGTCATCTCGGCCCACCTGTTCGAGGGGGGCGAGCTGGACTTGAAGAAGATAGGGGCCTTCATGGAGCAGTGCATAGAGCAGCATGGCAACGACATGTTGCGCTACAAGGGAGTGCTGGCCATCGCCGGGGAGCCGCGCCGGCTGATAGTGCAGGGGGTGCACAGGGTGGCAGGGTTCGATTACGGCTCTCCCTGGGGTGACGAGGTGCCCTGCTCGCGGCTGGTGGTGATCGGTCGCTACCTGCCTCTGGAGGCACTGGAAGAGGGGTTCGCCCTGACCCGGCCTGAGGAAAAATGACAGATGCGTGAATCACTGAAAAAGAAAATCATCCAGGTCTGCCACCAGAAGATTGCCCAGAAGGGGGAGGGGGTGGGTGTCTCCTTCTATGCCTTTTTCGCCAACAGGAACGACGATCCCGAGCTGCTGATGGAGGCGGCGACCTGGTGGATCCAGACCCAGAGACTCGACCACTTCGAGAAGGCGCGCAAGATCATCGCGTTGGTCGAGACCATGAAATAGGGCGGGGATGAAACAAGAAGGGCTCCTGATGAGGAGCCCTTCTTGTTTGCAGTGTGTCACCGAATGGCCTTAGCTGGCGGGTGCCACGGCGGTCCGGCGGGAGAAGAAGAGGCAGTCCAGCAGCCAGATGACCAGCATGGAGGCACCCACCAGGGGGAAGCAGATCCCGAGCAGCACCAGCACGGCGATGGCACCACCCATGGGGGGCAACTTGGCGGGCAGGGGCGGGGCGGCGAGCCGGCCCCGGGGACGGCGGCTCCACCAGATCCAGAGCCCGCTCACCGAGCTTGCCAGCACCATCAGGCAGATGATCAGCATGACGAGCTGGTGGGGCCAGCCGTAGAGCTTGCCGGTGTGCAGCATGACGCCGGTTTCCACCGTCTTGGCGACCGGGCCGTAATCCTGCCAGCGCACGTCGGCCAGCACCTTGCCGCTGTATTGATCGATGTGCAGGGTGGCGTCGTTGCGCGGGTCATCGGCGAACAGGGCTATGGTGTAGACACCGGTGTCACCGACCGGCGGCGTGATGCTGTAACCCGGGTGAACCCCGCGCTCAGTGGCGATCTCCACTACCCGTTGCAGGGGGATGCTGTGGCTGGCCATGACCATGCCATCGTGTTCCCCGCCATGGTTCATGGCGCTGTGATCATGGCTTTCCGGCGCCGGCTGCGAGCTCGGCATGGGGGTGTTCTCGACGGCCCAGGGCACAGTCTGTTCATGGGCATGGTTGAGGGTGCGGGCGAGAGGAGCGGATTTCGGCACCTCGTTCCACATGGCGGCCGGGAAACGGTTCCAGACGTTGGCGAACCGATCGCCCCAGAAGCCGGTCCAGGTCATGCCGCTCAAGAGCAGCAGCAGCAGGAAACCCGCCCCCCAGAAGCCGACCACGGCGTGCAGATCCCGCCACCAGAGGCGTCCGCGCTGGTTCATTCTGGGCCAAAGTATGCCCCCTACGCCGGGCCCCTTGCGCGGCCACCACAGGTAGAGTCCGCTGACGAGCAGCACTATGCCCCAGCCGGCGGCCAGCTCGATCAGGCGATCCCCAGTGGTGCCGAGCAGCAGCTCCGCATGCAGGGCGCGGGCCACCGCCTGCAGGTTCCACTTGTTGTCCATGGTACCGAGCAGGGCGCCGCTGGCGGGATCCATGAAGAGGGTCAGCTCGCGATCGTCCTGATTGACGATGATCTGGGCACTCGCGTCACTGGCCACGGGGGGCAGGTATTTGCGCAGGCTGGCATCGGGCATGGCGATCTTCGCCTTGGCCAGCAGTTGATCGGCGCTCAGCGCCTGAGTGGCGGGGGTCACCTTCATCAGCTCGGGGTAGAGCAGGTTGTCGAGCTGGGGTTTGTACAGATACAGGATGCCGGTGAGGGAGAGCAGGATCAGAAAGGGGGCGACGAAGAGACCGGCATAGAAGTGCCAGCGCCAGATCCTTTGGTAATAACTCGCGTCTTGATGCTTCATCTTTGATCCTTGCGCCAAGGCTAAAGGTTTCAGTTGGTGGAATGTTTGAGTGGCGCGGATGATAGCAGCAACGTTTTATTAACTGCAACAGAACATGCGGGCTCCTCCTTCGCTCCGTAGCGTGCCGGATCTGTGTCCTCTGGCGTCAACGCCTGTCAGGGCTGGCCGGGGTGCCATGGACTTTTTGCATATAAATCCTTACCTTGTTGCAACATCAGCGTCGTCGGCGCGGTGAAAAACTCAGGAGGAGGGGGAGGACGTGCACTTGCAACCACACGGCCATTTCGAGATGCAGCGACAGGGGCAGGTGCTGATCTGCCGCCCGAGCGGCCCCTTCAATCTGGCGGGCGCCATGGCCTATGAGGCTGCGTTCAGCCAGCAGATCGCCGGATTGCGCGACGCACCCTGGGGGATTGTCGAGGTGGCGACCGAGTTCGAGGCCGCCGGTCCCGAGGTGCTGGCGCGCTTTCGTCGTCAGTTTGGCTGGTGCGCCGCCAATGGCTGCGCCTTTCTCGCGGTCGTGGTGGTGGGCGGGTTCAAACGCTATCTGGCGGATCAGGTCTTCAGCGATCTGCCGTTCAGGGCCGTGGGTTACTTCGAGCAGGAGGCGGCAGCCATCCACTGGTTGGGGGAACGGCTCGGCGTCCGGCCCGGCAACGTCACACCGGTGAGCTGACCCGTCAGCCCGGGGCCGTCTTGTCTGCCCGTCTCATTCCAGCTTGATAAACCATTTATCCCGCTCGTCGACGCAGTCGGGCTCGCCCATCTCGAATTCGCGGCAGATGAGGGGGCGCACCTCATAGATGCGGCACATCATGGTGTTGCGGTCCAGGGCCGCACACCAGCCATCTTCCAGCCGGCGCATCACGGGGATCTCCCCTTCCCGATCGAGCACATAGCGATCCGGCACGCCTGTGTCGGTAAAGAGCATCACTTCGAGGCGGCAGCAGCAGGCTTCGCAGTTCTGGCAGCTCACGTCGGTTTGGATTGCTTGGGTCATGGTGCCTGTCTTGCCGCATGGCGGCATCGAAATATATGAAACAGGCGCCTGTCAGGCGCCTGTGGTCTGGCTAAGGGCTTGTGAAGAACCTTAGCCCAGTTTGCGGGCGCGGTAGGTGCGCCCCTTGATCTTGCCTTCCTGCAGCCGCTTGAGGGCGGCGCTCGCCACCTGACGCTTGACCGCCACGTAGGAGTACTGCTCGGAGATCTGGATCTTGCCCACATCGGCGCCAGCAATACCGCCTTCGCCGGTCAGGGCCCCCAGGATGTCACCGGCCCGCACCTTGGTCTTGCGGCCCGCATCGATGGAGAGGGTCATCATCTGCGGTGCTATCGGCTTGATGTCGCGGCCAATGGTGTCGAGATCCCCCAGCGGCATCGGCGCCTGCTGGTACTCCTCGATCAGGTTGACGCGCTGGGCTTCGTTCGGCTGATAGAGGCTCAGGGCCAGGCCCTGCTGGCCGGCACGACCGGTACGACCGATGCGGTGCACATGCACTTCAGGGTCATAGGTCAGCTCGTAGTTGATGACGGCGCCCAGCTCCTTGATGTCGAGGCCCCGGGCCGCCACGTCGGTGGCGACCAGTATGGTGGCGCTGCCGTTGGCAAAGCGCACCAGCACCTGATCCCGCTCCCGCTGCTCCAGGTCGCCGTTCAGCGCCAGGGCCGAGAAACCCTTGGCGGCCAGGTGATCGGCCACGTCGTTGCAGGCGCGCTTGGTGTTGCAGAACACCACGCAGGAGCTCGGCTGATAGTGGCTGAGCAGCCAAGTGAGGGCGTCGAGGCGCTGACCGGCCGGCACTTCATACAGCTTCTGTTCGATGGCGCTGCCCTCGTGCAGGGACTCCACGCTCACCTCCACCGGGTTGCGCTGCACGCCACGGCTCATCTGGGCTATCCCCTCCGGATAGGTGGCGGAGAACAGCAGGGTCTGACGGCGCTCGGGCGCATGGCTGATGACCTTGTTGATGTCTTCGCCAAAGCCCATGTCCAGCATGCGATCCGCTTCATCCAGCACCAGCGTCTCGAGGCTGGAGAGCTCCAGGGTACCCTGCTCCAGGTGTTTGAGAATGCGACCCGGGGTGCCGACGGCGATGTGGGCACCGAAGCTCAGGGTGGCGGATTGCGGTGCGGTCGGGGTGCCGCCACACAGGGTCACCAGCTTGACGTTCGGCAGGGCGCGGGCCAGACGACGGATCTCCTGAGCCACCTGATCCGCCAGCTCGCGGGTCGGACAGAGCACCAGGGCCTGTACGTCGACACGGTTGACGTTGAGGCGGGAGAGCAGGCCCAGGGCGAAAGCGGCTGTCTTGCCGCTGCCGGTTTTTGCCTTGGCGATCAGGTCTTTGCCTTCGAGTACCAGGGGCAGGCTCTGGGCCTGGATCGGGGTCATCTGCAGGTAACCCAGGCTGGTGAGGTTCTCTTGCAGGGCGGGGGAGAGATTGAGGCTGCTAAATTCGCTGTTGTTCACAAAAGGACTCTATTTCGGAGAAAACGGGGATGCGCGAGCGCTAAGGCCGCGCATCATACCAGAATGTGGCACCGGATGTGGCGGATTTTTGAACGCTTAAGCCCGTGCAGCCTCAGGGCGGGTTCATCCGTCTCCATGGAGACAGAGAGGTGCAACCGGGGTGGCACCAGGTGGATGTTTGCGGTCGTCCGCTAATTATTTATCAGGGGTAAACGTTTTCCATTCTGGTTGATTAAATATCATGGATGAAATAGGTGCCGTGCATGGGAAGGAATGTTGCGAGAATGATAATGAAATATCCATGGTTGTTGTCTGTGCAATCAGAATATTCCTATGGTTATGTTTTATATGGTTATTTTCTCTTGGTATTGCGCGATTAATATACCGTTAATGGTTAATTAATTTAAAAACGTTTGTATTATCTCGCATACATATTATTGAGCCAGATTGTGATGGCTATCTGATTTTTAAATATACGATTCTTTATGATGGCGCCGGTCAAAAATAACAATTCACTGGGTGCTACTGGTATGGAATACGTTCACTTTGTGCTTGGACTCGTGATGGTCCTCGCTCTCGCGTTGCTGGCAAACCGCCGCAACTGGAAACAGATCAAGCTGCGTTATATCGGCCAGCTGTTGGTGGTGGAACTGGCGTTGGCCTGGTTCATGCTGAACTCCGAAGTGGGCCTGGCGGTCGTGGGTGGCTTCGCCGCCGGCTTCACCAAGCTGATGGAGTTTGCCAAGCAGGGGACCGACTTCGTGTTCGGTGGCCTGGTCAACGAAGGAGCCTTCTCCTTCTTCCTAATGGTGCTGATGCCCATCGTCTTCATCTCTGTGCTGATCGGCATACTGCAGTACATCCGCCTGCTGCCCATCGTCATTCGTGGCATAGGCACAGTGCTGGCCAAGATCAACGGCATGGGCAAGCTGGAGTCCTTCAACGCCATCAGCTCGATGATCGTCGGCCAGTCCGAGAACTTCATCGCGCTCAAGAACACCCTGCCGCACCTGAACGAGAAGCAGATGTACACCCTGGCGGCGACGGCCATGTCCACCGTCTCCATGTCCATCGTCGGTGCCTACATGCAGCTGATCGAACCGCGTTACGTGGTGGCCGCACTGGTGCTCAACATGTTCAGCACCTTCATAGTGCTGTCGCTCATCAACCCGTACGAGCCGGACAATACTGTGACCGACGCCAAGGCGCTGGCCGAGGGTGACGAGCACCATACCCCGAAGAAAGAGAACTTCTTCGAGATGCTGGGGGAGTACATCATGGCCGGTTTCTCCGTTGCCGTGATAGTGGCCGCCATGCTGGTGGGCTTCATCGCCCTGATCGCCCTGGTCAACTACCTGTTCGAGATGGCGTTTGGCGTCAACTTCCAGCACGTCATGGGCTATATCTTCTACCCCATTGCCTGGATCCTCGGCATTCCGGGTGGTGAGGCGCTGCAAGCTGGCTCCATCATGGCGACCAAGCTGGTGACCAACGAGTTCGTGGCCATGATGGATCTGGGCAAGATTGCCGCCGATCTGTCGCCTCGCACCGTCGGCATCCTCTCCATCTTCATGGTGTCGTTCGCCAACTTCAGCTCCATCGGCATCATCGCCGGTGCGGTGAAGGCGCTGAACGAAGAGAAGGGCAACATGGTCTCCCGCTTCGGCCTGAAGCTGGTGTACGGCTCCACCCTGGTGAGCCTGCTCTCCGCCGTGATAGCCGGTGTGATGATCTAGTCATTACCCATACGGCAGTAAAAAAGGGTCCCGAGGGACCCTTTTTGTTTGCCGGAGATTCAGTTTCGTCACAACAGGCCGGGATAAGTCAGGATGTTGCTGGAGACGCCATTCAATTCCGCCTGGAAGTTGGTGTCGCCGATGAGCGCAACCAGCACGTAGGTGTTGCCCAGCCCCAGCGTCAGCAGACTGCCGTTCATGCGCCATATCACGCTGCTGGTCACATCCTGGGTGCTGCCATCCGAATAGTGCCCCGTGGCCGTGAAGGTGATGGTTCTTGCCAGGTTGAGCACATTCAGGTTGCTGGTGGAGCTGACTACCAGGCTGGTCAACACCGCATTGCTGACGGTCACTGACTGGCTGGCGACAAAGCCCTGGACGTTGACGCTGACGGTGGCACTCCCTGGTGCGACCCCGGTAGCCATGCCAGCCGATGTGACGGTGATGATCCCAGGGTCGCTGCTCTGCCAGTTGGCTTGAGCCGTCACATCCAGCGTCGCCAGGTTGCTGAGTGTCGCCGTAGCCTTGAATTGTGCCGTCGTGCCAGCTGCCAGCGAGCTGATGGGTTCAATCATCACGCTGGTGACAACAGCATTGGACACAGTCACGACCAGCGTGGTGCTTTGGCCATCCAGGGTCGCCGTGATGATGGCCGTCCCCGGCAGTACTGCGTTCACCAAGCCTGTGTTGAGGCCAACGGCGGCGACAATCGGATTGTTGCTGGTCCAAGTGACATCTGTCGTGACATCCACGCTGGTGCCATCACTGTAACTGCCAGTGGCGGCGAGCTGGCCGGTCAGACCAGCGGCCAGGGTCAGCGGTGGCACCGTAATGGTGAGGCCATTCGGGTTGAGCACGGCTTGGGTGACGATGACCTGCAGGGTGGCACTTTGGCCGTCCAGGGTGCCGGTGAGGATGGCTGTGCCTGGGGCAACGGCGGTGACCAGACCCGTATGCAGACCAACGGTAGCAATGGCGGTGTCACTGCTGGACCAGCTGACATCTGTGGTGACGTCGAGAGTGCTGCCATCGCTGTAGCTGCCGCTGGCACCTAGCTGTCCTGTCAGGCCGGCGGCCAGGGTCATGGGCGGTACTGTGATGCTGAGCCCACCCAGATTCAGCGTGGCGCTGGTGACAGTGACCTGCAAGGTGGCACTTTGACCGTCGAGGGTACCGGTGAGGATGGCGGTACCCGGAGCAACGGCGGTGACCAGACCAGTATGCAGACCCACGGTGGCAACGGCGCTATTGCTGCTTGACCAACTGACATCAGTGGTGACATCAGTGGTGCTGCCATCGCTGTAGCTGCCACTGGCGGCCAGTTGCCCCGTCAGGCCGGCGGCCAGGGTCATGGGCGGCACCGTGATGGTGAGTCCATTCGGGTTCAGCACTGCCTGGGTGACGGTGACCAGGATGGTCGCACTCTGGCCGTCCAGGGTGCCGGTGATGGTGGCTGTGCCCGGGATGACGGCGGTGACCAGGCCGGTATGCAGACCCACGGTGGCAACAGAAGGGGCATCGCTCACCCAGCTGACATCAGCAGTGACGTTCCGGGTGGTGCCGTCGCTGTAGCTCCCGCTGGCGGTCAACTGACCCATCAGGCCCGCAGCCAGAGTCAATGGCGGCACAGTGATGGTCAGGCTGCCCGTGTTGAGCGTGGCATCGGTAACTGTGACTTGCAGGGTTGCACTCTGACCATCCAGGGTGCCCGTGATGATGGCTATGCCCGGGGCGATGGCGGTAACCAGCCCGCTCTGGCTGACACTCGCAACGGCAGGGTTGTCGCTGCTCCATTGGACGCTGGCGGTGACATCGGTTGTCGTGCCGTCGCTGAAGGTCCCGTTGGCGGCAAGCTGGCCGGTGAGGCCGGCAGCCAGTGTCATGGGCGGTACCGTGATAGTGAGTCCACCGGCATTGAGGGTGGCGTTGGTGACGGTGACCTGAATGGTTGCGCTCTGGCCGTCCAGGATGCCGGTGATGGTGGCGCTGCCGGGGGTGACAGCAGTGACCATACCGGTCAGGCTGACGGTGGCGATGGCGGGATTACTGCTGCTCCACTGGACACTGGTCGTGACGTCCGTGCTGGTACCATCGCTGTAGGCTCCGCTGGCGGTCAGCTGACTGCTCAGTCCCGCAGCCAGGGTCAGGGGAGGTACTGTGATGGTGAGCCCATTCGGTTTGAGAGTGGCATTGGTGACTGTGACCAGCAGCGTGGCGCTTTGGCCATCCAGAGTACCGGTGAGGGTGGCCGTACCTGGGGCAACGGCGGTGACCAGGCCGGTCAGGCTGACGGTGGCGATGCCGGGATCACTGCTGCTCCAGTGAACATCATGAGTGACATTCCGGATGGTGCCGTCGCTGTAGGTGCCGCTGGCGGCAAGCTGCCCTGTCAGGCCGGCGGCCAGGGTCATAGGCGGTACCGTGATGGTGAGCCCTCCCGTTTCCAGGGTGGCATCGGTGACCTCCAGCACGACCGGGTTGCTGACAACATTCTGGAAGCGGGCAGATATGATGGTATTCCCTTCGGTGACGGCCGTCACCTCGCCCTCCAGATCTACTGTGGCGATGCTGATGTTCGAGCTGTCCCAGTCGACCTGGCCGGTAACATCCTGTGATGAGCTGTCACTGAAGGTGGCTATAGCCTGGAATTGCTGCCTGGTCCCTTTGGGGAGCGAGCTGGCTGCGGGGGTGATCTGGATGGCAGTCGTCATGGCATTGGTGACGGTCAGGGTGGCACTGCGGCTGATGGCGCCGTAGGTCGCACTGATGGTGACCTGCCCTACGCGGTTGCCAGTCACCAACCCCTGATTGTTGACGCTCGCGACAGTGGCGTCGCTACTCTTCCATTGCACCAGGCCAGAGACATTCTGGGTGGAGTTGTTCGTGAAGGTGGCGATGGCCTGCAACTGGGTACGGGTGCCAAGGGCTATGGTGCTTGCGGCAGGAATCACTTGCAGGGTCTTGAGAGTCGTATTGGTGATCTGGATGCTGGTGCTGCCCGTGACTCCGAGCACGCTGGCTGAGAGTGTGGTGGACCCTGCGGCGATGCCGCTGACCAGGCCGCTCCCATCGACAGTAGCGACGGCGGTGTTGCTGCTCAGCCAGGCCACTTGAGCAGACACATCCTGTACGCTCTTGTCATTGAAGGTGGCGATGGCAGTCAATCGGGCTTTGGTGCCTATGGCCAGTTGCAGGTTGGCCGGGGTGATCTGGATTTTGCTGACCGTCAGGTTGACCGCAAAGATGCGGGTCTGGCCGGTGACGCCCTGGACAGTCGCACTGACGATGGCATCGCCGAGAGCGAGGGCGCTCAGCCTGCCTTTGGCATCGACTTTCAGCACGGCCGGTTTGTTGCTCTGCCAGGTAGCCTGGGTCGAGACATCCCTGGTCGTGTCATCGGATAAGGTGGCGATGGCTTGCAGTTGCAGTGACAGTCCCTTTGCCAGTCTGGCGGTGGGGGGAATAATGGTGACCTTGGTCGCGATGGCGTCTGTAATGGTCAATTCAGACCTGTTGCTGGTGATCCCCTGATAGCTTGCCGTGATCTTCGTGGCGCTCATCTTGAGGGGGGTGACCAGGCCCTTGTCATCTACGGTAGCGACACTGGTGTCCGAGCTGCTCCAGCTTGCCTGCTCCGTGATGTCGGCCGTGCTGTTGTCACTGTAGGTCGCAATGGCCAGGTATTGGGTGCTGATCCCGAGCGGGGTGCTGGGGTTGGCTTCGGCTCGCGCCTTGTTGCCAGCGGTGTCGGCCGATATGTCGATTCGGGTCAGTGATTTGGTGACGGGCGCCGGATTGGTCGGGTTATCCTCTCCTCCGCCACCTCCCCCGCCGCAACTGAATAAGAAAAGAGTGAAAAACAGTGAAAGAAATACATTCATTGGCTTGCTCATTGATATTCCCCTTCAATCCCTGTGCTTAATATGAAGTGAAGATCATCCCGGTACCCCTGTATGGGAACAGCGAATCCTGCAGCTATGGCCGCCTCAATGTTGAATGGATAAAAGAAACCATTAAAGATGTTGTTATGATTGGTTTTTACTTTTATTGGTCAGGCATACTCAATCTTTGGTAGTTATTTGAAACATCCTTTTAGACATGGGTTAATTAGCACCAGTTAATAGTGATAAAAATATTATTTGTGATGTTTCAATATATCTAGGATAGCGACACTGATAATTCAATTGATACCGATAGAATTAAAAACATGATTCTTTGACGAAATAGATACTAAAAGTTATATCGAAAATGAATCTTATTGGTGGGCTGGCACGGGGAGTGGGTGGGCGCCGTCTGCGGGTCAAACCTGGCGCCAGGTGATGGGGAAAGATACGCTGGCAAGCGGTGAGCCTCTTGTCATCTGTAGCAGGGGCTTCATCATCAGCCAGGTCATGAGCCTTGCCCCTGTTGTGATGACTCAGGTCAGCTTGCCTTTGAGCAGCCATTTGTCGAGGGCATTGGCGAAGCGCTGCTTGTCGGCTGCGTTGAAGGGGGACGGGCCGCCGGTCTGCACCCCGGCCGAGCGCAGCTCTTCCATGAAATTGCGCATGCCGAGCCGGGCCTGGATGGTCTCGCGGGTGTAGATCTCGCCACGGGGATTGAGTGCCTCGCCGCCGGCATCTATCACCCAGGAGGCGAGAGGTATGTCGCCGGTGATCACCAGATCGCCGGGCTGAACCTGCTGGGCAATGACATGATCCGCCACATCGAATCCCTTCTCCACCTGCTGGGTCTTGATGAAGGGGGAGGGGGGGACCCGCAGCCCCTGATTGGCCACTAGCGTGGTGACGACCTGGGCGCGGTGGGCGGCGCGGTAGAGGATCTCCTTGACCGGAATGGGGCAGGCATCGGCATCGACCCAGATGGGCATGGCATGGTTTCCTGTAGTTGAAACGGACATAAAACGAGAGCGGGCATGGTAGCACAGGCGCACCCTTCCCGGTGCGGGGCTGAGTCGGCCCCCGCTTTCGTGTAAGCTGGGGCCTGAGCATGAACGAGAAGGAGACGAGATGGATCGGGTGCCCAGTGACGTAATTTATGGTCTGACCCTGGATGGCAAGGGGGGCATGACCCCGCTGGCCACAGGCAGCGAGATCCCGGCAGCCCAGCCCAGCTGGGTGCATCTGGATTACGGCAATCCGGAGGCGGCCCGCTGGCTGTTGCAGACCCCCTTGCTCAATGACGCAGCGCGCGAATCCCTGCTCGGCCAGAGCAACAGGCCCAAGCTGGTGCGGATGGGGGAGACGGTGTTGTTGATCCTGCGCGGCATCAATCACAACAAGGATCACAGGCCCGAAGAGATGGTGGCGCTGCGCATTTACATCACCCCGGATTTCATCCTCAGCAGTCGTCGTCGCTCCCTGCTGTCGGAAAAAGATGTCTTCCAGCAGTTGGCGCTGGGAGGCGGCGCCATCTCTACCGCCGACTGGCTGGTGGAGATCTGCGATGCCCTGACCGACAGGGCGGGGGAGTTTGTCGAGGAGCTGCACGATCAGATCCTTGAGCTGGAAGAGATAGTGCTGATGCGTGAACTGCCCGCCAACGGCCGACTGGCGCGGATCCGCAAGCAACTCATCATGATCCGCCGTTACCTCTCTCCCCAGCGGGATCTGGTGGCGCGCCTCGCCAACGAGAAGCTCAGCTGGCTGGATGAGGATGACCGCCGTCGCCTGCTCGACATCGCCGATCGGCTGCGCCGCTGGCTGGACGATCTGGACGCCGGGGTGGCTCGCTCCGCCGTGCTGGCGGACGAGATCAACAACTTGACGGCGGAGGCCACCAACCGCCGTGCCTACCAGATGTCGGTGATGGCGCTGATGTTCCTGCCCGCCAGCTTCCTGACCGGCCTGTTTGGCATCAACCTGGGCGGCATCCCCGGTGCCGAGAGCCCGACCGCCTTCTGGATCTTCTGCGGATCTCTGGTGGGGCTGGCGAGCGGGCTGGCGGTCTGGCTCAAATATCGACGCTGGTGGTAAGGAGCGCGCATGACGACATGGGAATCCTTTGGTGTGACCCTGCTGCTGTTGCTGGGACACACCCTGATCCGCGGCCTCATTCACAAGAGCCTGATGGCGCTAGGCCAGAGCCGACAGGTGAGCGAGAACCGGGTGCTCTATGTGGAGCATGTGTTCCACTTCCTGCTCGGCTGCGCCACCCTGCTGATCCTGGCGGGGGTGTGGGGGCTCGACTTCTCCCGGCTGGTGGTGCTCGCCTCCTCCTTCTTTGCCGTGCTCGGGGTCGCCATGGTGGCGCAATGGTCGATCCTCTCCAACATTACCGCCAGCATCACCATCTTCTTCGCCTTCCCCTACAAGATCGGCGATCGGATCCGCATCCTCGACAAGGATGACTCAGTGACCGGCGTCATCACCGAGATAGGTCTGTTCTACCTGCGGGTGCGGGATGACAACGGCGATCTGGTGACCTACCCGGCCAACCTGATCCTGCAAAAGCCGGTCAGGCGCCTGGAGAGCAAGGACGCTGAGCCATTGCAGCCGGAATGAGAAAAGGCTCCCTATGGAGCCCTTTCTTTGCTGGCATCTGCCTCAACGCTCGAAGAAGCGATAGAGGTGCTCGACCTGGATGGGGCAATCGGCTACCAGGTGGATATGATCGCGAGCCTCTTCGGTCGAGGAGAAACTCATCGGGCAACCCAGGGTGTCCGTCATCATGTAGAGATGGCCGTCCTGACCCCGAAACTCCACTACCCAGCCGGGGGAGATGATGTCATGCATGATCTCCGCCTCCCTGAATCTGTGCTGCTGGTGAAGCGCACGCAATTCGCTGACTGTCATGACATCCTCCTGTGACTCATGGCGCCACCCTCAAGTCTAGTCGCCCGCGGCGGTCGCAGGCCCGGATCGCCGGATGGCGGCACATCAAGCCGCCTGGGGCTCCCGTGGTGGCTGCAGGGCGATCAGCAGCTCCCCGGCCAGCGGCGCCACCGGGCCTGTGACGACCCGGGGTTTTCCCCTGGCATCGACGATGAACAGGGGAATGGCGCCGGGATTGGCATCCTGATACTGGGTCCAGTCGAAGGCCTCGCTCAGGCGGGTCGCCTTGATCTGGCCGCCCCGGCTCAGCAGGCCGCTCAGGCGGGCGAAATTCATCTCGGGCCCGAACAGATCCTGGCGTGCGCGGAAGGTGGCGCTCTCCCGGTTCGCCTTGCCGTGCTGCTCGCTGGAGCGCAGGGAGTGGACCTTTTCCTCACCGTACAGGTGGGCAAAGTGCAGCACCCCCAGGGCGTTGTTGTGACGGTTGGGGGAAAGGGCCAGCACCGTATGTATGCTGGTGAGGGGCAGGTGCAGCTCGGCGTGTTCCGACTGCGGATTGCCGAAGTAGCAGGGCAGGCCGCTCATGCGGGCCAGCTTGCAATGTTCCCAGGCCGGATCGGAGAGATGGACTGGGATGCCCTGATCCGCCAGCGCCCGGCCTATGGCGCGGGCCACCGAGTTGGCGCCGATCAGCAGCCAGGTGTCGGGAGCGCTCTGGCGCATGCCGAGCAGCCGGGCCAGAGGGGTCGCCGTCAGGCTCTGCAACACCACTGTGAAGATGATGACGGCAAATACCAGGGGGACCAGCTTGTCGGCGTCGGGGATCTCGGCCTGATGCAGGCTGATGGCGAAGGAGGCGCTGACCGCCGCCGCCACTATGCCGCGGGGGGCTATCCAGGCGAGCAGGGCCCGGGCACGCCAGGGGAGATCCGATCCCAGGGTCGAGACCAGGATGCAGAGCGGACGGGCCACGAACTGCACCACGCAGAGCAGCACCAGCACCATGGGGCCGAGTTGCCAGAGCTGCGCCAGATCGAGTCGGGCCGCCAGCAGTATGAAGAGGGAAGAGATGAGGATGACCGCCAGATCCTCCTTGAATGCCAGTACCTCCTCCAGATCCAGTCCCTCCTGATTGGCGAGCCAGATGCCAAATACGGTGACCGCCAACAGGCCTGATTCGTGGCTGAGCCAGTTGGAGAGGCTGAAGGTGACCAGCACCAGGGCCAACACCCCGAACTTGTGCAGGCTGACCGGCAACCAGTCCTTGCGCATGATGAGGGTGGTGATCCAGCCAGCCGCTACCCCGATCAGCGAACCCACCCCCACCGTCTTGGCCAGGGCCAGCAGGGTATGGCCGATGAGATCCCCCTGACTGCCGAGGCGCACCGCCTCGAACACCAGTACCGCAAACAGGGCGCCGATGGGGTCGATGACGATCCCCTCCCAGCGCAGGATCTTGTCCACCTCCCGCACCGGCCTAATGACGCTGAGCATGGGGGCGACCACGGTCGGCCCTGTCACCACCAGCACGGCGCCGAGCACCATGGCGACCCGCCAGTCCAGCCCCAGCAACCAGTAGCTGGCGGCGCCTATGACGGCGAAGCTGACCAGCATGCCGGTGGAGCAGAGGTTGCGCACCACCTTGCCGATCCCCTTGAGCTCGGTCAGGTGCAGGGTCAGGGCCCCCTCGAACAGGATGATGGCGACCGAGAGCGACACCAGCGGAAACAGCAGCTCCCCCAGCAGTTGATCCGGGTCCAGTACGCCTGTCACAGGGCCAAGCAAGAGGCCGCTCAACAGCAGGAACAGGATGGCGGGGACGCGCAGTGACCAGGCGAGCCACTGGGCGAGCAGGGAGATCAGGGCGATCCCGGCGAGAGAGAGTGCAATCATGCCAACCTCGGGTGGGTGATGGGGTTGGGAGTAGTGTAGCGGGGAAGGAGGGCAGATTGACACCCGGTAGAGGCAGCCTCGGGGAGGCCGGTATCCCGGGAGTAGCCTCAGCGGGCTGGCCTGATCAGATGGGGCTTTCTTTGTGGAGTTCGGTGACGCAGTCGGTCACCGCCAGCACCAGTGCGGAGCGCACCATCTGATCGAGCCGGTTGAGCTGCATTTGATAGAGGGGCCAGTCCTCCTCGTTGGCCGGGGGATCCTGCGGCATCATGCTGGTCTGATGGATGGCATGCAGGCGACTTAGCAGGTCGCGGATCGGCTTGTCGCTGAAGCGATAATCCTTGGGGTCGCGCACCAGAAAATCGCGGATCTTCAGATAGGCCTCGAGATCCTGGTAGTGCTCGAGGGAGATGAGGCCGAGGGCGAAGATGAGCTTGAGGCGCACCTCCAGCTGGCCGAGGGGGCCGCTCTGGTTGAGCAGGGGTTCGATGGCGTATTTGACGGCATACTCCTCCTGGCGAAAGGCGCGCCGCATCAGGGAGTCGACCGCCTCTTCCAGGATGGTCACGACCTCGAGAAAGAAGCCGCGGGGGCCATCCTGCTCGTTGAGTCGCTCCAGTACATCATCTTCCTGGTGTGTGGTCATAGGTGCTTAAGGTCCGGCTGACTGGGAGAGAGAGTGCCTCTCTCCCGGTTTTTATCATATGGGGCGGCGTCACTCGCCATGCGCTCGGGCTGCCGGCGAGTGCGCCCCATGGGGTCACTTCAAGGTGTCATAACGGGCGACGATGGCGCGCACTATGTCGCTGCTTTCATCCAGCCCGGTCACCCTGGCCAGGGTCCTGGCCGGGCCCAGCTCCGCCAGCAGGGCCTGCAGCTCCATCGCCTGGGGATCATCGGCGTTGTGATAGTGCAATGCCGCGGCTATCCCCTCCTGCAGGTGGTCGCTCGGCAGGCCGTACTCCAGGGTACCGAGTAGCGGCTTCACCAGCCTGTCCCCCGCCGCCAGCTTGCGCAGCGGCTGGCGACCTACCCGGTCAATCTCGTCCACCAGATAGGGGTTGGCGAAGCGGGAGAGGATCTTCTCGATGTAGGCGGCGTGCAGGCGCGGGTCGAAACCGTAGCGTTTCACCAGCACGGCCCCGCTCTCCTCCATGGCGCGGCGTACCTTGCTGCGGATCAGCGGATCCTCGATCGCCTCCCGCACCGTGCGATAGCCCCTCAGTTTGCCGAGGTAGGCGGTGACTATGTGGCCGGTGTTGAGGGTGAACAGCTTGCGCTCGACGAAGGCCATCAGGTTGTCGGTTGGCTCCATGCCCGCCACCTGGGGCAGCTCCCCCTTGAACTGGGTCTGGTCGACGATCCACTCGCTGAAGCTCTCAACCGTCACCTCCAGAGGATCATCGTTGGCAGCGGCCGGGGGCACTATGCGATCCACCGCCGAGTCGACGAAGCCGACGCAGTTGTCGAGGGTGGCATGATACGCGACCGGCAGGTACTTGAGTACCTCCTGCTTGAGGTGGCTGGTGCCGCGCACCATGTTCTCGCAGGCGATGACGTTGAGCGGGGTCAGGTTGCCGGCATCGAAGCGGGCCTGCAGCCCCTTGGCCAGGGTGCTAGCTATCTTGTCCAGAATGTTGGGGCCCACCGCCGTGGTGACCAGGTCGGCGGTGATGATGCGGGCGATCACCTCGTGCCCGGCGGAGCTCACCGCCGCCACGTTGCGCACCACGTCCAGCTTCTGATCCGCCCCCACCACGTGCACCTTGTACTCCTGGCGGTGGTTGAGCTGATCGATCAGGGTCTCGTTGACGTCGGCGAAGGTGACCTGGTGGCTGGCGTCAGCCAGCAGTTTTCCGATGAAGCCGCGACCTATGTTGCCGGCACCAAAATGCAATGTTTTCATGATATTAACCTCTTGAACCAAAGACGATGAAGGACGATTAGGCAGCCTGTTCGGCCCCCAGCAGATCCAGGAACTCCTGAGGATCCTGGGTGCTGGCCAGCCGGTCGATGAGGCCGGGTTCGTCCAGTGCATTGGTCAGGCGGGTTATCACCTGCATGTGTTCGTCGTTACGGGCGGCGATGCCGATCACCAGTCGCGCCACCTCGTCGGCGGCTTCGCCAAAGGCGACCCCGGCCGGGTACTGGCAGATGACGATGCCGGTGCGCTTCACGTGCTCCTTGGCGGCTATGGTGCCGTGGGGGACGGCGATGGACTCGCCGAGGTAGGTGGAGACCAGCTGTTCGCGCTCCAGCATGGCGTCGACGTAGTCGGGTGCCACGTAGCCTCGTTCAGCCAGCAGCTTGCCGGCAGCCCGGATGGCGGCCTCCTTGTTGTCGGCCTTGAGACCCAGGTGCACATCCTGGAGGCTCAGGGTGAAGACCTCGGCGGCCTGCGGCTCGTAGCTGTCGTCGTTGGCCGCCACCAGCAGTTGCGGGTTGGCCACGTCGTCGTTGGCGGCCCTGGCCAGGCTGAGGTTCTGCACCAGCTCCTGATAGAGGGCGTTGTCGAGGAAGTTGGAGAGGGAGATATGGTGAGCGTGGGGCGCATGGCGGCGGGCCCGCTCGGTCAGATCCTTGTGGGTGATGACCCAATCCACCTGATCGTCGAGCTGATCGATGGCACGGTTGGTGACGCTGATGTCGAGGCCTGCGGCCTGCACCCGCTTGCGCAGCAGGCCGGCGCCCATGGCGCTGGAGCCCATGCCCGCATCGCAGGCGACCACTATGTTGCGCACCGCCATCAGCTCGCCGCCCGGCTTCTTGGCCGCCGCGGTCTCGGGTTTGGCACCCTTCATGGCCTTCATCTTGCGGGTGGCTTCACCCAGGGCGTCGGCCTCGTCGGCTTCCGGCTGCTGGGCACGGACGAACACGGCGGCGACCAGGAAGGAGACGGTGGCGGAGGCGATGATGGAGAGCAGCACCCCGATGAGGGAGGCTTTCGGCGTCATCAGCAGCACGGCGAAGATGGAGCCCGGCGAGGCAGGGGAGACCAGACCGGCGTTGAACAGGGTCAGGGTGAAGACCCCTGTCATGCCACCGGCTATCACCGCCAGGATGAGGCGCGGGTTCATAAGCACGTAGGGGAAGTAGATCTCGTGGATGCCACCGAAGAAGTGAATGATGGAGGCACCGGCGGCGGACTGCTTGGCGGCGCCACGGCCGAACACCATGTAGGCCAGCAGCACCCCCAGACCCGGACCCGGGTTCGCTTCGATCAGGAAGAAGATGGAGCGACCCTGCTCGGTGGCCTGCTGGATCCCCAGCGGCGAGAAGATGCCGTGGTTGATGGCGTTGTTGAGGAACAGGATCTTGGCCGGTTCGACGAAGATGGAAGTCAGCGGCAGCAGACCGTGGGCGACCAGGAAGTCGACGCCACCGGCCAGGGCGCCGGAGAGCACCTTGACGAAGGGACCGATGACGAAGAAGGCGAGGATGGCGCACAACATGCCGATGATGCCGGCGGAGAAGTTGTTGACCAGCATCTCGAAGCCGCTCTTGACCCGGCCTTCCATCGCCTTGTCGAAGCGCTTGATGGCCCAGCCACCCAGCGGGCCGACCATCATGGCGCCCATGAACATGGGAATGTCGGTCCCCACTATGACGCCCATGGTGGTGATGGCACCGACCACGGCGCCCCGGTCACCCCCGATCAGCTTGCCGCCGGTATAGCCGATGAGCAGGGGCAGCAGGTAGGTGATCATGGGGCCGACCAGCTTGGCCAAGGTTTCGTTTGGCAGCCAGCCGGTGGGGATGAAGAGGGCGGTAATGAAGCCCCAGGCGATGAAGGCGCCTATGTTGGGCATGACCATATTGGACAGGAAGCGTCCAAAATTCTGTATCTTGACTTTGGTATCCGGTGATAACATGTCGGGACCCCGTTTTAAGCCTGTGTGATTGAAAGTGGTAGTCGGGATGACGGGTTTTGCCGAACCCCCATCCCTGTCGTCTAAGCAACTTCAATCTACCAGCTTGTGATCAAATTAGGCTGAAAACGGGGTGTCTTGTGACCCAGATCTCAAATACCCCGACCTCCCCCCTCCCACCATGGTGACGCCGATCACATTCAGACGCTGTAGTTTGGCTACATTTCGATCTTTCCCGTCATGAACGGCATTTTAATGTGACGCGCATCTCCTTTTTATGTTTGCGCAAACCCCGTGTCAATGTGATTGCCATCACAGATCTTCCATTTGTAGCCAATTGGAGCATGCCTGGTGACGGCAATTCAGAGGGTGACGGCGATGGATTTCGCATCATCATCAACTACTAATCAATGAATCAGTGGTTTTGTAACCCACTTTCAGTTTTGCTCCCTGCTCTGTCGGCCACTTGGGCGCTGTCCCGCCTCCTTTGGCAAGCCCTGATTGTCCTCCCTGGCGACATCTGCCAGTGTCCGTTGTGACAAGATGGGCGTGTCGGCTAGTGTCGGCACAGGCACAGGCACAGGCACAGGCCAAGCCGGCTCATTCCCATCCGCTTCTGCCCGGGCTGGCCGCGCCCATAAAAAAAGCCCGCAGTATTGCGGGCTCTTGGCATGCTGGGGGGCGGGGCTTATTCCGCCTTGGGGGCCGCGTCGGCCGCCGCCTCGCTGCTCTCGCTCGCTGGGCTCTCGGCCACAGCGCTGTCGGCCGCCGGTGCTTCCGGTGCCGGGCCCGGCACCAGGGCCACCGCCGGTTTGGCGATGAGGGAGCGGGTCTCTTCCACCGCCTCGGTCAGCATCACCTCGATGATCTGGCCAAGCTCATAGACCACTTCGGTCTTGTCCAGATAGACGCGACCGTTGTCCCAGTTGCACTCCAGCCTGTCCTTGTTGTCCAGGATATGACGGGCGGGCATGAAGACAACGGCGCCGTTCTCCTGAAGGCGCAGCTTGAGGCCGGCCCGCATCACGTCGATGATCTCGGCGTTGAACACCTGATCGGTGCCGGCAGCGGTCTGGAGGTAGCGCACATAGAGCCAGTCGCCGATGTCGCGCTCCACCCTGCGGTGCAGGCGGCGGCACTCGGTCAGGTGTTCGGTCAGTTCCTGGCTCGGCCGCTCACCCGGGGTCTTGCCGGCGATGACGGCCTTGAGCAGGCGATGGTTGACCATATCGCCGTATTTGCGAATAGGTGACGTCCAGGTGGCGTAGGCATCCAGGCCCAGGCCGTAGTGGGCACCCGGCTCGGCGGACATCAGGGCATAGCTCTGGAAGCGGCGGATCTTGCCGTCCAGCCAGCGGGTGTCCAGGCTGTCGATCCAGCGGCGCAGGGCGCAGAAGCCGGACAGGCTGGCGATCTCTTCCTTCTCGAACGGCGCCTCGGCGCTCTTGAGCAGATCGATGGCGCCGTCGAGAGACTCCTCGTCAAAACCGGTGTGGACGTTGAAGATGCCGTAGCCGACGCTCTTGCCCAGTACACGACCGGCGCAGATGTTGGCGGCGATCATCGACTCTTCGATCATCCGGTTGGCGATGCGGCGCGGCTCCACATGGATGGCCAGCACGGCGCCGTTCTCACCCAGCTCGAAGTCGTAGTCGGGACGATCCGGGAACACCAGGGCGTGCTCGGTACGCCACTTGATGCGCGCCTCCGTCATGGCCTTCATCAGCGGCAGCTGGGCCAGGACGCCGGCATCTATGGTCAGCTCCTTGCCGTGCTCGGCCCAGTCGGAGACCTCGTCATAGTTCAGACGGGCGTGGGAGACGATGCGGGCGGCGAAGAATTCGGTCTCTTCCAGCAGCAGGCCATCCTCGGCGATCAGCAGGCGGGCGCACAGGGTGTTGCGCTCCTCGCCCTCTTTCAGGGAGCAGAGCTCGTCGGAGAGGGTGCGCGGGATCATGGGCACGTTGCGGCCCGGCATGTAGACGGTGAAGGCGCGCTTGGCGGCTTCCTGGTCCAGCTCGCTGCCTTCGGCCACGTAGGCGGTCGGATCGGCGATGGCCACCAGCAGCTCCCAGCCGTTGTCCAGTTTGCGGATGGACAGGGCATCATCCATGTCCTTGGTCTTGGCGCCGTCGACGGTGAAGAAGGGCACCTGGGTCAGATCGCGACGGGGCAGCTCTTCCTCTTCGATGACGTTCCACTCGGGCAGGTCCGCCGGCTCGATCTGGGCCAGGTTGTGGCGTGCCAGCACCACCCACCAGGGCACGTTGTGATCATCCTTGTCGGCGATGAGCTGGGTGATCTCGGCGGAGAAGTTGCCATCCACCAGGGCGTGGCGTTTGAGGGTCGCCACCACCCAGTCCCCTTCCTTGAAGGACTTCTCGTCCAGACCCTTCTTGGCGCGGGCCTTGATGGCGTCCTTGATGAGGGGGTGATCAGGCACCACGTTGAGGCGGTCGCGGAACATCTTGACGCGGCCGACGAAGCGGACCACGGCCTGCTCCAGCAGGGCATCCGGCTCGGCCACTTCCTTCTCTTTCTCGGTACGGATCAGGGCGCTCACCCGGTCACCGTGCATCACCTTCTTCATGTAGGGAGGCGGCACGAAATAGCTGGTCTTCTCATCGACCTCCAGGAAGCCGAAGCCCCGATCGGAGGCGCGAATCACACCCTCTTTCTTGGGGATGTTTTCGCGGATTTGTTGCTTGAGCTGGGCCAGCAGCGGATTGTCTTGGAACATAAGTGAGGAACCTGAGTGGAGACCTGATGAAGAATCGCCCAGCACTATACGTTTTTACCCCTCCAAAGCCAAGGTGAATGGCCCGCTCAGCGGGGTTGCAGTGCCCGGCGGCCCTGCTCGATCAGGCGCTGGGATATCTGCTTGTGCAGCCCCCGCTCCAGCACCCAGCGGTGCCAGTAGAGGCGCTCGACCAGGTGGAGATCCGGGCTGAGATCGAGCAGCAGCCCCTGTGCGAGCTGCTGGCGGATCTGCAACTCGGGAATGAGACAGCAGGCCAGCCCCTGCTCGGCCATGGCGACGAAGGCCTCCGACGAGCGTACCGTGTGGCAGGGGTAACCGCCGGGGGCCAGGGCGAAGTGGCGGGCCATGAAGCTGACGTGCATGTCGTCGCGCTGATCGAAGGCGACCGCCGGTGCCTTGGCCAGCGCCGCCGGGGTGAGCCCCTGGGGGAAGTGGCGGGCGACGAAGGCGGGGCTGGCGGTCAGCAGGTAGCGCATCTCGCCGAGCTCGTCGACGCAGCAACCGGCCAGGGCCTGCGGCTGCAGGCTGACGGCGCCGAACGCTTGGCCCTCGCGCACCTTGTCGAGGGTGCGGCTCTCGTCATCCACCAGCAGGTTCAGCTCTATGGGGTGCTGTTCCAGCAGGGGGGCCAGGGCGGGCAGGAACCAGGTGGCCAGGCTGTCGGCGTTGACGGCGATGCTGACCCGGATCGGCGCCTGGGGTTCGGCTGGGGAGAGTTCGCCCGCCAGCTCCAGCTCCAGCTGGTGTACCTGACGGTAGTGGGCCAGCAGCTTCTGCCCGAGGGCCGTGGCCTGCAGGGGCTGGCTGCGGATGATCAGCGGCTCGGCAAACTGCTGCTCCAGCTGCTTGATGCGCTGGGAGATGGCGGACTGGGTGATGTGCAGACGCTGGGCGGCGCGCTCGAAGTTCTGCTCCTGCATCACGGCATCCAGTGCCAGCAGCAGCTTGTAGTCCAGCGTCTTCATCAGCATTCCTTATCAGAGAAGGGGTTTGAGCAAGGATGCTACTGGAGCGGGGGCGGGAGAACAACCTGGCCCGGCGGCGGGCACTGCGTGGGGGCATCCCGGGGCTGTCACTGTGAGATGTGACAGTAGAGATAGAATGAGATTCATAAGATACTCACTCGGTCCGTTTTTGCATGGGGTGGAAACGGGCCATAGCGAGAGTTTTGGTCCCGGGTGTCAGCCCGGGACTTTTTTATGGGGTCAGCTCATCCCGAGCAGCTCCCCGGCTAGGGCGTACTCTCCCCGCAGTGGACGGTTGACGGCGCGCTCGAAACGCTCGTCCAGATGGAAGCGGATCCCGACCCCGCGCACGGCCCCCAGATCCACCGCCTGACGGTGGCCGAGCCGCTCTATGGGCAGGCCGAGGCGGCGGAAGATGCGTTCCACCGGCAGGCTGACCACGGCGACCAGCTCCCGGATTCCCTGTTCCCTGGCGAAGGCATGGACCTCGCGGAAGATGACGCAGGTCAGCTCGCTGATGCCGTTGTCGAGCGCGGGGGCGCGGCCGGCATCGATGGCGAGCCGGGTCAGCTCCCAGACATCGGCGCCGCGCGGGGGCCGCTCGCCGGCGAGGGCGCCGGGAAAGATGCTGGGCAGCATGTAGTCCTGGGCACAGCTGAGCAGTCTGATGCAGCCGCACAGACCCTCTTCATCTTCGATCAGCACCCAGTGGGTATCGGGCTTGTCGAAGCTGTCCCGCTCCAGACCCCGGTGGGATTCCACGTCCCAGCCGAGCCGATCGGAGAAGACTCGCTTGCGAAAGCGATAAAGCTCGTTTTCGACCTCCCATCTGGGGTGTTCTTTCAATTTTCCTTTGAAAACAAGCATTCATGTCTCTCCATTTCATGGTTAGGCGCTATAATCCAAGGCCTTGGCCAGGGGAGGCTAGCCTATGACACGCGACCAACTGCTTGAGTATCTGGAACATTTCACGCTGGTAACGGATGGAAACCGGCTGGCCGAGCTGATCGGCCGCTTCACCCTGGGAATGGGCTACGACTACTATCGATTTGCGCTCATCCTGCCCATGTCGATGCAAAGGCCCAAGGTGGTGTTGTTCAACCAGTGCCCTGACTCCTGGGTGCAGGCCTACACGGTAAACAACATGCTGGCCTGCGATCCCATCATCCAGCTCGCCCGCACACAGACCCTGCCCATCTACTGGAACCGGCTGGACGAGAAGGCGCGCTTCCTGCAAGAGGGGAGCATGGACGTGATGGGGCTGGCGGCGGAGTTCGGGTTGCGCAACGGCATCTCGTTTCCGCTGCACGGGGCGACGGGGGAGAACGGCATACTGTCGTTCATCACCCGGGAGCGAGCGTCCAGCGACCTGCTGCTGGAGTCCTCGCCCATCCTCTCCTGGATGTCCAACTACATCTTCGAGGCGGCGATCCGGATAGTGCGCCAAAGCATGAGGGAGGATGATCCCCAGGAGGCCCTGACGGATAGGGAGACCGAGTGCCTGTTCTGGGCCAGCGAAGGGAAGACATCGGGGGAGATCGCCTGCATCCTCGGGATCACCGAGCGCACCGTGAACTACCACCTCAACCAGGTCACTCGCAAGACGGGGTCGATGAATCGCTACCAGGCTATCGCCAAGGGGGTCAGCAGCGGTATATTGCTGCCGAATCTGGAGCAGGTGGTGGTCACCAACTTCCCCAGACTGTTGCAGTGAATGCCGGCCGGGCGACGCTGCCCTGTCGCTCGGCATCTCCTCTGTCGCCATCACCCACTGTCCCACGCCGATCTCGTCACTCCGGCGATTCTCGGGGCGGGCCCCCGGGGCCACAATTGTCAGATCCTGCAATTGACAGCCTGCCAGATGTCGTTTTTCACCCCACCACATCAGTTTTTTGAATGCATCAGAAAATGAATGAATTTCTCTGATTTCACGCCTCCCCTTATAGTGCCCCCAGATCTCCCACACAAAGGTTTGTCCATGTTCGCCACCACACTGCAAGGCTTTACCCTCGGCCTTGCCATGATCATCCCCATAGGTGCCCAGAATGCCTTCGTGCTGAGCCGGGGCATTCACCGCAACCACCATCTGCTGACGGCGACCCTCTGCTGTCTGTGCGATCTCGTGCTGATCGGCATAGGGGTGTTTGGCGGTGCCAACCTGCTGGCGGCCAGCCCCATCGGACTGGCGCTGCTGACCTGGGGCGGCGTGCTGTTTCTCGGCTGGTTCGGGGTGCGTTCCCTGCGCAGTGCCTGGCGCGGACAGGGGGCGGCCCTGGCGGACTCTCCCCAGCTGATGGGGGTCAAGAGCGTGCTGGCCATGACCCTGGGGGTGACCCTGCTCAACCCCCATGTCTACCTGGATACCCTGATGCTGCTCGGCTCCTTCGGCAGCCAGTTTGCCGAGGATCTGAGACCCGCCTTCGCCGCAGGGGCCATGCTGGCCTCCCTGGTGTGGTTCTACGGGCTGGCGTTCGGGGCGGCGGCGCTTTCTCCCTGGCTTGCCCGGAGCAGGGTGCAGCAAGTCATTGATATGGTTGTCGGTATCATAATGCTGGTGCTGGCGGTCAAGCTGGCCAGCGGGGCTCTGCTGGCTTCATAAGGCTATTTTTGTGCCGGGCTTCATAAAAATGAGTCCCGGTGTCATCTGCTGACATATTCGTCTGTTAAATTCCCGGCGCTGGTAAAGCGTTACTCATAATAAAAGGGAAAAGACAGTGAATAACTCCATGAAGCTGGGGGCAATCGCCGCCATCGTGCTGCTGACCGCCTGCAGCAACGAAAACGACAGCAAGGCGCAGCCGGGGACCGTCTCCCTGCGCCTGATCCAGACCTCCGACATCCACTCCAACGTGCTGGGCTATGACTACTACCAGAACAAGGAGGACCGCAAGTTCGGCCTCTCCCGCACCGCCCTGCTGATCCGCGCCGCCCGCGCCGAAAACCCCAACAACCTGCTGCTCGACAACGGTGACCTGATCCAAGGCACGCCGCTGGCGGACTACATCTTCGAGCAGTCCGGTGCCGGCTACCTCGAGAAGCAGGCCCATCCGGTGTTCAAGGCGATGAACGAGCTGGGTTATGACGCGGGCAACCTCGGCAACCACGAGTTCAACTACGGCCTGGATTACCTCGGCAAGGTGCTGGCGGGGGCCGAGTTCCCCTATGTGAACGCCAACGTGTTCGAGGCGGGCGCTTTCAAGCGCGACGCCAAGGGACAGATCGACTGGAGCGGCAACAAGTTCACCCCTTATCTGCTGCTGGAGCGTCAGGTAACGGATGACAAGGGCCAGTCACAGACCGTCAAGGTCGGCATCCTGGGTCTGACGCCGCCCCAGGTGCTGCAGTGGGACAAACGCCATCTGGAAGGCAAGGTGGTGGTGGCCGACATGGTCGAGACCGCGAACCACTATGTGCCCGAGCTGCGCGCCAAGGGTGCCGATCTGGTGATAGTGGTCGCCCACACCGGCATCAATGCCAACAGCTATGAGGCCATGATGGAGAACTCCGCCTGGCACCTGGCCAAGGTGAAGGGGGTGGATGCCCTGATGCTGGGCCACGCCCACAAGAACTTCCCCGGCGACTTCCCGGACCTGCCCGAGGTGGACAACAAGGCCGGTACCCTGAGCGGTATTCCGACCGTGATGCCAGGCTACTGGGGCAACCACCTCGGCATCATCGACCTCAAGCTGGAGCAGGTGGATGGTAAGTGGCAGGTGAAGCAGAGCCAGGCCAGCCTGCGCAAGATAGACTCCAGCGAGGGCAGCGCCGTGGATCAGCGGGTGGTGGACCTGGTGCAGGCGGATCATGACGCAACCAACCAGTGGCTGGACGAGCCGCTCGGCAAGATCACCTCTCCCATCCACAGCTTCTTCGCCCTGGTGCAGGACGACCCCTCGGTGCAGCTGGTGAGCGATGCCCAGCGTCAGCACGCCGAGCAGCTGCAACGAGACGGCCTGCTCAAGGAGCCTTACCCGATCCTGTCGGTGGCGGCCCCCTTCCGCGGCGGGCGCAACGGCATCAATGACTTCACCTATGTGGCCCAGGGGGACATCTCCCTGCGCAACGTCTCCGATCTCTACATCTATCCGAACACCCTGCAGGTGGTCGAGGTGAACGGGGCTACCGTCAAGGAGTGGCTGGAGATGAGCGCCGGCCAGTTCAACCAGATAGACACCGGCAAGACAGAGGTGCAGTGGCTGGTGAACGAAAGCTTCCCCACCTACAACTTCGACGTGATCGACGGTGTGAGCTATGAGGTGGACATCACCCAGCCGGCCCGTTACAGCAAGGAGGGGCTCAAGGTGAGCGACGGTCAGCGCATCAGCGGCCTCACCTTCAACGGCCAGCCCATCGATCCGGCCCAGAAGTTCTACGTGGTGACCAACAACTATCGCGCCAGCGGCGGCGGTCACTTCCCGGGCATCGACGGCAGCAACATCGTCCATGAAGATCCCTTCGAGACGCGGGAGATCATCGCCCAGTACCTCAAGTCCCAGTCTGCTGCCAACCCAGCGGGCTTCAGCCCGGCGGCCAACAACAACTGGCACATGAAGGTCCTGCCTGCCAACGTGGACGTGCGCCTCTACTCCTCCCCGGGTGAGGAGGCCAAGGCCCTGGCCGGGGCGGATCTGGCCTACCAGTCCACCCTGCCGATGGACGACGCCAAGCATCCCGGCTACGCCACCTACCGCCTGATCCGCCAGTAATGGTGGTGAACCTTAGATTGCAAAAGCCCTCGCAGTGCGAGGGCTTTTTCGTTTGGCAGTAAGGACTTGCCGTGACTCAGTAGTAACCGGCGTCGTCCGGGTTGGGACGGGTCTTGAAGCGGCGATGCAGCCACATGTACTGCTCGGGGGCACGGCGCACCGCGGCCTCAATCTCGCGGTTGGCGCGGGCGGCATCGACCAGGTCGTCACCGCTCGGGTAGCCTTCCAACGGCGCCCCTATGTGCAGGGTGTAGCCCTCCTGGGTACGGATGTTGTAGCAGGGCAGGGTGACGGTGTTCTTGACCCTGGCCAGGGTGGCGGTGCCGGTGATGGTGGCCGCCTGCTCCACCGCGAAGTAGGGCACGAAGACGCTGGCGTGGCTGCCGTAGTCGTGATCCGGTGCGTACCAGAGGGCGTCGCCGTTGCGCAGCGCCTTGATCATCCCCTTCACGTCCATGCGATCCACCAGGTACTTGTTGGAGGCGCAGCGACCGTGGTACTGGGCGTACTCCAGCACCGGATTGGTGTTGGGGCGATAGACGCCGACCCCGGGCCGCACCAGGCCGAAGCAGCGGGCGTTGAGTTCAAGGGTGAGGAAGTGGCAGGAGAGCAGCAGCATGCCCTGACCCTTCTCGATGGCGGCGATGACATGCTCTTCCCCCTCCACCTTCATCAGGCGGCGCATCCGCCAGTCCGGCCAGAACCAGGCCATACCCACCTCGAAGATGGCGCAGCCCACGCTCTCGAAGTTCTGTTTGAGCAGGGTTTCCCGCTGATCCCGGCTGAGCTCGGGCATCGCCAGCTCCAGGTTGCGGCGGGCAATCTTGACGCGGGATTTCAACAGCTTGCGGGCCAGGGTGCCGAGCTGGCGACCCAGCCACATCTGGCTGCGCCAGGGCAGCAACACCAGCAGCCAGAGCAGGCACAGACCGAACCAGCTGCCCCAGTAACGGGGATGGAATAGACGGGGTTCGAGGCGGGGAGCATGTTCTTGGGCCATGAAGAGTCTCTTGTTCACAAAGGCAAAGGAGGGAGCCCAGCCGACACGGGGGGATCTGTGCCCGTGGACAGGCTGTCACTCGCAATCTGGGGATTCTATCCGAAAAACGGGGGCGGGTGCGAATCGCCATCACCTGGTCAGAGGGGTCAGGCGGGGTGCGCCTTGGCGGGCATGGCAGTGCTTTTTTCACGTCCTGGAAAAGAGTGTGATAAAATCGGCCGCTGAAATTTTCAGGTTTTGAGAGCCGATACAGATGAAAATCACCCTGCCCGAGTTTGAGAAAGCCCGCGTCCTGGTCGTTGGCGATGTCATGTTGGATCGCTATTGGCATGGCCCCACCGGTCGCATCTCCCCCGAGGCGCCGGTGCCCGTGGTCAAGGTCGAGCACATCGAGGAGCGCCCGGGTGGCGCCGCCAACGTGGCCCTGAACTCCGCCGCCCTGGGTGCCCAGGCCGTGTTGCTGGGGCTGACCGGTCAGGATGAGGCCGCCGATGCCCTGGCCGGCCAGATGGCAGGGGTCAAGGTCGCCTGTGATTTCGTTCGTCTGACCGACTACCCGACCATCACCAAGCTGCGGGTGCTGTCCCGCAACCAGCAACTGCTGCGCCTCGATTTCGAAGAGGCCTTCCACGATGTGGACGCCAGCCTGCTGATGGGCAAGGTGGAGCAGGCGCTGCCAGGGGCCGACGTGATGATCCTCTCCGACTACGGCAAGGGCGCCTTGAACGACGTGCCTGGCATGATTGCCCGCGCCCGCGCCGCCGGCATCCCTGTGCTGGTGGATCCCAAGGGGACGGATTTCGAGAAGTATCGCGGCTCCACCCTGCTGACCCCCAACATGTCCGAGTTCGAGGCAGTGGTGGGCAAGGTGAAGAGCGAAGAGGAGCTGGTCGCCAAGGGGCTGGAGCTGGTCAAGCGCTTCGAGCTGGACGCCCTGCTGGTGACCCGTTCCGAGAACGGCATGACCCTGATCCGCGAAGGGCAGCCCGAGCTGCACCTGCCGGCCCAGGCTCACGAAGTCTATGACGTCACCGGTGCTGGCGATACCGTCATCTCCACCCTGGCGACCTCCCTGGCCGCCGGCATGAGTCTGGACGAGGCCTGTGCCCTGGCCAACACCGCAGCCGGCATAGTGGTGGGCAAGCTGGGTACCTCCACGGTGAGCCCGGTGGAGCTGGCCAACGCCCTCTACACCGAGCAGGAGACCGGCTTTGGCGTCATGTCCGAGGCCCAGCTCAAGGTGGCGGTACAGGCCGCCCGCCTGCGCGGCGAGAAGGTGGTGATGACCAACGGCTGTTTCGACATCCTGCATGCGGGCCACGTCTCCTACCTGGCCAATGCGGGCAAGCTGGGGGATCGCCTGATAGTCGCGGTCAACACCGATGAGTCCGTGCGCCGCCTCAAGGGGCCGGGTCGTCCGGTCAACCCCACAGAGCGCCGCATGACGGTACTGGCGGCCCTGGGTGCTGTGGACTGGGTGGTGCCCTTCGGTGAGGACACCCCCCAGCGACTGATCGCCGAGATCCTGCCGGATCTGCTGGTCAAGGGGGGCGACTACAAGCCCGAAGAGATCGCCGGCTATGCCGAAGTGACCGCCAACGGTGGCGAGGTGCGGGTGCTTAACTTCGAGGACGGCTGCTCCACCAGCGAGATCATCAAGACCATACGCGAGCGCGGCTGAGCACCTCCGGCCTCGGCCGGAGGTGCCTGACCACTCGCCCCCGGCGAGCGGCAAGCAGGCAGCAAAAAGGCGACCATAAGGTCGCCTTTTTTCATGCCGTGAATCCGGCTCAGGACTTCTTGGTGACCTGGGCGGCGGGCATCAGGCCCTGGTTCACGTCTTCCAGATCCTTCTGCTCCAGTATGCCGGCGGCCTGCTTGAGGGAGAGGATGCTGAGGATGTAGTTGTAACGGGCCTCGGAGAGTTTCTGCTTGGCCTGGTACAGCTTGCGGGTGGCATCCAGCACGTCGACTATGGTACGGGTACCCACTTCATAACCGGCCTCGGTCGCCTTCAGGGCGCTGTCGGCGGAGATGACGGACTGGCTGTAGGCGCGCACCGAGCCGATGCTGGCGTTCACGTTGTTATAGGAAGAACGCACAGTGCTCTGCACCGAGCGGAAGCTGCGCTCCAGCTGCTCGCTGGCGGCCACGTAGTTGAACTGGGCCTGCTTGACCTGGGAGGTAGTGGCGCCCCCGGTGTAGAGCGGCAGGTTGAAGTTCAGGCCTATATTGCCCTGATTGCTGTTGCTCTCGGGGTTGCGGATCTCGTCCTTGTAGTCGTTGTAACCGGCGGTGAGGCCGGCGCCCAGATCCAGGGTCGGCTCGTGGCCCGTCTTGGCCAGATCGATCTGCTCCTTGGCGATGTCCTTGCCGATGCGGGCGCTGTGCAGCTCCAGGTTCTTGTCCAGTGCCAGCTCCAGCCACTTGTCGGAGTTGAACGGAGTCTTCTGCGGGGCGAAACGCTCGGTGTTGAGCACGTCCAGCTGGCGATGATCGATGCCGGTCAGCTCGCGCAGGCTTTCGTAGCTGTTGTCCAGGGTGTTCTCGGCATTGATCTCGTCTGCCAGCGCCTGATCGCGCTCGGCCTCGGCTTCATGCACGTCCGTGATAGCGGTCAGGCCCACTTCGAAGCGCTGCTGGGTTTGTTCCAGCTGACGCTCTACCGCGGTCTTGTTGGCACGGACGAACTCCAGGGTGTCCATCGCCTTGAGCACGTCGAAGTAGGCCTGGGCGGTACGCAGCATCAGGTTCTGGTACTCGAGGTTGTAGGCCACGTCGGACTGGGTGGCGCTCTTCTCGGTCAGGTCCAGGTTGACCCAGTTGCTGCGACGGTAGATGGACTGATCCAGGGTGACGCTGCCGGTGGCACCGCTGTTGGTCTGGGTATCGTCCTTGTTCTGCAGGTAGTTCAGGCCGGCGCCCAGATTGATCTGTGGCAAGAGAGCGGCGCGGGATTCGTTGATCTTCTCGAAGGCTTGGTCCCGCTTGGCCTTGGATTCCAGCAGCTGGGTATCCTTGATCTGGGCTTGCTGGTAGATTTCGAGCAGGTTTTCGGCATGAGCGGCACTGCTCACACCCAGCATCACCATGACTGACAAGAGTGTTCTTTTCATATGATAGTTTTAACCTTATTTATCAACCCAAAGCTGTCCGCTGGATGAAGGAGGGGATTGTCACCGACCAAGCTTGATTTCAGCTTAACCACTCTACTACAAGCAGATTTCATTGCGAACTGTCTCTTTTCCAGCGACAGAAACGTCAAGAGTCAGGGCGAGTTTTCTCGGCCACGCGCCTAGCCAAATGTCCTGTGGCTGCTAAAATCCATCCCTCATCGTCGGCGAGAGCGAGTGAATGAATGTTCATTCATGCCCCCGAATATTATGGTCAAACCAAGCCAAGTCAAGCTGGTAGGAGTCTCGTATGTCACAGCAAGCCTTGCCTCAAACCAGTCACTATTCCGGTGATGATGTGAAAATCATCGATAAATCATCTGGATACAACGGCTTTTTCAAAGTGAACGTCTATCGCCTGCAACACAGGTTATTTGCCGGTGGCTGGAATGAGCCCATAGTCCGCGAGCTGTTCGAACGGGGCCATGCGGCCGCGCTGCTGCCTTATGATCCCGTGCGCGACCAGATAGTGCTGGTGGAGCAGTTCCGCATCGGCGCGATCGAGACCAGCCCCACTCCCTGGCTGCTGGAGCTGGTGGCCGGCATCATAGATGAAGGGGAGACAGCAGAAGCCGTGGTGCGCCGCGAGGCGGTGGAAGAGGCGGGCATCGAGGTGGGGCGCTGCGAGCATGCCATCAGCTACCTGGTGAGCCCGGGTGGCAGCACAGAGCGTATCGAGGTCTATGTGGGGGAGGTGGATGCCAGCCAGGCGGCGGGGATCCACGGTCTGGCGGAAGAGGGTGAAGACATCCGGGTCCATGTGGTGAGCCGCGAGCAGGCCTACGCCTGGCTCAAAGAGGGGCGCATCGACAATGCCGCCTCCGTCATCGCCCTGCAATGGCTGGCCCTCAATCATGGCGAGCTGCAGGCCCGCTGGCTGGCGGGGCGCTGAGGTGGCGCTCGTGCACACTCAGGCTGGGCGCCATGCGCCTCCTGTCTGCGAGGTCAACTCGCCATGGACCCTGATTGATGGAGTTGCGATATGCCATTAGTCCAGAGCCTGATGAAACGCTATGTGCCTGATCTGATGTCCTTGCAGCGCACCTGCGGGATCAATTACTCACGGGTGTTGATTGATGGAGTTGCGATATGCCATTAGTCCAGAGCCCGATGAAGCGCTATGTGCCTGATCTGATGTCCTTGCAGCGTACCTGCGAGGTCAACTACATGGCTTTGATGAAGCTGCTGCCCCCCGGCGGCAGCGTGGGGGCGGAGCGACGTTATCAGGTGGGCAACGGCCTGCAGTTCCAGCTCACCGTCAGCGAAGAGAGCCGCTTCACCAGTCAGGTGATCCTGGCGCAGCACAATCCCGAGTTGCCGAGCTACTTGCAGGCTCGCATCGAGATTCGTTTGTATCACGACGTGCGGATGGCGGAAGTGTGTGCGGCGCAACAGATTTCAATGTTGCAACCACGTTATGATTATCCCAATAAAAAAATGCACCACAGGGATGAAAAAGAGCAGGTAAATCTATTCTTGGCCGATTGGCTAAGATTTTGTCTCAAACATGGCACCAGCCTGATCAACATCCTCTAGTCGAACCCATAAAAAAGAAGCGTGATTTTGGAAACAGAGCTACCTCAGGCGCCGGACGGCAGTGTGCGCCTGTTACAGATTACCGATACCCATCTCTTCGCCAGTGCAGAGGGACGACTGCTGGCCGTGCGAACCGCAGAGAGCCTGGCCGCCGTGCTGGAGCAGGTGCAGGCCAACGGGCATCCGTTCGATCTGATCCTCGCCACCGGGGATCTGTCCCAGGATCACAGCCCGGAATCCTATCAGCGGTTCGCCTCCATGATGGCCCCGCTGGCGCGCCCCATCTACTGGTTGCCCGGCAACCACGATGACGGCCCCCTGATGACGGAGTACCTCCATGCCGCCGGGATCAGCGAAGCCAAGCAGCTGGTGGGAGATCACTGGCAGGTGATCCTGCTCGATACCCAGGTGCGCGGCAAACCCCATGGTGTGCTCGGGGATCACCAGCTGGCGGCGCTGGATCAGGCGCTTCGCCAGCATCCCGAGCGCCACGCCCTCATCGCCCTGCACCATCAGGCGGTGCCGGTGGGCTGCGCCTGGCTGGATCAGCACAATCTCAAGAATGCCGATGATCTCTTCGCCGTGCTGGCCCGCCATCCGCAGCAGAAGACCATCTTGTTCGGCCATGTGCATCAGGAGTTTGACGAGGTGCACCAGGGGGTGAGGTTGATCGCCAGCCCCTCCACCTGCATCCAGTTCAAGCCGCTCTCCGATGGCTTCGCCCTGGACGAGTCCGGCCCGGGCTGGCGTTATCTCACCCTGCATCCGGATGGCCGCATTGCCAGCCAGGTGTGGCGGCTGCCGGTGGGGCAGTTCGTGCCCGACCCCAACGCCACCGGTTATTGAGAGGGGCGCCATGAGTTCAGTTCTGCTCTATCTACACGGTTTCAACTCCTCTTCTGGTTCGGCCAGGGTGCAACAAGGGAGGAGGCCGGCATGACGCCCGTTCTGCTGTATCTGCACGGTTTCAACTCATCGCCCGGTTCGGCCAAGGCGCAGCAGATGGCTGCCTGGGTGGCCGAGCACAGGCCTGACATCGAAGTGCTCATCCCGGCCCAGCCCAATACCCCGGCGGCGGCCTGGGAAGCCATCGAGGACGTCATTGCCGAGGCCAGGGCTCGCCATGATGGCCGCCTCAGGCTAGGCGCCGTGGGCAGTTCCCTCGGCGGCTTTATGGCGACCCGGGTGAGCGAGCTGCATGGCTGCCGCGCCGCGCTGATCAACCCGGCGGTGCGCCCTCACGAGCTGCTCTGCGACTACCTGGGCCCCCAGCGCAATCCCTATACCGACGAGCGCTACGAGCTGCTGCCAACCCACATGGACGAGCTGAGGGCGCTGGCGGTGCCGGTGAGCGCCCCCGAGCGGCTCTGGATCCTGCAACAGCAGGAGGACGAGGTGCTCGACTATCGCAAGGCATTGAGGGAATACGAGTTTGCCCGCCTCTCCCTGGAGTGCGGCGGCAACCACGCCTTCGTCGGCTTCGAGCGCTATCCCGCCCAGATCATTCGCTTCCTCGGGCTCTAGCCGTGCAACCGCCGCTGGCCGCCTTTCTGGAACAGGTGCTGGCCACGGCCCAGGCCGGGCTCACCTACTCCCAAGATCCCTTCGATATCGCCCGCTTCGAGGCGCTCAGGGCGGCTACTGCTGCCCTCATTGCCAGCCAGAGCGAGCTGGATCCCAGGGCCATCGCCGACTGGATAAGCCTGGATTGTGGCTATCCCACCCCCAAGCTGGATGTGCGGGCGCTGATCCTCGATGACGCGGGTCGGCTGCTGCTGGTGCAGGAGCGAAGCGACGGGCTCTGGACCCTGCCGGGGGGCTGGTGCGACATAGGCGACTCACCGGCCGGTGCCGTGGTGCGCGAAGTGGTGGAGGAGACCGGCCTCGAGTGCCGCGCCGTCCAGCTGCTGGCGCTGTTCGACAAGCACAAACACCCTCATCCGCCCCAGCTGCCCCACGCCCACAAGGCGTTCTTCCTGTGCGAGGTGACGGGGGGAGCGCTGCTCACCGAGACCGACGAGACTCAGGACGCGGCCTATTTCCCCATCGATGCGCTGCCCGCGCTCTCCCTGCACCGGGTGGTAGAGAGCCAGCTGCAAAGCCTGCATGCCCATGTACGGCAGGGGCGGCGCGAGACGCTGTTCGATTGAGACGACAGGGCCCGGTGCCCGGTGGCAAGGAGGCCAGATGATCAAACAGATCGGCAATACCCCCATTCAGGATAAACACAGGGCCAGCTGCCATTGCAGGGCCCTGGTGCTGGAGCTCAGCCTGCCGGACGGTGTGGTGGATCCCCGTCGTTGCGACTGCTCCCTCTGCCGGCGGCGTGGCGCCATCGTCGCCTCGGTGCCGCTTTCGGGCATCCGCATCCTGCAGGGAGAGGAGGTGCTGCGCTGCTACCAGTTCAACACCCGCACCGCCAAGCACTACTTCTGCGGCGTCTGCGGCATCTATACCCACCACCAGCGCCGCTCCAACCCGGCCGAGTACGGCTACAACCTGGCCTGTCTCGAGGGGGTCAACCCGTTCGAGCTCGGTGAGGTGCCGCTGCGGGACGGGATCAACCACCCGGCGGACAGGCTGGTCTGACCGCAGGGCGTCATCTGCTTCTGTGGTGCGCCCAACGGCTGTGATAACCTTGGCAGGCCTGCGCTCTGGCAGGTCATCGCCGATTTTTGTCTTCCTCTGCCCATAGGGAGCACGCCATTGCCAACCCCTTCAGTGCTACCGGATCTGATCCTGGGTGCCTCGCTCTACTTTCCGCCGCTGTTTAAGGCGGTGCTGCTCGGTCTGCTGGGCTGGCTGCCGGTGCACCATCTGCTGCGTGACTGGCTCTACGGCGGGGAGGTGTGGCACCCCCTGCTGATGGATCTCTCCCTTTTCATCCTCGCCGTCAGCGGCGCCTTATGGATTCTGGTTCATGGTTAAATCACTCCTCGCGACCCTCAAATATCTCTCTACCCTGCTGGTGTGCGCCCTGGCGCTGGTGGCGCTCTGGTGGCTGTGGAACTACTACATGCAGGGGCCCTGGACCCGGGATGGCAAGGTGCGGGCCGAGCTTATCAGCATCACCCCCGAGGTATCGGGCAAGATCATCGCCATTCCGGTGCGGGACAACCAACTGGTGAAGAGGGGTGAGGTGCTGTTCAGCCTGGATCCCGAACCCTACCGGATCGCCCTGGACAACGCCAATGCCAGCCTGGCCAAGGCCAGGTCGGATCTGGACAAGGCCGAGCACGAGGCGAGCCGGCGTCAGAACCTCTCCCGCGCCGTCATCTCAGCCGAGGCCGTCGACGAGGCGCGCCTCAATGCCCAGGCGATGAAGGCGGCCTATCAGGTGGCCGAGGCCGATCTGGAGCAGGCCAAGTGGTCGCTCACCAAGACGACGATCAAGGCGGCGGGGGATGGCTACATCACCAACCTGCAGGCCAGGGTCGGCAACTACGCCAGCGCCGGGGTGCCGCTGGTGGCCCTGGTGGATATCCACTCTTTCTATGTGCAGGGCTACTTCGAGGAGACCAAGCTCAGGCACATCCAGGTGGGGAGACCGGCTGAGGTCATGCTCTACAGCACGGATCAGGTGCTCAAGGGGGAGGTGGAGAGCCTGGGGCGCGCCATCCATGACCAGAGCCTGGAGGGCAGCGACAGCCTGCTGCTGGACGTCAAACCGAACGTGCCCTGGGTGCGGCTGGCCCAGCGTGTGCCGGTGCGGATCCGCCTGCTGGAGGTGCCGCCCGAGCTCGCCCTGATCGCGGGCACCACCTGCACCATCAGCCTGGGGGAGTGAGATGAGGGTGTCGCTCTGGCGCCGCACCCCCTGGGGGCAGGCCAGCACAGGGCAGTGGCGTTACGCCCTGCGCAACGCGCTGGCCATGTGCCTGTCACTCTGGCTGGCCTTCGTGTTGCAGCTGGACTCCCCCTACTGGGCCATGACCTCCGCCGCCGTGGTGAGCTTTCCCACCGTCGGCGGCGTCATCAGCAAGAGTCTGGGACGGGTGCTGGGCAGCCTCATCGGTGCCCTGGCGGCGGTGGTGATAGCGGGGCTGGGGCTCAGCGATCCCTGGCTGTTCAGCGTCCTCATCGCGCTCTGGCTCGGGTTCTGTACCTACGCCTCCAACCACTATCAGAACAACGTCTCCTACGCCTTCGCCCTGGCGGGCTACACGGCGGCCATCATCGCCTTCGCCTGCGTCAACGTGGACGATCCCCGCCACATCTTCGACATCGCCCAGGCCCGGGTCAGCGAGGTGATCACCGGCATTCTCTGCGGCGCCTTCATGATGATGCTGCTGCCGAGCACCGGGGATGGGGAGACCCTGCTCGGCTCGTTGCGCCAGAGCCAGACCCGTTTGCTGGAGCACGCCCAGCTGCTCTGGCAGCAGCAGTCCGGCGCCGAGGTGCGCCACGCCCACCAGGGGATCATCAGCCAGATCCTCACCATGAACGTGCTGCGCATCCAAGCGATGTGGAGCCATCACAGGTTCAGACGCCACAACCGGCTGTTCAATTTCCTGCTCCATCGTCAGCTGCGCATGACCGGCCTCATCTCCGGGGTGCGCCGCCTGCTGCACAACTGGGAGTCTCCGCCGCCGGAGCTGGAGAGCCTGCTCACGGCGCTGCCCAAGGCCCTCGCCGAACCCGGCTGTGACAAGCTGCGCATCGCCCGCCTGCTGGCACCGCTGGCCCACTCGGGGGACTACCGCGCCCGCACCTTCTGGCAGCGGCTGCGCCAGTTCTGCTGGTGCTATCTGGAGGCCCAGCGCTGGCTGGAGCGGCTGGCGGGGGCGCAGCAGGAGGATCTCCCGATGCGCTGGCCGGCGCCCCCCAGGCTGAGATCGCTCGCCATGCACACCGACAGCTATGAGGCGGCCTACAACGGCGGGCGGACCGCGCTGTGCGTGCTGCTTGGCTGCATCTTCTGGTTCCAGACCCAGTGGGGCTCGGGCAGCTCGGCGCTGACCCTGCTCTCCATCAGCTGCGTGCTCTACTCGGCGGTGCCCGCACCGCTCAAGAGCGTGACCACCATGCTGCAGGCCATAGTGCTGCTCAGCCTCGGCTGCTTCCTGGTCAAGTTCGGCCTGATGATCCGCCTGGAGGCGCTCTGGCCCTTCCTCATCCTGCTGCTGCCGGCCCTGCTGACCATGCAACTGCTCAAGCAGCAGCGACCGGCGTCGGCGGCCCTCTGGGGGCAGCTCATCGTGCTGCTCGGCTCCTTCCTCGCCATCACCAACCCGCCGAGCTACGACTACCAGGACTACATCAACGGCAGCCTCGCCCAGATGCTGGGGGTGATGGTGGCCGGACTGGCGTTCCAGATCCTCAGACCCAGCTCGGACAGGCGCAAGAGTCGCCGCCTGATCCGCCGCCTGCGGCGGGACTTCATGGATCAGCTGATGCCCTCCCCACGCCAGAGCGAGCACGAATTCGAGTCCAGGGTCTACCACGCGGTCAGCCAGCTCAGTCAGGGCAAGGATCAGCTGGCCCGGCTTTGGGTGCTGCGCTGGGGCGTGGTGCTGCTCAACTGCAGCCACATCGCCTGGCAGCTGCGTCAGTGGCGGGGAAAGGATCCGGCGCTCTATCTGGTGCGGGACGGCTGCATTCGCTGCCTGAAGGGGATCCTCACCGAGGGGGGCGTGCAACATGACTCCCTCGACCTCACCCTGGCGGAACTCAGGCGCATCGAGCAGGGGCTGGCCCTGCACAGAGAGCCGGCCGCACGGGATCTGGCGGGTCTGGTATGGCGACTCGAAAGCGCCCTCTCCCAGCTGTTGCAGGCCCTGCCGGAGACATCCGACGCCTCCTGAACCCGGAGCGCCCCCTGCCACCCCCTCTGGATCACCCTTTGTGGCCGCCGTATTTGTCGCAATCCCTCCCAAGGGTTAAGATTCCCCCCAAACGTCAATTCGCAAGGCCCTCCATGTCCACTCAATACAATGCGGATGCCATTGAGGTCCTCAATGGCCTCGAACCGGTGCGTCGCCGCCCCGGTATGTACACCGACACCACCAGGCCCAATCACCTCGGCCAGGAGGTTATCGACAACAGCGTCGACGAGGCGCTGGCGGGCCATGCCCGCACCCTGGAGGTGATCCTGCACGAGGACCAGTCTCTCGAGGTGATCGATGACGGCCGTGGCATGCCGGTCGACATCCACCCGGAGGAAGGGGTATCCGGTGTGGAGCTGATCCTCTGCAAGCTGCACGCGGGGGGCAAGTTCTCCAACAAGAACTACCAGTTCTCCGGCGGCCTGCACGGGGTGGGCATCTCTGTGGTGAACGCTCTGTCCGATCGGGTCGAGGTGACGGTGCGCCGGGACGGTCAGGTCTATGACATCGCCTTCGAGCGCGGCGACAAGGTGCAGGAGCTGACCATCACCGGCACCTGCGGGCGCCGCAATACCGGCACCCGGGTGCGCTTCTGGCCAGAGGCGCGCTATTTCGACTCGCCGCGCTTCTCGGTCAGCAAGCTCGAGCACCTGCTGAAAGCGAAAGCCGTGCTCTGCCCCGGCCTTACCATCAAGTTCCTCGACAAGAACACCGGCATCAAGCTGGAGTGGTGCTACGAGGATGGCCTCAAGGATTACCTGATCGATGCGGTCAAGCAGTTCACCTGCCTGCCGGAGCAGCCCTTCGTCGGCGCCTTCAGCACCGATCAATCGGCGGTGGACTGGGCCCTGTGCTGGTTGCCGGAAGGGGGTGAGTGCCTCGCCGAATCCTATGTGAACCTGATCCCCACGGCGCTCGGCGGCACCCACGTCAACGGCCTGCGTCAGGGCCTGCTGGACGCCATGCGCGAGTTCTGCGAGTTCCGCAACCTGTTGCCCCGCGGGGTCAAGCTCACGCCGGAAGACATCTGGGATCGCTGCGCCTACATCCTCTCGGTCAAGATGCAGGATCCCCAGTTCGCCGGTCAGACCAAGGAGCGGCTGTCGTCCCGCCAGAGCTCGGCCTTCGTGTCGGGGGTGGTGAAGGATGCCTTCAGCCTCTACCTAAACAGCAACACCGAGCTGGCGGAGCAGATCGCGGAGATCTGTATCAGCAGCGCCCAGCGCCGGATGCGCGCCGCCAAGACGGTGGTGCGCAAGAAGATAACCCAAGGCCCGGCCCTGCCCGGCAAGCTCACCGACTGCAACTGCGCCGACCCCATGCAAGGCGAATTGTTCCTGGTGGAGGGTGACTCCGCGGGTGGCAGCGCCAAGCAGGCGCGGGACCGTGAATTCCAGGCCATCATGCCCCTGCGCGGCAAGATCCTGAACACCTGGGAGGTGGAGGCCGGTCAGGTGCTCGCGTCCCAGGAAGTGCACGACATATCTGTTGCCATAGGGCTGGATCCCGACTCCGAGGATCTCTCCGGCCTGCGCTACGGCAAGGTGTGCATACTCGCGGATGCGGACTCGGACGGTCTGCACATCGCCACCCTGCTGTGCGCCCTCTTTGTTAAGCATTTCCGCACCCTGGTCAACAAGGGCCACGTCTATGTGGCCATGCCGCCGCTCTACCGGATCGACATCGGCAAGGAGGTCTTCTATGCCCTGGACGAGGACGAGAAGAACGGCGTGCTGCAACGGGTCGAGGCCGAGAAGAAGAAGGGCAAGGTGATGGTGACCCGATTCAAGGGGCTGGGTGAGATGAACCCGAAACAGCTGCGGGAAACCACCATGGATCCCAACACCCGCCGCCTGGTGCAGCTCACCATGGGCGAGCTGGAGGAGGGGGACGAGACCCTGCAGCTGATGGACATGCTGCTGGCCAAGAAGCGTGCCCCGGATCGCCGCGAATGGCTGGAAGAGAAGGGTAACCTTGCCATCATCTAAGCCGTCGGTCAGCTGCCGACCCGCATTCCAGGCGTGCCCTCCAGGGGCGCGCCATAGCAAGAGAACAACCTTATGAGTGATGCTATCGAGCTCAGTTTGTTGGATGAAGTAGAGCGCCAACCAGCTCCCGAACCGAAAGAGATAATCACATGAGTGATGCTATCGAGCTCAGTCTGGACGGGGTAGAGCGCCAGCCCATGCGCGCCTTCACCGAGCAGGCTTACTTGAACTACTCCATGTACGTCATCATGGACCGGGCCCTGCCCCACATAGGTGACGGCCTGAAACCCGTGCAGCGGCGCATCATCTACGCCATGAGCGAGCTGGGGCTGTCCGCGCTCTCCAAGCACAAGAAGTCCGCCCGTACCGTGGGTGACGTGCTGGGTAAGTACCACCCCCACGGCGACAGCGCCTGTTATGAAGCCATGGTGCTGATGGCCCAGCCCTTCTCCTACCGCTACCCGCTGGTGGACGGTCAGGGCAACTGGGGGGCGCCGGACGATCCCAAGTCCTTCGCCGCCATGCGTTACACCGAGGCGCGGCTGTCGCGCTTCTCCGAGCTGCTGCTCTCCGAGCTGGGCCAGGGCACTGTGGAGTGGACGCCGAACTTCGACGGCACCATGAAGGAACCCGTGGTGCTGCCCGCCCGCCTGCCCCACATACTGCTCAACGGGGTGACCGGCATAGCGGTGGGCATGGCGACCGACATTCCGCCCCACAACGCGCGGGAAGTGGCCCTTGCCTGTGCCGAGCTGCTGGACAACCCCAATGCGGGGCTGGATGTGCTGATGACGCACATTCAGGGGCCGGACTACCCGACCAACGCCGAGATCATCACGCCGCGTGACGACATCCGCAAAATCTACGAGACCGGCAAGGGCTCCATCAAGCAGCGGGCGGTGTGGAGCGAGGAGGATGGCGACATCGTCATCACGGCGCTGCCCCATCAGGCCTCGGGCGCCAAGATCATGGAGCAGATCGCCGCCCAGATGGTGGCCAAGAAGCTGCCCATGGTCACCGACCTGCGGGATGAATCGGACCACGAGAACCCGACCCGTCTGGTGATAATTCCCCGCTCCAACCGGGTGGATGTGGAGGGGCTGATGGCCCACCTGTTCGCCACCACGGATCTGGAGAAGAACTATCGCGTCAACCTCAACATACTGGGGCTGGACAACAGACCCCAGGTGAAGACCCTCAAGATGATCCTCGCCGAGTGGATCGTCTTTCGCCGCGAGACGGTGCGCCGCCGCCTGCAATATCGCCTCGACAAGGTGCTGGCTCGCCTGCACATCCTCGAAGGCTTGCTGGTCGCCTACCTCAACATCGATGAGGTGATCGAGATCATCCGCACCGAGGATGAGCCGGGCAAGGTGATGGTGGAGCGCTTCAACATCAGCGAGACCCAGGCCGAGGCGATCCTCGAGCTCAAACTGCGCCACTTGGCCAAGCTGGAAGAGTTCAAGCTGCGCGCCGAGCAGGAAGAGCTGGCCGAGGAGCGCGACAAGCTGGAACTCATTCTGGGCTCGGAGCGTCGCCTCAATACCCTGCTCAAGAAAGAGCTGCTGGCGGATGCCGAGAAGTACGGTGACGATCGCCGCACCCCGCTGGTGGAGCGTGCCACCGCCGTGGCCCTGACCGAGAAGGAGCTCACCCCAAGCGAGCCGGTCACCGTGATCCTGTCAGACAAGGGCTGGGTGCGGGCCGCCAAGGGGCACGACGTGGATGTGGAAGGCCTCTCCTACAAGGCGGGGGATGGCTATCTGGCCCACGCCTGCGGCCGCAGCAACCAGCAGGCGGTCTTCCTCTCCACCCTGGGCCGCACCTATTCCCTGGAGGCCCACACCCTGCCTTCCGCCCGCAGTCAGGGGGAGCCGCTCACCGGTCGCTTCGCCCTGGGGGCGGGGGAAGAGGTGCGCCATCTGGTGATGGGCAACGAGGGCGAGCCTTACCTCATCGCCAGCGACGCCGGTTACGGCTTCGTCTGCAAATATGACGACCTGATTGGCAAGAACAAGAACGGCAAGGCGCTGCTGACGGTGCCGGAAGGGGGCCTGGTGATGGCGCCCCAGAAGATTGGCTCGCCAGAGACCGATCTCTGCATGGCCATCTCCAACGAGGGCCGCATGCTGCTGTTCCCACTCAGCACCCTGCCGGTGCTCGGCAAGGGCAAGGGCAACAAGCTCATCAGTATCCCCTCTGCGCGGGTCAAGGCGCGGGAGGAGTTTATGGTGATGGCCGCCATTATCCCGCAGGGGCAATATGTCACCCTGTTTGCCGGCAAGCGCAAGCTGACCCTCAAGCCGTCCGATCTCGACTACTACCGCGGTGAGCGAGGCCGCCGTGGCGCCAAGCTGCCCCGCGGTTTGCAGCGGGTCGATCGCATCGAGATTGAAACTGTCGCCGGCGAGACGGTGGCGGGGGAAAATCAGGAAGGGTAATAAAGAGAAAGGGCGCGAAAGTGCCCTTCTGAAAACACATTCAATGTGATGTCATTTCTTGCTTAGTAATTCTTTTAATTCTGAGAGCTTGATCGCTGGCTTGGTTCTATGCAACATTTTGTGGCAGTTGGAGCAAACAACACAAACATCTTCTATTGTGGTTGGGAGGTCAAGGTTCCTTTCTGAGAGAGGATTTATATGATGACATTCAATAAATTCAGACCCTAATTCACCATATTTCTCTTCGAAGTTAAAGTCACATATTTGGCAGTTATACCCATAGGTTTTTTTTGCATCTAAAACTAATTTCTTATTTCTTTTAAAGAAAATAGCTTCACGAGCCTCTCTACTTCCTTCATTATATTCTTCATCTATCCCTGACTCATTCAAACTCAGCGGTAATGGTGGTAGGGATATATATTTATTTTCAAGTAAGGTTTTTACATATCCAGAAGCCCCACCAAACCGTAGTAGTCGTTCACTTTTAACTCTGTAAACATTCCCACTCGGCCTGAATTTAGGTAAGTAATCCACATCTTCTTTAAATTGAGTCCAATTTAAATCAATGTCCTGTGTCTTGAAGAAAAATATATAAGGAAAATGGGTGCTTCCCCATAAAAATTTGGATAGTTCGAGTAGTTGTTCTTTCGGGAAGAACTTTACATGACAAAGCACAGGTATTTCTTCTAAACCACCGGTACTTTTTATAAGAAGCATAACGTCATTATAAGTTAGCTGCTTTATGACACTTTTTGCTCCTAGTGGAACGCCCCAGGCATTACATCGGCCAGTTGGGAATTCTTTTGATAAAGACTCACTAATAACTTCTCTTAATTCCACAGGGCATTGCGCGACGATGTCTGATATAGCGATGTCACTATAAATAGTCTTTGGGAAATCGGCGTTCGCACCTTTTAATCCTACATCATGAAAAAACAACTGCATAATAATCACCTGAGCTACACATCATTTGTTGTAACTATACAACTGTTTTTGGAGTGGTGCCTTAGTTGTTTTTTAATGCTTAGCAGTGTAAATAAATTTTTCAGAGATCGAACATAAAACGTTATTGCAGTGACATAGTTCAACTTGTCTTGATAATATAAAAATTATTATCTATGTCATCGGTGTAAGCAGGGCAGTAGATTTGATTCGCGTAGTGTAATCAGACGTTCGCGAAACCCGGTTGTCGCTGTTCTGCTGGTAATCCTCTGGTTTCCCCTTTGCCAATTGCCGCAGGTCAAGGATATGGCCGATGACGCCTCGCAAGCCGCACTTGCTCGCTAACATTAAAGGGAGCAGCACAGTGCCAGGAGGCCAATCATGGAGATCGACAAAGCCATCGGACTGATCGAGGCCCACGGGGTCTTTCACGGGGATCACTACAGCTTCAACAGCGACGAGTTCGTGCAGTGGTGTCGGGAGGATACTCACCAGCCCCTCAGCCTGGAGCAGGCCAATCACGAGCTTGCTCCCTTCTGCATCCGGGTCGGTTTCGCCGAGCCGGTCCGGTCGTGGCGTTACTACCTCACCTGAGGGGGGCGCCGAGGGCGGGACGAGCCGCACGATGCGGTGAGTCAGTAAAAAGGAGCCGGCAAGGCTCCTTTCTTGTGATGGGCAGGGCGCTGGGCGAGGGCCCTAGTTGTCGAACTTCCACTCGATGGGCAGCTCAAGGTTGAAGACAAGTGCATCCCCGTCGAGGGTAAAGGCCACGCTGGTCTGGTGCTGGTCATATTCGTCGATAAGCCGGCAGCTCTCGGCGAAGTTGGATTCGTAGCTGAGGCGGGCACTGCCACCGGTCAGAGCCCCATTGAGCTCCACCCCCAGTACCCGTAGCGGATCTTTCTGACTGAGCTTGACCCGACTGTCCCCCACATCCACCAGCCGCTCCAGCAGGGGGAAGAAGTCCTGCTTGTTCGCCTCGATGGCCCGGGCGATGGCCTGCTCCAGCTCGGCGGGGCTGGCAAGGGGGGGATCCAGCTTGTAGCGGGTCTGGATGCTTTCCTGGGTCATGTTGTGCTCCTTGGGGCAATGAACGCGCATCGGCAATCAGCATGGTGGGCGGTGAATGAGGTACACCGCACCATTAAATGAGGTGTTAAGTCATTCTGGTGGATGAAACCGTCACTACAAATCAATGAAGGCAGCATATTGTTGCTCGTCAGGTGGGAATGCGGCCATTGCGCACCAGCGCCCGGCGGATATTTTTGCACATCTTGCCGAAGCGGTTGAGCTCGTCGAAGCTGGGCGGGATGCCGCGATCGATCTGATATTGCCAGTAGCAGAGATCCGTATCCACCAGCTCCATCAGCTTCTTGGGGCAGCCGATGCAGCTGTTGTCCGGCCAGCACCTGAAGGTATCTGGCTGATAGAGCGGGAATTCTTGCTTCACGGCGTCGATGATCTGCTGCATGGCGGTAATGCGGTCCGGCTTTCTGCTCACGGCGTTCCCCTGCGGTCGGTATGGGGGAGCCATTATATCCCTGACAATATGTGGGCCAATGACGCTGAGGAGGTAGTGGGCGCCGCCCGGCCGGCATTGGAGGTCATGAGGCCAGGCAGAACAGCGCCCGACGGATCGGGCGCTGGATGAGAAGGGAGGGGGAGATCTATTTCTTGATCTCGTGGCCGATGACGCCACCGACGACGGCACCACCTATGGTGCCAGCCGCGCTGCCTCCGGTCAGGACGGAGCCGCCGACGGCACCTATGCCGGCACCCACTGCGGTACTCTTGCCCTGTTGCGACATGCCGGAGCAGGCGGCCAGCCCAATCAGCAGGGCCATTGCCACCGTCCCTCGTGCCAAACCATGGAGCTTGTTCATGGGGTTACCTCTTGATGTTGTGCAATGCGTCTGGGGTATGCGGCAAGCCATCCCGGTGGGGTTGCCGATCCCGACCCGGACCCCGACGCATCAGCCCGGATAGTGGTTGGTTCAGGTGGCGCCGGGGCATATGGGATGAATCGCCCCGGGTACCGGATATCGGTCGGGCGCTCTGTCTGCGCCTGTTCGTGATGGGGCCATCTTCCCTCACCCCGGCAGGGGCGTCTGTACGCTAGCGCTTATAGGGGCACTTTTTATTGGCGGCGCCTGTGCGGGGGCCCAGAGATGACAACGCCCGGCGAGCCGGGCGTTGGGGGACAAGTTCTCAAGGCAGACAAGCGCCCTAGAAGTCGTGGTAGAGGGGCCAGCCGAGCAGGGGGTGTCTGAGGCCGGCGCGCATCTCGATGTTGTCGAGCTTCTCCGGCGAGGCGTTCTCCCTTTGCTGCTGCTGGTACTGGCGCACAAACCCCAGGGTGTGCAGCAGATTGGGCACGAAGCCCGGGCTCAGCTCCTGGCGCAGGGCGGCGGCCATGTCGGCGGGCAGCTCGGCGAGCATGAGGGCAAGCTGGGTGGTCAGATGCGCGGTGTCATACCAGGCCTCGTCGAGCTCAATCTCACGCGCAAGCCGGCGCTTGAGATCCTGCTTCACCTTGAGGGGGGCGGCACCGCTGCCCTTGCCGCAGAGGATGCGGTAGAGCAGAGCCTCGGCCAGCTTGTCTTCCATGGTGGGGTGATCGCTCTCGCAGGCGAAGAAGTGCTGATCGATGAGCCCCATCAGGCGGACCTTGTTGTGCTCGGTCAGCGCCTTCTCGTACTCCTGCCACCCTTGCCACTCCTCCACATCGGGAGGGCTCGAGATCTTGTCCAGGAGCCTGGCATCCACGTCCCCGTAGAGGCTGTTGCCGGTCTGCCTGGGGCTGACGGAGATGAGCATGGACCAGCCCTTCTGGAACGGCTTGATGGGCCCTTCCGGTGCCTGCAGCAGGGCCAGCGCCCGGGCCGTGTCGCGCCCGGAGAGCTCCTGCAATCCCAAGCTCACCACGCCGATGACGTCGTGGGCTGCCTGCTCCAGCAGGTGCATCTTGTACTTGTTGTAGTACTTGTCGGCGAATTTCAGGCTCATCAGCACCGCCTTGCCCTTGATGGCGGCAAGTTGCTGGGCGCTCAGGAGTTCACGCTCGGCGCCAAAGCGCAGCACCTGGGTGAGGAAGGGGCCTTCGTTGGCCTCGCGGATGACTAGTTGCATAGGGCTCTCCTCAATCCAGGAAGCTGAACATGTCGTCCACTTCGTCGTACTCGTCGCTGACCTGGTTCTTCTCCTTGGCCTGCATCACCAGCTCGTTGGCGAACTTGTTGATGATCCCCTCCCAGGTGGCGTTCTCGCTGCGCAGCAGCGACTTGATGGCTTTCTCCACCTCGGGAGCCTGCTCGCGGATCAGCATCAAGAGGCTGCGCGGATCATCCAGCGGATAGTCGTGGGTGCCCTCGGCCTGTTGGCGTTCGCTGTAGCGCAGGGACTCCTCGAGATCTTCCTCCTCGGCGTGCAGCACGTCGCCAAAGCCCTCTTCATCTTCGTAGCGATCGCCACGGTAGAACTCGATGAAGGGGATGGCGAGGTAGAAGAGCCCGGCGGGATCTTCGGCGATGCACTCCAGGATCTCGGTCTGCTTGGCCTCGCTGTCCTGGGTGCGGATCAGGTAGTTGAGGAAGTCGAAAGTGTGCTGCTGCAGCTCCTCGGCATTGTTCTTGATTGCCTCCTCCCAGTAGAGAGGCTGCTGGCAGACGATGTCGCGGATCCGCTCCGGGGTCATCAGTTCGGAGATGATGGACGGGAAGGAGATGTCGTGCTGGCCGTTGATCTGGGTCAGGGTAACGATATCAATGTTTTCAATGACTTCGGCCAGTTGCTCGTCGGACATTGTCTTGGCGATCAGCTCGAACTTTTCGCTGGCCTGCTTGGGCTCGACCACGGCCAGCTCTTTGATCTCGATGGCGGTAATTTCTATCAGACTGTTCATGCTTTGCCTCAAATTAGAAACGCACTTCGTCGTACATGTCCTGATCGTCTTCTTCGCCATCACCGCCATGATAGTCGGCGTCGGCATCTTCCCCGTCGTCATCTTCGTCGTCCTGCAACTCGTAGTCGTCTTCGGCACGACGGCCACCGCGGGGCAGGGGGTTGTCCAGCAGGTAGAGCACGGCACAGGCTTCGATCAGCTGATCTTCGCTCTGGGCCCGCACCGCCTTGACCAGCGGCAGATCGGCGTTGTTGAAGGCCACCGACACCTTGAACTCGTCCCATGAGGGTTGTACGCCGTCGGCGAGCCACCTGGCCCACTGCGGCTTCGCCTTGGGCGGGAACTGCACCCGGCCATAGAGGGCCAGCGGCAGGTATTCGGGCATGAACTCCAGCATGCTGATGTCGGCCAGCAGCAGGGCCTTCATCTTGCCGGTGAACTGCTCGAGTGCCTTGGGCTGATCCTGATCCCGGTAGGATTCGATGTTCTCGCTGGCATCACTTTGCAGCGCCTTGAGTCGAGCCTGGTCCCATTTTTTTTGCATAGCGCCCTCAGGGGTAGAATTGGTCCCACATCTCCTGCATGGCAGCAGCGGGATCGGTCACGATGACGTTGTTGAAATCCTTGATAAAAGCGGCTCTCGCCTTGGGATCGGAAAGCACCTCGTAGGCCTTCTTCACCTGATGCAGCTTGATGGCTGCCTGCTCTTTCTCTTCTTCGCTCGCCCCGTGCAACTTGTCGGGGTGGTACTGGTTCGAGAGCCGTCGATAGGCTTTCTTGATGTCGTTTTCGCTGGCGTTGGACTTGACGCCCAGCACCCGAAAGTAGTTGTTCATGGCAGATCCTGCATCACTGGCATCATCAGAGTCACAATGCTGGCGCCTGATGGGGCTTGGGGGAACCAGGCACGGTAAAAACCCGTCATTTTAACGGAAACCACCGGCCACCGCCATGAATAGGAGGCGATATGGCGGCGACCAGGGGCGAATGAGGGGCCCAGTCGTCACCCAGGGAGGCTCTTTATCCTGCCACGCCGGGCTGCCCCGGTTCGGGGACTACAATACAGAGGGCGTCAGGCTGCTGCTGTCGCCAGGGATCTGCCCCTGTGACAGAGATCAGAACCAGGACCATCACAAGGATATAGACACCATGTTCAAACGTTATCTTCTGCCTCTGGCACTGCTGGGCGGTGTCGCCATCGCGGCCGATGAGAGCCTCGATGAGCCCTTGATGTTCATCAAGGGGGACATCACCAGGGCCCAGTTCATGGAGAGAGCCGAGCAGCGCTTCGCCCGGCAAGACAGCAACGGCGATGGCACCCTGTCGGTCGCCGAGAGAGAGGCCGCCATGGCCAAGATGCATGAGGCGATGAAGCAATCGGGCAAGGCCATGCCGGGCAAGATGGGCAACATGAGGCCGATGCAGGATACGACCAAGGCGCAGTTCATGGAACGCCATGAGGCCGTCTTCACCAAGATGGACAAGAATGGCGACGGCGTGATTGACGAGGCCGAACGGGCCAGTGTCAAGGCCCGGCTCGGGCAGGGGACCATGTCACCGGCGCAATAGGGGGCGAATCAGCAAGTTCGGCCTTCAGATAAAAAAGAGCCCGGTAGTCATACCGGGCTCTGCTCATTGTGATGGGGCTCAGGCCTGCCAGTTGGCCCACAGCAGCCGCAGCTGCAAGCCCCAGCGACTGCTCCAGCCCGTGGTGCTGCTCACCACCTTGCCGTCCTTGATAATGAGGAAGCTGGGGGTGACGCTCACCTGCCAGCGGGCGGCGAGCGCCCCCTGCTCATCGTTGTAGGTCGGGAAGCTGAGCCCCTTCCTGGCCATGCCCTGCTGCAACCGGGCATCGTCGCCGGAGCGCAGCGCCACCGTCAGCACGTTACTGCCGTCTTGCCAGAGCTGATCCACTGTCGGAGTGGTAAAGCGGCAGACGGCGCACCAGCTGGCCCAGTAGTAGACCAGCAGGAGCTTGTCCCTGCTCATGGCCTGCAGGTCGGCCTGGGTGCCATCTTGCAGGGTCAGCACAGGCAGCGGGCTCCCCTCCGGCAGCGCCGGGCTGCGCCACAGATCCAGCAGGGTTGTGATGACCAGGGCAAACAGCAGCAGCCAGAGCGCCTCCTTGCCCCAGCGTCGCCAGCGGGATCTGGGGGTGACTGTCTCGGTCATTGGTTACCCCAGTTTCGCCAGTTCAGTTTTCACGAGCTGTTCGAGCTGCTCATAGGGAAGCGCGCCCGGCACCAGCTGGTTGCCGATCAATGTGGCCGGTGTCCCTTGCACGCCAAGCAGAGTGCCGATGCGCTGACTGTATGGACCCAGCTCCACGGATAGTTTCCTCATATCTGCTTGCCCAGTTCGGCCTTCACCAATTGCTCGAGCTGCTCATAGGGCAGGGCACCCGGCACCAGCTGGTTGCCGATAAGCGTCGCCGGTGTACCCTGCACCCCAAGCAAGGTGCCGATGCGCAGGCTATTGCGCAGCTCCTCCGTGGCCTTGCCCTCAGGCTTGAGCGCCACATTGCCGGTGGCCGCCAGCGCCTTGTTGATGTCCGCTTCGGTCAGCATGCCCTGCTTGCTCATCAGCTTGTCGTGCAGGGCGAGGAAGCGGGCCGGATCCTGCTGCCACAGGGTCAGGCTGTACTGGGCCGCCTTGGCGGAGGTCTGCCCCTTGAACGGCAACAGCTTGATCACCAGCCCCAGATCGTTCGGATAGGCCTTGAGTAGCTTGGTCACCGCGGGGTCGAACTGCTTGCAGTAGGGGCAGTTGTAGTCGGTGAAGAGCACCAGGGTCAGCTTGGGGTTCTTGGCCCCCAGGCGCGGGCTGGTGGCGCTGTTGAACAGCACATCCTGGTTGCCCTTGATGAAGTCGCCGAGCTGGGCCGCCTGATCTGCGGCGTTCTGTTTCTCCCAGGATTCGGCCGCCTCATCCAGGATCTTCGGATTCTGGACCAGGGTTTCGCGAATGAGCTCCTTGATGCGTGCCTCCTGCTCCGGGGTGAAGGGGGCGGCGTGCAGGGCCGGGGTCAAGAGTGTGCCCAGCAGGGTCAGGGCGAGCAGGGTGGGTTTCATTTGGTTTCTCCTTGAGAGGGGGCAATACCGGCTTGCGCCAGGGTGGCAAGCAGGGTCGATCGGTCCAGCAGGGGGGAGAGGATCTCGCCATCCGTCAGGCCGGGCCCGTAGATCTGGTTGAAGGGAATGGCCACGCTGCCGCGCTGGCGCAGGAAGCTGGCGATGCTGTCGGAGGGGCGGCTCCAGTCCCCGCGTAGGGCCACCACATCGGGGGCGCTCAGGGCCTGCTGCACGTCATCTTGCAGCAGTACGTTGAATTTGTTGGCTTTGCAGGTGATGCACCAGTCGGCGGTCACATCGACGAAGACCCGCTTGTTCTGGGCCAGTGCCAGCGTGATGGCCTGCTCAGAGAGCGGCTGCCAGTCGACCCTGTCCTGCTGGGGCTTGCCGTCCAGGGTGAAGGCGCCGCCGAGCAGCAGGGCCCCGCCCAGCAGGCAGCCCAGTGCCAGTCCCAAAGTCAGTGCGCGTATGCCGTGGCGCCACACGACGGCCAGCAGCAGGGCGACCAGCATCAGCGCCATCAGGATCAGCATCCAGAAGGGACCGATGTGGTTGCCGAGCAGACTGAGCAGCCAGAGGCTGGAGCCCAGCATCATCAGGCCGAGCAGGGTGCGCAGGCGCCCCATCCAGCGACCCGGCTTCGGCAGCCAGAGCGCGAGACGGGGGACGGCGGCGATGAGCAGCCAGGGCAGGCTCATGCCCACACCGAGCGCGGTAAAGATGAGCCAGAGCTGACCCAGCGGCGCCCCGAGGGCAAAGGCGACCGCAGTGCCGAGGAAGGGGGCGGAGCAGGGGGTGGCCAGCAGGGTGGCAAAGCAGCCCTGCAGGAAGTGACCCCCCAGGCCCTGACCGCCGCTGGTGGCCAGGCGGGTATTGAGGTTGCTCGGCAGCCGCAGCTCGAACAGCCCCAGCAGGTTGGCGCAGAACAGCGCCGTCACCACCACCATGAAGCCGATAAACCAGACACTCTGGAACTGGATGCCCCAGCCGACCGCCCCCTGGGTGGCGCGCAGCAGGGTGCTCATCAGCGCCAGCGCCCAGAAGGAGACCAGGATGCCGGCACTGGCCGCCAGGAATTGCAGGCGCACCGGGCGGCGCTCCCGGCTCTCGAGCTGCAGCACGGATCCCAGCTTGAGGGCCAGCACCGGCAACACGCAGGGCATCAGGTTGAGGATGAGCCCCCCCAGCAGGGCGGCCCCCAGCAACCAGAGCAGCGAACGGCCGCCGCTCGGCAGGGCCAGGGGCTCACCTATGCGGACCTCGCTCTGCCAGGCCTGCTCGCCGCTCGCCAGCACCAACCCGAGTGGCTGATGACGGATATCGGGGGCATCCCCCTGCCAGCCATCGCTGACCGGAATGCGGGCGATCAGGGTGTTGCCCTGCACCTCCAGGCTGGGCTCGCCAAATTCGGCCCCCTCCAGACGCTGGAGAAACACCTGGGGATCCTGCCAGCCCTGGGGGTTGTCTGCGGTCAGTTGCAACTGGTTCTGCCGGTAGCCCGCCTTGAGGGTCACAGTGGCCGGCATGGCCTGTGGCAGGGTGCTCATCGCCTTCGCATAGGCAAGGTCGAACCCCTCAGGGGCAGCGCCATCCAGCGCCAGGGTGAAGGGGTAGTCGGTCAGGATGCAGACGTTGCTGCAGGTCGAGAGGCGCAGGGTGCCCGTCAGTGCCTCGCCGCCGCTGCGGGTGAGGCTGATGGGGAGGCTGACGTCCCCCTGGTAGCCCTGGGTCGAGATGCCGCTGACGTCAAATCGCTCCGGCACGGGCCAGTGCCACTGCGCCGCCGGCTCGGGCTTATCCCAGAGGATCTCGGGGGCTATGCCACCTTCCCCCGGGTTCTGCCAATAGGTTTTCCAGCCGGATTCAAGCTGCAGGTTGAGCAGCACCCGGGGGGCGGCGGGATCCCGGGTGTCAGCTTGCAGCCGCACCTTGGCGTGATCGTTCTGGGGGCTGGTGAGCCAGCCGGTGTCGCTGGCCAATCCCATGGATTGCCACAGCAGACCGCTCAGCAACAGGGCGGTCTTGATGATGTTTGACATGTGTTTGTCTCTTGAAAATGAAAGTCAGGGTGGAGAAAACCGCCGCAGACTCATTCCCGCCAGACGCAGAGGGTGAGGTGCAGTCGCCGTTCGGGAGGCGAAATGTTGATGGGAGGAGGAAGCGCAGGGGCGCGGCGCGACAGGGGCGCCAGCAGGGCAATCACGAAGGCGATGGCAAAGAAGATCTGCTCGGCGCAGAGCAGGTTGGCGGCACTGAGCCACTTACCGTTGAGCTGGCAACTGCTGGGCTGGGGCGTCGCGGCTTGCCCCTCGTCGGCATCGGCGCTGGACGAGGAGAGGGGGAGCATCTGGCAGCTCAGGGCCTGGTCGAGCTGTGCCAGCCTGGCCAGCGGCTGGGCCGCACAGTTGATCACCAGGATGCAGACCAGCAGCAGGAGTCTTGTCGCCACGCGTTGTCGCAAAATCATGCTCGTCCTACCCTGTTGAATGGTGCATATCCTATCGATCAATGGTGGCGTGAGCAAGCCAGCGGGATTCGATACGACCACATGCTCCCTCTGGGGTGGTCGGTTCTGTCTGGCGAACGCTTGTTCGCTAAAAGGGGGACCAGTATACTGCGCCGAGTCAAATTCCGAGGTGTTCGATGCTCAAACTTGCCCGTGTGCTGCTGCTTACCCTGCTGCTCATCTTCTGGTTCGTGTTTGGTCTGTTGCTCTGTCTGGTGCGTCCGCGCCACCCCAACAACGTCTATGTTTTCGCCCGCATGTACCATGCCGTCTGTCCGCTCATCGGGCTCAAGGTCCGGGTCACCATTCCGGACGAGGTCAAGTCGGTGGGGCCTGCCGTCTATGTCTGCAATCACCAGAGCAACTTCGACATCTTCACAGTGACCGGTGCCGTGCGCCCCGGCGTGGTGGCGGTGGGCAAGAAGAGCCTGCTGTGGCTGCCCTTCTTCGGCCTCATCTTCTGGCTCTCCGGCAACGTGCTGATCGACAGATCCAACCGCTCCCGCGCCATCGGCACCATAGGCCAGGTGGTGGATCGCATCAAGCACCACGGCACCTCCATCTGGATGTTCCCGGAAGGGACCCGCTCCCAGGGCCGCGGTCTGCTGCCGTTCAAGGCCGGCGCCTTCCACACCGCCGTCCAGGCCGAAGTGCCCGTGGTGCCTATCGTCTGCTCCAGCTACTTCGGTCAGGTTGACCTGAACCGCTGGGACAACGGCGAGGTGCTGCTGGAGATGCTGCCCCCCCTGTGCAGCAAGGAGCACGGCGCCGCCGGCATCCGCGATCTGTCGGATAGCTGCCGGGCCAAGATGGAAGCCAAGCTGGCGGAGCTGGATGGCAAGCTGGGCCATCGCCCGGCCGCCTGAGGTTCGAGTCCAATTGCATGAAGGGAGCCGCTGGCTCCCTTTTTTATTGGTTAAAATCACCACCATGTTGGCCATTTTTACCAACTCATGGTCTTGAGATGGCAGCGTTGAGTCTCCATCTATCTGTAAAACAACAATAAATTATCTTGGCACGGCTCTTGTAATGCCATGGGGAGAGATAGCCATCCCCATGAACAAGGAGCCAGACCATGAGCGTATTCAGCCGCCTGACTGACGTGATCAATGCCAACCTGCACAGCCTGCTCGACAAGAGTGAAGAGCCGGAGAAGATGCTGCGCCTGATGATCGAAGAGATGGAGCAGGTGCAGATCGAGATGAGAACCCAGGCCGCTCGCGTCATCGCCGAACAGAAACAGCTGGAGCGCCATCAGCAGGCGCTGCGCCACCAGATCCAGGAGTGGTCTGCCAAGGCCGAGCTCGCCATCCAGAAGGGACGTGAGGATCTGGCCCGTGCCGCCCTCACGGAGAAGCTGGCCGAGGTCAAGAAGTGCGAGCAACTGGAGCAGGACAAGGCCCGGGTGGCCGAGGTGCTGGCCCAGCTCACCGCCGACAGCGAGCGGCTGGCAGCCAAGCTGACCGAGGCTCGCGAGAAGCAGAAGATGCTGACCCTGCGCGAACAGACTGCCCACAGCCGGATCCGTGCCCGCGCCCAGGTGGACAACCAGCGCATGCATGAGCTGATGGCCCGCTTCGACGGTTTTCAGGGCCGGGTCGATCAGCTGGAAGCCCAGCTGGAGGCGGCTACTCTGGGGCAGAATCCCTCCCTGGAGGCCCAGTTCCGCGAGCTGGAGCTGAACGACGAGATTGAGCGCGAGCTGGCCCGCCTGAAAAGCCGGAAGGCGGAGGCGTAACCATGAGCCCCTGGCCGAAAGATCTGGCCCATCGCAAGCTGACCGGAGTCTGTGCCGGTCTGGCCAACGGGCTTGGGATCTCGAGGGTGACGGTGCGGGTGCTGGCCTTGCTGGCGCTTATTCTGATGCCGCCCCTGGCCCTGGCCCTCTATCTGCTGGCGGTGCTGGTGATGCCGCCCCGTCGTGAATTGAAACGCTGGCTGGACTGATCCGCGGATCAGAACCGCCGGCCACTGCAAGCTTGTGAGGAGCACAACATGCTGGAATTTATCGTCTTGATGCTGGTGCTGGTGACCATGGCGCTGACCGGTTTTACCGTGCTGGCCATGCTGCTGGTGAGCGGGGTCTTCGTGCTGTTTGGCGCCCTGGCCGGCATGTTTGCCCTCATCATCAAGCTGGCGCCCTGGTTGCTGCTGGTGCTGGCGGTGTGCTGGCTGCTCAGCAACAGGCGCAAGCAGTCGAACACCTACCGTTAAACCTCCCTGACCCTTTACGGCCACCCTTTTGGGTGGCCTTTTTTATGGCGGCTGGTTCAAGGGGAAGGATTGATGGGGGTCGCGGCGGCGCTCAGCCAGGGCCGGCGCCAGTCGTGCCAGAGCTCGGGGTCGAGAACCAGGCGCTCCTTGAATGCCTTGCTCTGCTGCTTGAGGCGATACTCGAGGCGCAGCGCCTCGCCCTTGTCTGCCACCCCCTGGCGCCACACCAGGGTCAGCGGTCCCTTGCCACGCAGTGCGCGGGCGCCCTTGCCGCTCTGGTGCTGGCGCAGGCGCCGCTCGGGATCCGTGCTGATCCCCGCATAGAGCGAGCCCGCGCCGGTGCGCACCAGATAGATAAACCAGCTAGCCTCGGGCTGGTCCGTGCTGGCCGTCATGACTCTTTCCACTGGACCCGGCCGCGCCTGAGCAGATGCAGGGGGAACAGGCTCACCAGCAGGCCGGCCCAGACGAAGGCGAAGCCCACCGACTTCACCGGATCCGGGATCTCGCCAAACCAGAAGATGGCGAGCAGGAAGGCGAGGCTCGGCTCTATATATTGCAGCAGCCCCACAGTGCTCATGCGGGTGCGTGCCACTGCGTAGCAGAACAGCCCCACCGGCAGCAGGGTCGCGGGGGCGCTGCCCATCAGCAGCAGCTTGTCGGCCCAGTCACCAGCCATGAACTGGCTCATGCCGTGCAGGCCCAGCCAGGCGAGGATCAGCAGGGCGACGGGAAGCTGGGCCAGGGACTCGAGATAGAGGCTGACACCGGCATCGTGGCGCACCTTCTTCTTGATGAGGCCGTAAAAGGCGAAGTTGGCCCCCATGATGAGGGAGAACCAGGGCAGCTCGCCGTAGGAGAACAGCATGTAGGCCAGCCCCGCCAACGCCAGGGCGACCGCCAGATGCTTCTGGGGGGTGAGCCGCTCCTTGAGGAAGAGCACGGCGAAGGCGATGTTGAATAGCGGCGTCATGAAGAAGGCGAGGCTGGTGGCCAGCACCTGGCCGGTGGTCAGGCACCAGGTGAACATGCACCAGCTGATGGACATGACGGGGCCCGCCAGCAGGATGAGGCCAAGCTGGCGGGGCTCGCTGCGCAGGCGTACCCAGGGGACCCGCACCCCGAGCAGCAGGAAGAGGCCGCCCAGCAGGATGACAGACCAGAGTACCCGGTGGGAAAGCAGCTCCCACATGTTGATCTCGGGCATGAACTGGTAATAGAGGGGCAGCATGCCCCAGAGCACGAAGGAGAGGGCCGCACTGCCGGGGCCCAGCCAGTTCTTCATCGCTTTCCGTTTATTAAATTAAACAAATGTGGTCGCATGATAAGTATCTGCCGCCGGTTCCACAAGCGGGATCCTGCCGGAAACTCTGTTACCATCAGGCCATGAACCGACTAGATACCTTGTTTGAACAGATCCGGGCCTGCCGCCTGTGCGAGGCCCACCTGCCGCTGGGGCCCAGGCCGGTGATCCGCGGCAGCGAGCGCGCTCGCCTGCTGATCATCGGTCAGGCGCCCGGTACCCGCGTCCATGCCAGCGGCATCCCCTGGGATGATCCCTCCGGCGATCGGCTGCGCCACTGGCTCGGGGTGGACAAGGCCACCTTCTACGACGAGTCCCGCATCGCCATCATGCCGATGGGGCTCTGCTACCCCGGCAAGGGCAAGTCGGGGGATCTGCCGCCCAGACCCGAGTGCGCGCCCACCTGGCACGACAAGGTGCTGATGCTGTTGCCCAATATCGAGCTGACCCTGCTGATCGGCCAGTATGCCCAGCGCCACTATCTGCGGGAGGCGGGCAAGGATTCGCTCACCGAGACGGTGCGCAGCTGGGCTGACTATGGCCCGGCCTGGTTGCCGTTGCCGCACCCGTCACCGCGCAACACCTTCTGGCTCAAGAAGAATCCCTGGTTCGAGCAGGCCGTGATCCCCCATCTGCAGCAGAGGGTTGCCCCCTTGCTGCTTTGATTCAGACCGCCGGCTCTGCCAGCGGTTTTGACTTGCCGCGCGCCATTGCGACCAGCGGCAGTATGATGCACAGGCACCCCAGCAGCAGCGGCAGACCCGGTTGCTCGTCAAACAGCCAGACCCCGATGGCGACTGCCATCAGCAGGCCGGTGTACTCCGCCGAGGCGATCTTGCTCGCCTCCGCCTTGCGATAGGCCACCACGCACAGGCCCGCATAGACCATGATCAGCGCCGAGGAGCCGAAGGCGGGCCACCACATCTGCCACTGCCAGGCCCCCCCTTCCCACCAGGCCAGCGCCAGTATGATCGGCATGCTCAGCACGTTGGTGAAAAACAGGGTCTGGGCGATGGGCTGCTTGAGGGGGATCCGCTTGATCAGCAGGTTGTTGACCGCCATGGAGAGCGCCACTCCGAGCGCCGCCAGGGCGGCCCAGTTCACCTCGGTCGGGCGCAGCACTATCAGCACACCGATGAAACCCACCAGGGCCGTCAGCACTTTCTGGCGCGACAGCGCTTCCCCTGCCAGCCAGACCGCGAGCGGCACCATCAGCAGCGGGGCCGCATAGAAGAGGGCATTGGCGGTTGCCAGCGGCAAGCGGGTGAGGGCGACCACCATCAGGCAGACGCCGATCGCCCAGATGTGAGCCCGCAGCAGGTGCCACTTGATGGCTACCGGCGGGTTGCGCCGCCAGGACCAGAGCAGCCAGGGTGCCAGCAGGAGGGCGGCGGAGAGCTGGCGGAAGAAGACGAACTGGAACACCGGCTGGCTCGGCTCCAGCACCTTGACCAGCGCATCGGAGAAGACCGCCACCATGTTGCCCAGCACCAGATAGAGGATGCCAATCCCGACTGCGTTCATACCACCTCCCACGTTAGATGAGGGAAGGGTAGTCTGACGCCCGTTATCCAGTAAAATGATAAAAAATCACCATCCATGAGAATTTTGGATAATGAAGCTACCTCCCCTGCGCGCCGTTCAATACTTCGAGGCGGTTGCCCGTCTGCTCAGTTTCTCCCGTGCGGCCCTGGAGCTCAATGTCAGCCAGAGCGCGGTCAGCCACCAGATCCGCCTGCTGGAGGACTTTCTGGGGGAGCGGCTGCTGCTGCGCCAGGGACGCCTGCTGTCCCTGACCGCCCAGGGGGAGAGCTATTTCGAGGGGATCTCCGCCGGGCTCGGCCAGATAGCCCAGAGCAGCGAACAGCTGCGCGGGGGAGGCGAGATGCGGCTGCGGCTCGCGGTCTACAGCTCGTTCGCGGTGAAGTGGCTGATCCCCAGGCTGGCCGGGCTACGCCAGCTCTACCCCGAGCTGGATCTGAGCCTGGAGATGGTGGCGGAGGATCCCGAACTCTCCGATCGGGTGGCGGACTGCTTCATCACAGTCTCCCCCCACGGGCGCGGCTATTGCCACGATCTCATCTATCGGGAGCGGCTCTTTCCGGTCTGCAGTCGTCGCCTGTTGCAGCAGGTGGAGGGGGAGTGGCCTGCCGCCATCTGGCAGTTGCCGCTGCTCTCGGTGCAGTCCATCTACAAGGCGCGGGGGGAGGATTGGCAGCGCTGGGCCAAGGCGGGGGGGCTGGTCATTCCGGACGAGGCGCGGATGCACCACTTCAGCCATGTGCTGCTGGCGATGGAGGCGGCGGCCTGGGATCAGGGGGTGGCGTTCGTGAACGACTACATGCTGCGACCGGACGATCCCCAGCTGGTGGCCTTGCCGGTGCACCAGCTGGAGACGGGAGATGCCTTCTACTTCACCTGCAAGCGATCCCGGGCCCATGAGCCCGCCATCAGTAGGCTGCGCCAGTGGCTGATGATGGAGACGCGCCAGAGCATGCCGCTCTAGCCCGGCGAGCTGTTGGCTCAGGATAAACAGGGGGCAGGGGATAACGAGGGGCCCAGGGCTGGAGTGGCCTGACAGCAAGGGTCAGGCCACTCCAGGCTCAGGCTTTCCTGAACTGGCTCAGGATAAAGAGGCTGGTGGCGCAGACCACGACCGAGGGACCTGCCGGTGTGTCCTGATACCAGGAGAGGGTCAGGCCCCCCAGTACGGCGAGACAGCCGATCAGGGCCGCGAAGCCGGCCATCTGCTCCGGCGTCTGGCTGAAGCGGCGGGCGGTGGCGGCGGGAATGATCAGCAAGGAGGTGATGATGAGGGCCCCGACAAATTTCATGGCCACGGCGATCACCAGGCCTATCAGCAGCATCAACACGCAGCGCAGCACATCGACCCGTACTCCCTCCACCCGCGCCAGCTCTTCCGAGATGGTCATGGAGAGCAGGGGATCCCACAGCCGCCACAGGGTGAGCAGCACCAGGGCGCCGCCGCCGTAGATCCAGAGCAGATCCATGGGCTGTACCGAGAGCAGGTCGCCAAACAGGTAGGCCATCAGATCCACCCGCACGTTGTCCATGAAGCTCAAGGTGACCAGGCCAAGGGAGAGGGCGCTGTGGGCCAGGATGCCGAGCAGGGTATCGGTCGCCACCTGCTGGTTGCGGCTCATGATCACCAGCAGCATGGCCATGGCGAGGCAGCAGACTACCACTGCCAGGGTGAGATCCACCTGCAGCAGTATGCCGAGGGCGATGCCGAACAGGCAGGCGTGGGAGAGGGTGTCGCCAAAGTAGGCCATCTTGCGCCACACCACGAAGCTGCCGAGGGGCCCGGCCAGCAGGGCGATGCCGAGGCCTGCCGCGAGGGCGTATAACAGAAAGCTGTCCACTTGAATGTCCTTAACTGCGCTTATGGATTGCGAGACGGCAGGCGGATGACGGGGACCTGCGGCTCATGATGATGGTGTTCGCCGTCGCAGTGATGATGGTGGGTGTAGACCGCCAGCACCTCCCGCTCAGGGCGCCCGAACAGGCGTGCAAATTCGGGGTGGCGTGCCACGCTCTCCGGCTCGCCGTGGCAGCAGACGTGGCGATTGAGGCAGATCACCTCGTGGGTGCTGGCCATCACCAGGTGCAGATCGTGGGAGACCATCAACACGGCACAGTTGAACTCGGCCGCCAGCTGGCTGATGAGGGCGTAGAGCTCGATCTGGCCCGTGATATCCACCCCCTGGACCGGCTCGTCCAGGACCAGCAGCTCGGGCTTGACCAGCAGGGCACGGGCCAGTAGCACTCGCTGCATCTCGCCGCCGGAGAGTTTCTGCATCCGGTTGTCCAGCAGCTCCTGGGCGCCTACCCGCTCCAGCGCTTCCTCGATGGAGAGGCGGCTGTTCTTGCCGAGTTGCAGGAAGCGGCGCACCGTCAGCGGCAGGGTGGGGTCCAGATAGAGGCGCTGGGGAACATAGCCGACCCGCAGATCGCGACGACGGATGATCTTGCCGGAGTCCGGATTGAGCAGGCCTAGCACCAGCTTGCTCAGGGTGCTCTTGCCAGCCCCGTTGGGGCCGACCAGGGTGGTGATTTTGCCTTTGTTCAGGGTAAAGGAGACCTTGTCGAGCACGGACCGTCCGTCAAACGACAGACAGACCTCTTTCAGCTCCACCAGTTGGGTCATGACAGCTCCGGGGTTTACAGCCTGTGAGAGTTATAATATAACAGCGACGTTGGTTTGTTATATTATCACACACTCACTCCCTGACGAGACCTCTATGCGAATTCTTACTCTGATCACTGCGCTGCTGGCGGTGAGTCTGCCTGTCCGCGCCCTCGAGGTGCTGACCACCCTCAAACCCCTTGGTTTTATCGCGGCGGCCATCACCGATGGCGTGAGTGAGCCGAAAGTCTTGCTGCCAACCGGCGCCTCTCCCCACGACTTCTCCCTGCGCCCCTCCGATATACGCAGCATCAACGGCGCCGATCTGGTGGTGTGGGTCGGCCCCGAGCTGGAAGGTTTCATGGCCAAGCCGCTGGCCGAGCATCCCCACAAGCTGACCCTGACCCAGGTTCCGGGGATGCCGCTGTTCAACTACGCGACTCAGGGCAGCCAGGATCCCGCTCATCATGACGACCATGACCATGACCATGACCATGACCACGATGAAGGGCATGAGGGGCATCACCACGAGGGGGTGGATCCCCATATCTGGCTGGGGCCAACCCAGGCCAAGGTGATTGCCAAGGCGATCGCGACCGAGCTTGGCAAGCTGGATCCGGTCAATCAGGCCCGTTATGCCGCCAACCTCGCCGCATTCGATGCCAAGGTGGACGCCAAGGACAAGGTGATCGCCGAACAGATGAAGGCGGTGAACCAGAAGGGCTATTTTGTGTTTCACGAGGCCTATGGTTACTGGGAGCGTCACTACGGCATGAGCTCCAAGGGCCACTTCACCGTGAGCCCGGAGCGCCGCCCCGGCGCCAAGACGCTGGTGGAGATCCGCAAGGCGCTTGAAGAGAAACAGGCGAGTTGCATCTATGCCGAGCCGCAATTCTCGCCTGCGGTGATCGAATCGGTCGCCCGTAATACAGGCGCCAAGGTGTTGCTGCTGGATGAAGTGGGTGAGCAGGTACCGCTTGGTCCCGATGCTTATCCGCACTTCATGCAGCAGCTGGCCGACGCCTTCGCCCAGTGTCGTTGAGTCATCCCGGACTCGCCCTATGGGGTGGCTGCGGCCAACTATACTGACCTCCAGCGTCTGATATGGAGTGTCAGTTATGAAATTATTGCTTCTCTCCACCTGCACCCTGGCACTGCTCTGTGCCAGCGTGCAGGCCTCCCGCCTGTCCGAACACATTACCAGCCCCGAGCTGAAGGCAAAAATGCAGGAAGTCTATGGCGCCAGGGCTATCCAGCGCGCCGAGGCCTTCTCGCGCCTGCTCGCGCCCAGAGCGGGCACCACGGATCAGCAGAAGCTGGAGTTGGTCAATAACTACTTCAACAATCTGACCTACAGCGAGGATCCCAGACTTTGGGGGGACGAGGACTATTGGGCCAATCCACTGGAATTCATCGGTGCCAGAGGGGGTGACTGCGAGGATTACAGCATCTCCAAGTACTACACCCTGATGGAGCTCGGCGTTGACGAGAAGAAGCTGCGGCTGGCCTATGTGAAGGCGATCCGCTACAACCAGTTTCACATGGTGACGCTCTATTTCCCGACGACCAAGTCCGACCCTCTGGTGCTGGACAACATCAATGGTCGCATCCTGCCCGGCAGCAAGCGCAATGACCTGCAACCCGTGTACAGCTTCGATGCCAAAAGCATCTGGGTCATGAAGTCACGCCGTGAGGGGACCCTGGCCGGGAGTGCCGATCGCCTGACCCAGTGGAAGTCGATGCAGAGCCGCTTTTCCAGCGAACATCTGCGTGCCCCCCGTCGCCAGCTATAGCTTGCCTGCGGCTTTCAACTCCTCGAAGTATCTTGCCGCCCCCGGGTGCTGTGTGATGCTGAGCACCGGGCCTGTCTTGTTGCGCGCCTTGTGGAACAGGTTGGCATAGCCATAGGTCTGCTCGTTGAAACTGGTCTGCTGGCTCAGCATGGCTTTGGTCAGGCGATAGGCGTCTTCATCCGGCGTGGTGGCATTGGTCACCAGGGTGGCGGCGATGGCAAAGGTGGGGGTGGCTTTCTGGTTGCCGGGATAGATGCGGGCCGGTACCTGACTGCGCTGGTAGTATTTGACGCCTTGCAGCAGTTGATCCCTGGTCGCGCCCTCGATGGCCATGAATCGGATGGCGCAGCGCTTGGATGTCTCCAGCACGATCCGGTTCGGATGCCCCATCACCAACCCATAGGCATCGATCTGTTTGCTGCACAAGGCTTCGGACAGATTGGCCACGCTCTTCAGATCGAGATCCTGTTCCTTTGCCCCTAACAGGTTGAACAGTGCCAGTGCCGTCTGACGAGTACCCGAACTCTTCAGTCCCATGTCGATGGGGGCCCGCTTGAGTTGCTCCAGGGTGGTGATGTCGCCATCGGCCCGCACCACTATGGTGAAAGGCTCAGCATGGGTGGCAAAGAGGGTTCTCAATTCGGGCTGGGGTTGCTTGGCAAATGGTCCCGTGCCCTGGCTGGCCTGATAGAGCCAGTCAGACTGCACGAGGGCGTAGGGGATGTCTCCGGCTTGCAACTGCCGCAGATTTTCGATGGAGCCCGAACTGGCCTGCGGTTTGCATTGTAGTGCGGGGTCGCTCTTGTGAGCCAGTCGGCAGAACTCCTTGATGACCTGGTAATAGATCCCCTGTTCTCCCCCCGTGCCTATGGTCATGGACACTGCATAAGAGCCGGGTTGCCACAGCAGGGCAAGCAATAGGACAGGGATTCTCATGATGCCTCCTGGCTGGCATAGCCATCGATGCCCCAGCTGCGCAGGGTATCCGTATCGTTGATGTCGCCGGCTTCTGCCAGCAGGGTATAACCGGAAGCATGCAGACACTGGGAAAGCAGGTTCCAGTAGAGGGGGGCCTGGGTCAGCTGGCAGCTGATGAAGATCGGCTTGATGGGGTCTAGCTTTGTCAGGTTGTCATTGTTCATGGGCACATTACTGAATGCCATCTCGACCCCCTGAGCCTGAAGCGCCCCCAGGCGCTCCTCGGCCAGGGGAGGGAAGCTTGCCAGATCCCAGCGCCAGTCCAGGGTCTTGCCCCTGGCGCTGGCCAGGGAGGAGGCGAACTGTGCCCAGTCGGGATGATTGAGCAGGCTGAGGGGGAGCTGTAGCCCTTCCGTCTTCTGAGTCAACCAGTCGTTGAGCAGCGCCCGGATCTCATCCGGCGAGCTGTCCGTGGTAGGTGGGGTCTGGGGCAGTAACCGGCTATAGAGCCGGATGTTTCCCTGAGTGGAGAAAAAGTGTTGCAGATACATGCCGTTGGCGATGTCGGTCAACCCAGCGAGTTTCTGATGGGCCAGCAAGTTGTCATGTTTGCCGAGCTGGGTGATCTTGAGCCTTTGCTGCAGCAGATCCCGCTTGCGTTCGGAGACCAGCTGGTTGATGGAGGCCACGACCTCCTGCAACTCGCGAAGCCATGGGGTTGGCAGATTGCCACTGAACTGGCGTTTGCGGATCTGCACCAGCTGCTGGCTGACTTGTTCGAGGGGGCGCAGCAGACGGCCGCACACCCAGGTGATCACCAGGGTGAAGACCAGCAGACCCGCGAGCAGCGCCAGTCCGGTGCGGCTGATGGCGTTCCAGAGGTGTTGGTAGGCGTATCCCTCGTGGCCTTCGAGGGTGAGGGTGCCCAGAATACGCCAGCCATCGGTGAGCTCCTGCTCGATCTTGACCGGTGGCATGTGGACGACAGCGGGCAGCCAGCTGGGGATGTTCTGCTGGGCCGTGTGGAAGACTTTCTGGAACAGCAACTGCCCATCCGGATCCAGCAGCGTGACCGAGCTGACGAAGCCGCCATCGAACATGGCGTTGGCAATGGTTTCCGCCAGTACCTTGTCATCGTTGAGCAGGGTGCCTTGCAGCACCAGACCCAGGGCCGTGATGGCCGTCTCCAGATTGGCCGACATCTGATCGAGAATGGACTGCCGTACCGTGGTGATCTCCAGCATGAGCAGCAGGATGGCACCAATGGTGAACAGGATCAGGATGATTACATTTAACAATCTTGCCAATGACATACCCACTCCCTGGAAATGTTTTTGCAACATTTGGTGGTCCGGGGATGAACACAACCGGACTTGGTTCTTAAAAATAGAAAAAAATGGCTGAAAAAGGCGATCATTTCTGCCCATGGGGGAAGGTTATGCATAAAATGTGAGTTTCGTGCATATCGCGATGAACTTTTTGTAAGTATTTAGGTCTAAAACCCAGATATTCGGTTTTCATAATAAAAAATCATAAAAACAGACCCACAACTACCACCCTTAGATCTAATAACAGGATAGCGGATGAAACGTCTCCGTCCCTTGGTAGCGCAGGCTGCCAACTGGGAACCCCCGGTTCCCCGCAAACATTTTTACGCCATGCTATTGCTCACGGCCATGACGCTGTCAGCGGTAGCCGTATTGCCAGCTCCAGGTGACATCCTTGAGCGGCCATTGCGTCTGGAGTTGCCCATTGCCACCACTGGCACTGCAACCAACGAAGACAATACGGATTTTAACGACATCCCGGATCACGAGCTGGTGGAAGCCGCGGCGCCGGAAGATGACATTCCGGCCGATGCCACGCCCCAGTGGCAGGATTACCGGGTACGTAACGGCGAGAACCTGACCACCATCTTCAACAATCTCGGCCTCTCCACCACCACCCTCTACAAGGTGCTGGATGCGGATGCCAAGAACAATCTGGCCCGCCTCAAGCCCGGCCAGACAATAGAGTTGCTGATCGATCAGGACAACATACTGCAGCAGCTGAAGATCCGCCTGAACATCAAGCAGACTCTGGTGCTGGAGCGTACCGACGACACTTACAGCGCCAACATGCTCAATGAAGAGGTGCAGTGGCAGCAGAAGAGTTATGACGGCGTCATCAATGGCAGCTTCTACGTCAGCGCCCGCAACGCGGGGATTCCGGCCAACCACATCCAGAAGATTGCCAACCTGTTCCAGTGGCGCCTGAATTTCGCCAAGGATCTGCAAAGAGGTGACAAGTTCAAGGTGTTGGTGAGACAGGAGACGGTCGAGGGCAAGAGCACGGGCAACACCCAGCTGCTGGGGGTGGAGGTGTTCAGCCAGGGCAAGACGGTATCGGCCTGGCTGTCGGAAGATGGCAACTATTATGACGGTCAGGCGAACAGCCTGGAGCGCGGCTTCCGCCGGTATCCGACCCATAGTCGCTACCGGGTCAGCTCCAACTTCAACCCGGCCCGACGCCATCCCATTACCGGCCAGGTCCGCCCCCATGAGGGGACTGACTTCGCCCTGCCGGTGGGGACGCCCGTGATGGCGACCGGCGACGGTGTCGTGCTCAAGGCGACCCGCCACCCCCTCGCGGGCACCTATGTGGTGATCAAGCACGGCCGCACCCTGATGACTCGCTATCTGCACCTGAGCAAGCTGCTGGTCAAACCCGGCCAGAAGGTGAAGATGGGGGACAAGATAGCGCTCTCCGGCAACACGGGTCGCTCTACCGGTGCCCATCTGCACTACGAGGTGCGAGTCAACAACCGCCCGGTGGACCCCATGAAGGTCAAGCTGCCGATGGCGGAGCCGCTCTCCGGCAAGGAGAAGCGCCAGTTCCTTGCCAAGGTGAAGAGCTATCGCAAGGAGATGGAGGCGGGTTGATCCCCCTCTGCGGATACAAAAAAGGCCCCGCCAATCTGGCGGGGCCTTTTTGCTGGTGGCCTGGACTCAGTAACCCTTGTCGAAGTCGATGCGGCCATCGAGTTGCTGGCCGTCGATGAAGCGGATGTAGTTGCGAATGAAGATCTGGGCCACATCTTCCGGGAAGCTGTAGGCGCTGTTGTGGGGGGTGATGACGAGATTGGGCTGATGCCAGAGCGGGCTGTCGGCGGGCAGGGGCTCCTGTTCGAACACATCCAGCACCGCAGTGCCCAGCTTGCCGCCGCGCAATGCCGCCAGCAGATCCTCTTCATGTACCGCATTGCCCCGGCCGACGTTGAAGAAGATGGCTCCCGGCTTACAGTGGTTGAAGCGATCGGTGGTGAACAGATGGCGGGTCTCGCGGGTCGCCGGCAGCACGCTGACGATGACGTCGGCCTGGGCCAGCATCTTGTTCAGTGCCGGCAGCTGATACACCTGATCGAAGCCCGCTCGCTCATTGCCACTGTGGCTGATGCCGAGCACCTTCATGCCGAAGTGCTTGGCGGTGTGGGCTATGTGCTGGCCTATGCTGCCGGTACCCAGGATCAGCATGGTGCGTCCCTTGAGCCCCTGATAGGGATGGCTCTGCCACAGTCGCTGCTGCTGCTGTTCGCGGTAGAGCGGCAACTGGCGCGACAGGTTGAGCAGGTGGCCGAACACGTACTCGCTCATCAGCGGCCCGAAGATGCCGCGCACATTGGTGAGCAGGTAGTCGCGGCGGCAGCTGGCATCCAGCAGCACGTCGACCCCGGCGTAGGTGGACTGGAGCCAGCTCAGCCTGTCGGCTTTGGCCAGCAGGGGTCTGGCTCGTGCCGGTTCGGCCATCAGGATGTGGGCATCACCGATCAGCTTCTCGGCATCGCTCTGGTTGTCGGCCCGTAGTATGTGCAGATGGGGAAGGCTGGCGGCCTTGAGCAGGCGCTCATAGTGGTTGTTGTCCTGGCTGAGCAGAAGCAGGGTACGTTGGCTCATACTCTTGTTCCTTATCATGTTTGCGGCACGGCGGAGGAGGGGTCTGCCCTCATCTTACCCCAGTTGATCGGGCAAGATAGTCGACCAGGGCGCTTTTTCGTTTTCGCCACGCCCCTCGTGGGCTACAATCTGCCCCACATTTTGCAAAGGATCCGACTCCAGTGTTTGGTGACAAGTTTTATAAGCGACTGGCCGAGCTGCAGCCTTGGCAGCAGACCGTCTACACCCTGGCGCTGGCAGAGCGCATGTACCCCAACTATGTGCTGTTTACCCAGGCAGCCGGTTTCGGGGATGCGAAGGCGTTTCGCCACGCGCTGGATCAGATGTGGAACTACCTCACCGTGAAGGGATCCCGCGTCAATCTGGGGGCCATTCTGGAGGCGTTCGAGGTCTATATTCCCGAGCCAGGCAAGTTTGAATCCTACGGTGCCTATCCGGCGCTGGATGCCTGCGTGGCCCTGGGCTGTGCCTACAACTCGGTGATCTGCCGGGTGGGGGAAGAGGCCAACGATGCCAGCCACGCTTCGGTCGGTACCGTGGCCGGTTTCATCGAGATGCTGGAAGAGCGGGATCTCAGTGACGAAGAGCTCTACGAGCATGAATACATGGAAGCCGAGCTGGAGTTCCAGGTCGAGCTGCTCAAGCAGGTCGCCCATGAGCGCGACAGCGATCGCATCCTGGCCATCCGCACCTTTGCGGCCCAGGGTGGAATCTCCAACATAGGCATCAGCCTGGAAGAGTGATCTCCCCGTCCGCTTCCCATAAAAAAAGCTCCCATTCGGGAGCTTTTTTTATGGCCGTCGTTTGTTCAGGCACGTTCTTCGGTGAGCGGCCTGACACTCAGCACGGGAGCCGCGTCTATGCCGTCGGCATTCATCATGGCCGAGATCCGTTGCAGGGAGGAGAGCAGCAGTCCCTGCTCCCAGTTCTCCAGGGCCTGGAAGCGCTGGATGAAGCTCTCCTGCAGCGGAGTGGGGGCCTGGGCGAGCAGGGCGCGCCCCGCGTCAGTCAGTGTCGCATGCACCTTGCGCTTGTCGGTTTCGCTGCGGATGCGCTGCACCAGCTGGCGGCTCTCTAGCCTGTCCATGATGGTGGTCGCGGTAGCCTGGCTCATGTTGGTGTGATCGGCGAGCTGGCGCATGGAGATCTGGCCAAGCTCGTTGATCCCCTTGAGCAGCAGGAGCTGCGGCGACGTCAGCCCGGCCTCCTTGATCAGGCGTTTGGAGTGCATGTCGATGGCACGGATGATCTGGCGCAGAGCAATCAGCACTTCATCATGTTTTTCCATGGAGTCGGGGTCATCGCAGGGCAGTGGAGAGGTGCAAAATTCTCCGCCTAATCCACAACAAGGTCAATATGGTTTTTGGTGTAATCATTTCTGCCCTAATGAATTTTATGTTAGGTTATTGGATAATTGCCGCATTTAAACCCGATATTTGAGGAGTGACATCATGAATGACGACCTGGATATCAAGTCCCTGGTTGCCGACCTTCGCGTGGTCAGGGTCCGCTATGAACTGCCAGATACCTCGGCTTTCGTGCGTTATCAGCCCGCCTATGACGAGGATCCCAACAACCTGCAAGTGCATCACTATGATGGTGAGCTGCCGCTCTCCTGCAGCGACACAGGTTCTTTCAGTCTAAAGGAGTTGGTGAACGAATTGCGCTACGCCTATGTGCTGGTGCACCTCTTCCCCGACGAGAGTGCCATGAACTTCTACCTGGCCGGTCTGGACAATGGCCTGGCCCAGCTCGAGTTCATCGGCGGCTCCTATGACTTCAACCGGCTCTGGATCACCAGCGGGGTCTCCAGTCTGGGGGTACCCATGGCCATCTTCCTCGGCAAGCGTCATGCCGTGAACGGCCAGCCCTCGGTCACCCTGGTGGATCACCGCGAGCGGGTGGCGGGTCGACTGGTCTATCGCGCCATCGGTGGTGCGGGAGATCACGTGGGTGAAGATTTTTTCAACAACGACTAAGGAGGCCCGATGAGAGCAACCAAAGGGCTATTGAAAGGCCTCAATCCCACCATGGCCATGACGGCCCTCACCGTCGTGACCCTGTTCCTGTTGTTTGGCGTGTTTGACCCGGATACCGCGGGAACCTGGTTCACCGGCGCCAAGGACACCATCATTGCAGGCTTCAAGTGGTACTACATTCTGGTGGTTGCCCTGTTCCTGTTCTTCGCCGTCTACCTGATGTTCAGCCGTTTTGGCAGCATTCGACTGGGCGACGACGACCAGGTACCGGAGTTCGGCTACTTCGCCTGGTTCTCCATGTTGTTCAGCGCCGGCATGGGCATAGGCCTGGTGTTCTGGAGCATCGCCGAGCCCATGTATCATCTGCAGGGGAACCCCTTCGTCACCGAAGGGATGACGCCGGAAGCGGCCCAGATCGCCATGCGCCTCACCTTCTTCCACTGGGGTCTGCACCCCTGGGCCATCTATGTGATCGTCGGCCTGTCGCTGGCTTTCTTCAGCTACCGCCGCAAGTTGCCGCTGGCCATTCGCTCCGTGCTCTACCCTATTCTCGGCGAGCGGATCTACGGCTTCTGGGGCCACGCCGCCGACGTGCTGGCGGTGTTTGGCACAGTGTTCGGGGTGGCCACCTCCTTAGGGCTTGGCGTCTCCCAGATGAACACCGGCCTCAACCAGATGTTCGGCATGGAAGTCTCCCAGCACAGCCAGCTCTGGCTCATCGGGGGCATCAGCCTGATCGCCACCCTGTCGGCCATCTCCGGCGTGGGGCGCGGGGTGAAGATCCTCTCCGAGCTCAACATCTGGCTCAGCGCCTTCATCCTCGTCCTCTTCCTGGTGCTGGGGCCCACCACCTATATCCTCAACGCCTATGTGCAGAACATCGGTGATTACCTGCAAAACATCGTCAAACTGAGCTTCTGGACCAACACCGAAGCCAACGGCACCTCGGCCTGGCAATCGAGCTGGACCGCCTTCTACTGGGGCTGGTGGATAGCCTGGGCCCCCTTCGTCGGCATGTTCATCGCCCGCATCTCCAAGGGCCGCACCATTCGCGAGTTCGTGCTCGGTGTGCTGCTGGTGCCCTCCCTGCTCGGCATGTTCTGGCTCACAGTATTCGGCGGTACCGCCATGCATCTGGAGCTGTTCGGCGGCGGTGGCGTGGTGGCGGCAGTCAATCAGGACGTGACCCTGGCGCTCTACAAGACGGTGGAGCTGCTGCACTGGGAGACCTTTGGCTGGATTGCGAAAGGGGTGCTGACCCTGCTCATCTGCACCTACTTCATCACCTCCAGCGACTCGGGCACGCTGGTCATCACCACCCTGCTCTCCATCGGCGATCAGGATCCCCCCGTTCTGCACCGCGCCATCTGGGGACTGGGTCAGGGGCTGGTGGCGGCCATCTTGCTGGTTTCCGGCGGCCTGGCTGCCCTGCAAGCGGCCAGCATCATAGCCGCGCTGCCCTTCTCGCTGATCATGCTGGCCATGTGCTATTCGCTGATGCAGGGGCTCAAGCAGGAGAGTCAGCACCAGTTCGAATACCGGCAAAAGCTCAAGCGTCATCCCGGCTCGGTCAATCTGAGCCTGCTGGATCGCATAGGTCCGGGTTGATGACCCAGTGCCATTGAGGCAAAAAAAGGGGAACCGCGAGGTTCCCCTTTTTCATTGCCTGTGTTCCGGCGCAGCTGTCAGAGCATCTGCTTGAGGCGATAGAGCAGGTCCAGCGCCTGACGGGGGCTCAGCTCGTCCGGGCGCACCGCTGCCAGCTCTTCCACCACCGGATGGGGCTGCGGGGCAAGGCTCACCGGGGCCGGGCGGGTGTCACCGGTGGCGATCGGGGTGGCGCTTTCGAGCTCCGCCAGCTTGTGGCGGGCCTGATGGATCACCGATTTCGGCACCCCGGCCAGCGCCGCCACTTGCAGGCCGTAGGAGCGGCTGGCCGCCCCCTCCTGCACCGCGTGCATAAAGGCGATGGTGTCGCCGTGCTCCACCGCATCCAGATGGACGTTGGCCAGTCCGCTCATCAGCTCCGGCAGACGGGTCAGCTCGAAGTAGTGGGTGGCGAACAGGGTGTAGGCGCCAATCTTGCTCGCCAGCTGTTCGGCACAGGCCCACGCCAGGGAGAGACCGTCGTAGGTGCTGGTGCCGCGGCCAATCTCGTCCATCAGCACCAGGCTGCGGGCGGTGGCGTTGTTGAGGATGTTGGCGGTCTCGGTCATCTCCACCATGAAGGTGGATCTTCCCGATGCCAGATCATCCGACGCCCCGATGCGGGTGAAGATGCGGTCGATGGGGCCGATGCGGGCGCCGTCGGCGGGCACGAAGGCGCCGATATGAGCCAGCAGCACGATGAGCGCGGTCTGGCGCATGTAGGTGGACTTACCGCCCATGTTGGGACCCGTGATAATCAGCATCCGCCGTTCCCGCTCCAGCCGGATGGGGTTGGCGATAAAGGGATCGCTCATCACCTGTTCAACGACCGGATGGCGGCCCGCCTCGATCAGGATCTGATCCTCATCGATGAGCTGCGGACAACGATAGTCCAGCGTCTCGGCCCGCTCCGCCAGATTGGCCAGCACGTCCAGCTCCGCCAGCGCGGACGCCGACTCCTGCAGATCGCCGAGGTGGGGCAGCAGGGCATCGAGCAGCTCTTCGTAGAGCCGCTTCTCCAGCGCCAGCGCCTGAGCCTGGGCAGTGAGCACCTTGTCCTCGTATTTCTTCAGCTCATCGATGATGTAACGTTCATTGTTCTTGAGGGTCTGGCGGCGGATGTAGTGGGCCGGCACCAGATGGCTGTTGGCGCGGCTCACCTCGATATAGAAGCCGTGCACCTTGTTGTAACCCACCTTGAGGGTGTTGATGCCGGTCAGCAGCTTCTCCCGCTCTTCGATGCGGGCGAGGCTGGCGGTGGCGCCGTTGGCCAGATCCCGCAGCTCGTCCAGCTCCTGATTGAAGCCGTCACGGATGACGCCGCCATCGCGGATCAGCACCGGCGGCACTTCCATCACGGCGCGCTCCAGCAGGCCGAGCAGCTCGGGGAAGGTGCTGGCGCGCTCGGCCAGCTGCTGCACCGCTTCGTGCTCGTTATCCGCCAGCAGGCGCTGCAACTCGGGCAACTGAGCGAAGGCCTGACGCAGGCGGGTGAGATCGCGGGGACGGGCCGAGCGCAGGGCCAGGCGGGCCAGTACCCGCTCCACATCGCCCACCTGACGCAGCAGGTTGCCCAGCTCGTCATAGAGGTTCTGCTCGATGAGCTCCTTGATGGTGCTCTGGCGACCCTTGAGGATCACCCGATCGCGGATCGGCTGGTGGATCCAGCGCTTGAGCAGGCGGCTGCCCATGGGGGTGGCGGTGCGGTCCAGTACCTCGGCCAGGGTATTTTCATAGCCCCCCGCCAGGTTCTGGGTCAGCTCCAGATTGCGGCGGGTGGCGGCATCCATGATGACCGCATGATCGGGCTGCTCGAGGCGCACGCTGCGGATGTGGGGCAGGGCGGTACGCTGGGTGTCTTTGACGTACTGCATCAGGCAGCCGGCGGCGCAGAGGGCTGTCTCGCTCTGCTCGACCCCAAATCCCACCAGATCCTGGGTGCCGAACTGCTGGCAGAGCAGCTTGCGGGCTGTGCCGAGCTCAAACTCCCACTCGGGGCGGCGACGCAGGCCGCGACGACCCTCGACGTGGCGCAGGAACTCGAAGGATTCCGGGTAGAGCAGCTCCGCCGGATTGGTGCGTTGCAGCTCCGCCAGCAGGGTCTCTTCCTTGTCGAACTGGTTGATGAAGAAGCGGCCTGAGCCGATGTCCATGGTGCCGTAGCCGAAGCGGCGGCCATCGTGGTAGACGGCGGCGATCAGGTTGTCCTGTCGCTCGCTGAGCAGCGCCTCGTCGGAGACGGTGCCCGGGGTGATGATGCGAATGACCTTGCGCTCCACCGGCCCCTTGCTGGTGGCGGGATCCCCCACCTGTTCGCAGATGGCGGCGGATTCACCGAGTTGCACCAGCTTGGCCAGATAGCCCTCGATGGCGTGATAGGGGACGCCCGCCATGGGAATGGGGCTGCCCGCGGACTGGCCGCGCTTGGTCAGGGAGATGTCGAGCAGTTGGGACGCCTTGCGGGCATCGTCGTAGAACAGCTCGTAGAAGTCGCCCATCCGGTAGAACAGCAGGATCTCCGGGTTCTCGGCCTTGAGGCCAAGGTACTGCTGCATCATGGGGGTGTGGGCGCTCAGGTTGGCGCTGGTGGCTTGGTGCTGTGCTGTCATGTTCTATTCCAGAAGGTGCTCTTGCGGGCAAGCGTCTGCCGTAATGGGTCTGAATCTGGTGGCCATTCTACATGCTCGGGCCGAGATGGTGAGGGGTTATCTCGCTTTGGGGGAGGCTGTCCTGAGGTTTCAGGGGGCGGGTGGTGTTGGCAGGCCGTCACCGGGATCAGCAGCAAAGAGGGGCGGGTGCGCGAGGCGTGTCGGGGGGAGGGACAAGATCCCCGCCATCAGCGCGGGGATTGGCATCATAGAAACGGGAGCCGTCTCTCAATACATGGCTTCGTTGCCACTGAGCATCTCGTGCAGCTTGGTTTTCTGCTCCGGAGTCAGCACCTTGCTCACTTCGAACAGGTAATGGGCACGGTAGTAGCGGGCCTCGGCCTGCACGTTGCTGATGGTCTGCAACTGCTTCCTGGCAGCCGCCTCGTCCCACTTGCCGCTCTTGATCATGTTGATGATGACGTCCTGACCGATGGCGTCGAGCTTGACCGAGCCGAGCTCCTTGGCCGCCTGTTCACGCAGGCTCTTGATCTGCTCAACCTGTGCGGTGGAGAGGTTCAGCTCCTGCGCCAGGGTGGTTTCGCTCTGCAGCTCGGGGGCGCTCTCGGCGGCGAAGGTGTTGGTGGCAAAACAGATCGCCAGGGCAGTCATGGCGACTTTAAATTGATGCTTCATCTGCTTTCTCCAGTATCCAAAAAGATAGAAACCGCATACAGGGCGGTGCCTGCTGATTATAGGAAGCCCCCATGTACTGGAGCTTAAGCGTTGGCGACTTGCCGCTGTGGCGAGCTTGCACCTGATGCCCTGCAGGGCCATGCCGGTCGGTCGCTGACGCAGCCGGTCCCGGGTCGGTTGCTCGCGATTCGGGGCGACTGCATAATGGCCCCCATGTTTCCCCCGCAAGGGGCCAGAGAGGACATGATGATGGGGCTTGAGGCAGAGATCGACCGTTTATCCCGGGAGCTCGGCGAGGCATTGCAGGCACGAGGCTGGCTCGCCGCCACGGCGGAGTCCTGTACCGGGGGCGGCGTTGCCACGGCCATCACGGATATTGCGGGCAGCTCAGGCTGGTTCGACCGCGGCTTTGTCACCTACACCAACGAGGCCAAGCAGCAGATGCTGGGGGTGAGCATCGACAGCCTGCTGCGCCATGGCGCCGTCAGCGAGGCCGTGGTGCTGGAGATGGCCAGAGGGTGCCTGGCCCGTTCCGATGCGGGGATCTGCGTCGCCATCAGCGGCATCGCCGGGCCCGATGGCGGCAGTGACGACAAGCCGGTCGGCACCGTCTGGTTTGCCTGGGCGGATCGCACGGGCCGTCATCAATCCCTGCTCGCCCGCTTCGATGGCGACCGCCATCAGGTGCGCCAGCAGGCGGTCAGGCAGGCCTTGTCCGGACTGCTGGCCCTGCTCAGATAAATTGGGCTTGATACTGTATGCATAAACAGTATACTTAGCCCAACTTCACTTCTACATCACGATTCCCAGCGGAGATTGGCATGGATCAGAACAAACAGAAGGCACTGGCGGCTGCGCTGGGCCAGATCGAAAAGCAGTTTGGCAAAGGCTCCATCATGCGTCTGGGCGACAGCAAGACCATGGACATCGAAGCCATCTCCACCGGCTCCCTCTCTCTGGACGTGGCGCTGGGTATCGGCGGTCTGCCGTGTGGTCGTATCGTCGAGATCTACGGCCCGGAATCGTCAGGTAAAACCACCCTCACCCTGCAGGTGATCGCGGAAGCCCAGAAGAAAGGCAAGACCTGTGCCTTCGTCGATGCGGAACACGCCCTCGACCCCATCTATGCCGCCAAGCTGGGGGTCAACGTCGACGACCTGCTGATCTCCCAGCCGGATACCGGTGAGCAGGCGCTGGAGATCTGCGACATGCTGGTGCGTTCCAACGCCGTTGACGTCATCATCGTCGACTCGGTGGCCGCCCTGACGCCGAAAGCGGAAATCGAAGGTGAGATGGGTGATTCCCACGTCGGCCTGCAGGCCCGCCTGATGTCCCAGGCGCTGCGCAAGCTGACCGCCAACATCAAGAACGCCAACTGCCTGTGCATCTTCATCAACCAGATCCGGATGAAGATCGGCGTCATGTTCGGCAGCCCCGAGACCACCACTGGTGGTAACGCGCTCAAGTTCTACGCCTCGGTACGTCTGGATATCCGTCGCATCGGCGCCATCAAGGAAGGTGACGAAGTGGTCGGTAACGAGACCCGCGTCAAGGTCGTCAAGAACAAGGTGGCCCCGCCCTTCAAGCAGGCCGAGTTCCAGATCTTCTACGGTGCCGGCATCTCCAAAGAGGGCGAGCTGGTGGATCTGGGCGTCAAGCACAAGCTGATCGACAAGGCCGGTGCTTGGTACAGCTACAACGGCGAGAAGATCGGTCAGGGCAAGGCCAACGTGATGAAGCTGTTCGCCGAGAACAAGGTGATGGCCGCCGAGGTGGAAGCCCGCCTGCGCGAGCTGCTGCTCTCCGGTGCCATACCGGTCGAGAAACCGGCGGCCGCGGTTGCCGAAGAGTTTGAAGACGAAAGCGAACAAGAGTTCGAATAAGGAACAAGGAAGGCCGGGTTGATACCCGGCCTTGTCATTTATGGTCGATGAAACTTCCCCCGAACCCGCTGAACTCTCCTTTGAAGAACTGTTTGCCGCCGCCCGCGCCTTTGCCATGCGCAGTCTGGCTCGCCGCGAGAGCGCCGAATCGGAACTGGCCAAGCGGCTGCGGCTGCAGGGCTTCAATGAAGAGGTGATCGAGGCGGTTGTCGAATATTGCCGGGGTTACAACTGGGTCAATGACGATCGTTACGGTGCCATGGCGGTACGGGCCGGTGCGGCCAAGGGCCATGGTCCCATCAAGATCCGCTTCGATCTGCGTCGCAAGGGGCTGGACGATATGCAGATAGACGCCGCATTCGACCAGCCGGAGCTGGATTGGTTCGAGTTGGCGTTCGCCCTGCTGGCGCGGCGTGCCAGAGTCGCCGATCTGGCCGATTTCAAGCTGCGGATGAAATGGCTCAAGTACCTGCTTGGGCGGGGCTTTACCCAGGATCAGGCGCGTTATGCCATCTCTACCCTGCAGCAGGGGGACGAATAAAGGGCTGGCGCTGGTCATGGGCCCGTGGCGTATTCCTGCGACGAGTGAAGATAAAAGAGAGGGGCTTTTCCCTGTTTTATCCTGTTTCTGATGGCCGTGGCGCCATGATCCGCCACCCAGCCGACTCCCCTTTCAGCCTGCTCCTGTACGGCGTCCTGCCGCTGCCCCGTCCATAGGGGGCTTTTTCACCCGTGACGGGCCCGCGCGTTTTACTTTACCCCGCAGAAAACTTACATTATTGCGATTAAAAGTCCGTATCCGAATCAAGCAGGATTTTCCATGTATATGTCCACGTCAGAGTTACGCGCAGCGTTCCTCGAGTATTTCCGCTCCCAGGGGCACCAGGTTGTCTCCTCCAGCTCGCTGGTGCCGCACAACGATCCGACCTTGCTGTTCACCAACGCAGGGATGAACCAGTTCAAGGACGTGTTCCTTGGCGCAGAGAAGCGTGCCTACAACCGCGCGACCACGGCCCAGCGCTGTGTGCGGGCCGGCGGCAAGCACAATGACCTGGAAAACGTCGGCTATACCGCTCGTCACCACACCTTCTTCGAGATGCTGGGCAACTTCAGCTTCGGTGACTACTTCAAGCAGGACGCCATCCGTTTTGCCTGGGAATTCCTGACCGGTACCCTCAAGCTGCCCAAAGAGCGCCTGCTGGTGACCGTCTATGAAACGGACGACGAAGCTTTCAATATCTGGGCAAACGAGATCGGCGTGCCGGTCGAGCGCATCGTGCGTATCGGCGACAACAAGGGTGCCGCCTTTGCCTCCGATAACTTCTGGCAGATGGGTGATACCGGTCCCTGCGGCCCCTGCACCGAGATCTTCTACGACCACGGCGATCACCTCTGGGGTGGCCCTCCCGGCTCGCCTGAGGAAGACGGTGACCGTTTCATCGAGATCTGGAACGTGGTCTTCATGCAGTTCAACCGTCAGGCTGACGGCACCATGGAGCCGCTGCCCCGTCCATCCGTGGACACCGGCATGGGCCTGGAGCGTATCTCCGCCATCATGCAGGGCGTGCACTCCAACTACGAGATCGACATCTTCCAGGCGCTGATCAAGAAGGCCGCAGAGATCGTCGGCACCGAGGATCTGAGCAACCAGTCCCTGCGTGTCATCGCCGACCATATCCGCTCCTGCGCCTTCCTGGTAGCTGACGGCGTCATGCCCTCCAACGAAGGCCGTGGCTATGTGCTGCGTCGCATCATCCGCCGCGCCGTGCGCCACGGTCGCAAGCTGGGTGCCACCGAGATCTTCTTCTACAAGCTGGCCGCCGAGCTGGCGGTGCAGATGAAGGACGTGGCTGCCGAACTCATCGCCCAGCTGCCGCTGGTCGAGCGCGTGCTGCGCATCGAGGAAGAGCAGTTCGTCCGTACCCTTGACAGAGGCCTGCTGCTGCTCGAAGAGGTGCTGGCGAACCTGGGCGATGCCAAGGTCATCCCGGGCGAGGTGGTGTTCAAGCTGTATGACACCTACGGCTTCCCGGCAGATCTCACCGCCGACGTGGTCCGCGAGCGCGAGATCGGTATCGACGAGGAAGGCTTCAAGGCCGAGATGGAGAAGCAGCGCGCCCGTGCGAAGGAGGCCTCCAGCTTCGGTGTGAACTACAACGAGGTGTTGAAACTCGATTTCGAGACCCCATTTACCGGTTACAAGCAACTGAGCCAAACGACTCAGGTGGTCGGCATCTACAAGGATGCTGTCGAAGTGAGTGGGCTGATCGCCGGTGAAGAAGCCGTGATCGTGCTGGCCGAGACCCCCTTCTACGCCGAATCCGGTGGCCAGGTGGGCGACAGCGGCATTCTGAAAGTGGATGACGGCATCTTCGCCGTGACCGACACCCAGTATGCGGGCAATGCCATCATTCACAAGGGTTATATGGAGCTGGGTACCCTGGAGAAGGGCGCCGAGGTCGAAGCCGTGGTCGACGGGGATCGCCGTCAGGCCGTGGCCCTCAACCACTCGGTCACCCACCTGTTGCACGCGGCCCTGCGTCAGGCGCTGGGTGATCACGTGACCCAGAAAGGCTCCCTGGTCGGGGCGGAGCGCATGCGCTTCGACTTCTCCCACTTCGAAGGCCTGACCATGGCGACCATTCGCAGGGTCGAGGAGCTGGTCAACGCCCAGATCCGGGCCAACCACGATGTCGTCACCCAGGTGATGGATCTGGAAGCGGCCAAGTCCGCTGGCGCCATGGCGCTGTTTGGCGAGAAGTATGAAGACGACGTGCGTGTCGTGCGCATGGGTGATTACTCCACTGAGCTGTGTGGCGGTACTCACGCCAAGCGTACCGGTGACATCGGCTTCTTCAAGATCATCGCCGAGAGCGGTGTTGCCGCCGGGGTGCGCCGCATCGAAGCGGTAACCGGCAAGGGTGCCATCGATTTCATGCACCAGCTGGCAGAGCAGTTTGAAGAAGCTGCGGCCCTGGTGAAAGGGGACCAGTTCTCCATCGGCAGCAAGGTGCGCCAGCTGCTGGACAAGTCCAGGATGATGGAGCGCGAGCTGGAGCAGCTCAAGGCCAAGCTGGCCGCTCAGGCTGGTAGCGACCTGCTGAGCCAGGTCATCGAGATCAAGGGCCAGAAGGTGCTGATTGCGGCGCTGGACGGTGCCGATCCCAAGTCCTTGCGCGGCATGCTGGACGAGCTGAAGAACCGGATGAAGTCCGGTGTCGTACTGCTGGCAACCAGCAGCGAGGACAAGGTCAACCTGATCGCCGGCGTGACCAGCGATCTGACTGCCAAGGTGAAGGCCGGCGAGCTGGTCAACCTGGTGGCCCAGCAGGTGGGTGGCAAGGGCGGTGGTCGTCCTGACATGGCCCAGGCGGGTGGTACCCAGCCTGATGCGGTGCCGGCGGCCCTGCAATCCATTCACTCCTGGCTGGAAGAGCGCCTGTAAACGGGCGAGGTGATCTGTGGCACTCTATGTACAGAAGTACGGCGGCACCTCGGTCGGCACGCTGGAGCGGATCGAGGCGGTAGCTGATCGTGTTCAGCTGAGCCGCGCCCAGGGGCATGATGTGGTGGTGGTCGTGTCCGCCATGTCGGGCGAAACAAACCGGTTGCTGGGCATGGCCCAGCAGCTGGATCCGGATGCCAACCGGCGCGAGATGGATGTGCTGGTCTCGACCGGTGAACAGGTCACCATAGCGCTGCTGGCCATCGCGTTGAACAAACGGGGTTGTCCTGCGGTCTCAATGACCGGTGATCAGGTTCGTATTCACACCGATTCCGCCCATGGCAAGGCGCGCATCACCCACATCGACACCGAGCAGGTTCAGGCCGAGCTGGGTGCGGGCAAGGTGGTGGTGATCGCCGGCTTCCAGGGCCGTGATGAGCACAACGCCATCACCACCCTGGGGCGAGGTGGTTCGGACACCACGGCGGTTGCCGTGGCGGCGGCCATCAAGGCCGATGAATGCCAGATCTTTACCGATGTGGATGGGGTCTATACCACGGATCCGCGCATCGAGCCCAAGGCACGCCGCCTCTCCACCATCACCTTCGAGGAGATGTTGGAGATGGCGAGTCTGGGGGCCAAGGTGCTGCAGATCCGTTCGGTGGAATTCGCGGGCAAGTACCGCGTACCGCTGCGGGTGCTGTCGAGTTTTGTCGACGGAGAGGGAACCTTAATCACATATGGAGGTGAGAGGATGGAAGCACCCCTGGTATCCGGCATTGCGTTCAATCGCAACGAGGCCAGCCTGACCATTCTGGGTGTGCCGGACAGGCCGACGGTGGCCGCGCAGATCCTGAATCCGATCAGCGACGCCAACATAGATGTCGACATGATAGTGCAGAACACCATGGGGGATGGCACCGCCGACTTCACTTTCACTGTGAATCGCGATGACTATCGCCGGGCTCGTGCCCTGCTGGAGGAGACCGCCACCCTGCTGGGGGCCGCCTGTGTGCAGGGCAACGGGGAGATCGCCAAGGTCTCCATCGTCGGGGTCGGCATGTGGAATCATCCCGGGGTCGCGCGCACCATGTTCAAGGTATTGGGCGAGGAGGGGATCAACATGCAGTTGATTTCCACCTCTGAAATCAAGATATCCGTGGTGATTGACGAGAAGTACCTGGAGCTGGCCGTGCGTTCGTTGCACTCAGCGTTCGGGTTGGATAATGAGCCTCATGAGCAGCCCTTGGGGAACAATCCCTGATTGATTTAGTTTCAACCATTTACCATATCGGTATCTTTGTAAGATAATGGCGCATATCGATATAAATACAAAACAGGATACAGGAGCAAGCGAATGCTTATTTTGACTCGTCGTGTAGGGGAAACCCTGATGATCGGTGACGAAGTGACTGTCACCGTGCTGGGCGTTAAGGGTAACCAGGTTCGTATCGGTGTGAACGCACCCAAAGAGGTCTCCGTACACCGCGAAGAGATCTACATGCGGATACAGGCCGAGAAAGTACCGGGCCAACCGAATTTCTAAGCCATCCCATTGGCAGCTTCAAGGCGACATCTCAGGTGTCGCCTTTTGTTTTTCCGGGCCCTGCAAATCGGCCTGCAGGGCCCGAAAGCAGGGGGTAAGTGTCGATATTGCTTGAATATTCCACGCTTTGACCAAATGCTGAGCGAACACGCTGTTTTCTCCAAAAAAGTGTTTGACTAAAAATCCCTGTGAAGTATTATCAGCCCCGCAAACGGAGAGGTGGCCGAGAGGCTGAAGGCGCTCCCCTGCTAAGGGAGTATGCGGCTTATACCCGCATCGGGGGTTCGAATCCCCCCTTCTCCGCCATTTTGCGCCCGTAGCTCAGCTGGATAGAGTACCTGGCTACGAACCAGGTGGTCAGAGGTTCGAATCCTCTCGGGCGCACCATATTAGACTCACGATGAGTCATGTATCGATCTTCAGCAGGTCGGTACGCTAGAAAAGGCTTACTGTTGAGTAAGCTTTTTTTATCGCTTTAAATCAGGGCGCCCGTAGCTCAGCTGGATAGAGTACCTGGCTACGAACCAGGTGGTCAGAGGTTCGAATCCTCTCGGGCGCACCATTTAAAGTGAAATCAAAGATTTATGAGCGCCCGTAGCTCAGCTGGATAGAGTACCTGGCTACGAACCAGGTGGTCAGAGGTTCGAATCCTCTCGGGCGCACCATTTTAGCAGTACCAAAAAGTTTGTGAGCGCCCGTAGCTCAGCTGGATAGAGTACCTGGCTACGAACCAGGTGGTCAGAGGTTCGAATCCTCTCGGGCGCACCATTTTAGCAGTACCAAAAGTTGATGAGCGCCCGTAGCTCAGCTGGATAGAGTACCTGGCTACGAACCAGGTGGTCAGAGGTTCGAATCCTCTCGGGCGCACCATATAGACAGCCTCGACCTCGGTCGGGGCTGTTTTTTTATGGGCGCTATTCCCCCGGCCGTTGGGCTCTGCTGCCCTGATGGCGGTTGATGTGCCGCCGCATTGAACGACCCTTGCCGTTCCCGCCACAGCACTCTCCGTCGTCGTCCTATCTTCCCTCGATCCCTATCGGGCCCTGCTAGTCGGCGTCTTCTCATCCCCCGCCCAATGTCACCTCCAGCCACACAGAGGCGCTGCAGCAGGTGCGCTCTGTGCCCGCTGACATCACGAGGGCGGCATGGATCCAGGCCCTGGACGTTAAACGCCTTGGCGGCCGGCAGGGGCCTTTGGCGGGCAACAAAAAAGGATGCCGAGGCATCCTTTTTTGTTTGAATCGTTCACTCAGCTCTTCAGCCACTTGCGAATGCGGTTGGCATCGCCGATCGGGGTGCGCTTGCCCACCGAGTTGAGCAGCACTATGGCGAGCTCCTGGCGGTCCGGCTTGGCGCGCATCAGCAGGCAGCGGCCCGCCTCGTCGGTGTAGCCGGTCTTGGAGAGACGCACGTCCCAGTCCGGGTTCTTCACCAGGGGGTTGGTGTTGTTGAACATCAGGCTGTAGGCCGGCGTGCTGAAGCGCATCTCCTTGCTGGTGTCCTGGCTGAACTGGCGGATCAGCGGCTGGCGATAGGCGGCGGCAATGAGCTTGGCGAGATCCCGGGCGGTGGAGACGTTGCGGGTCGACAGGCCGGTGGAGTCGTAGAAACGGCTGTTGCGCATGCCGAGTTGCCTGGCCTTGTTGTTCATGGCGCGAATGAAGGCCGAGCGGCCACCCGGGTAGTGGCGGGCCAGAGCGGAGGCCATGCGATTCTCGGAGGACATCAGCGCCAGATGCAGGGCATCGCGACGACTCACCTTGGTACCGAAACGCACCCGGGAGTAGGTGTGCTTGATGTTGTCCCTGTCGTTCTGATCGATGGTCAGGGTCTGATTGAGGTTCTGGCGGGCATCCAGCACCACCAGTGCCGTCATCAGCTTGGTGAGGGAGGCGATGGGGCGCACCTGGGCGGGGTTCTTCTGATAGAGGGTCTTGCCCGTGTTGATGTCCATGACCAGGGCACTACCCGACTTGATTTGCAGTTTGGCCGGGTTGGGCGCCGCCAGGGCTGCCTGAGCGCCAAGCAGTCCTATCAATCCACATACCAGCGCGATTGCGCGAATCCGACACCCCATACAACCGACTCCATCCACAGCGAAAAAAGGCGCTAGATTCACTCATTTTTGCCCTCGCTTTACAAGAGCGGGGAGGCGGAATTCGTCACTATTTCCATAAAAAAGGGCCGCCTGCCGGCGACCCCTGTGATTTATCTCAATCCCTGGAGACGTGGACCTTGCGTTTGCTCAGCCAGCGCCAGACCAGCGCTATCAAGCCGCCGACCAGCAGTACCAGCGGCAGGCAGAGGATGATGCTGAGGAACTGGGACTCATACTGCGCGGCCAGCTTGGTGTGGCTCAGGTAGTAACCCAGCCCGACCAGGGGGCAGATCCACATGATGGAGCTGATGAGGTTCACCACCAGGAAGCGGCCCTGGGGTATCTCGTTGGCGCCGACGATATAGGGGTAGGCGGTGCGCACGAAGGCGATGTAGCGGGCGGTGATCAGGGTGATGATGCCGTACTTGTTGAGCAGGTAGTGCACCTTCTCCTTGTGCTTCTCATCCAGGTGGGACATCAGCCTGTGGTACATCTGGGTATGGCCGAGGAAGCGCCCCTGCATGTAGCCGAACCAGGTGCCGACGAAGGTTGCCAGGATCAGCAGCGGGATGACAGCGAGCGGCAGTACCCCCTGATAGATGAGCACGCCGGTCAGGATCAGCAGGGTGTCACCGGGCAGGAAGGCGGTCGGGATGAAGCCATTTTCCAGCACCAGGAAGGTCAGCAGGACTATGTAGACCATGAAGACCATCTTGGGGTCGGACAGGGTCGCCAGATCCTGATTAATGAAGGCGTGAGCCAGGTGGTAAAACTGCTCCATACATGCAAACTCCGCAGGTTAGCTGGGTTGGTCGGTCAAGGGCATGGCAAGCACCTTGTCGATGCGCAGGCCGTCCATATCCACGATTTCCAGTTGCCACTGTTCCAGGGTGACCAGGTCTCCGGTCTGGGGAAGGCGGCCAAGGAGCAGCATGATAAGCCCTCCGAGGGTGTGATAGTGATGTTTTTCTTCTTCCGGCAGGCGAACCAGCTCCAGACAGTCCTTCAATTCCGGCAGCGGGATCAGGCCGTCGAGCAGCCAGCTGCCATCGGCGCGCTGGAAGGCCCAGTTGTCTTCCCCGTCTTCCTGCTGGAAGTCGCCCGCCAGGGTCTCCAGCAGATCCTGCTGGGTGACCAGCCCCTGCAGCTCGCCGTATTCATCCACCACCAGCACCATGTGTTCGGCGTGGGCGCGGAAGTGGTTGAGCAGCTCCAGGCCGTTGAGGGTCTCCGGCAGCAGGCTGCCGTCCTGGGTGAGGGCCGCCAGATCGATGGGCTCCCCCTTGATGTAGGCGTGCAGCACCTTGCTGACGTTGAGGATGCCCACCAGATCAGAGAGGCTGCCTTCGCAGACCGGGAAGAAGCTGTGGCGATACTCCACCAGGCGCTGCAGGTTGGTCTCCAGCGGCAGGGAGAGATCCAGGTAGCGGATGTCGCTACGGGGCACCATCAGCGAGGAGAGGCTGCGTTCGTCGAGGCGGAACACGTTGCGCAGCATGGTGTGTTCGTGGTCTTCGATCACGCCGGCTTCGGAGCCCTCCACCAGCATGGCGTGGATCTCTTCCTGGGTGACGTTGTTGCTGTTGTTCTGATCGACCCGCAGCAGGCGCAGGCTGGCGTGGGTGGAGGCGGACAGCAGCCAGACGAAGGGACGGGTCAGGGTCGCCAGCCAGAGCATGGGGCGGGCCACCAGGCAGGCGATGCGCTCGGCACTGAGCTGACCGAGGCGCTTGGGCACCAGTTCCCCCACCACGATGGAGAGGTAGGTCACCAGCACTACGACGATTACGGTGGCGAGCAGGCTGCTGCTCTTGGGAGAGAGGCCCCACTCCTGCAACCACTGGGCGAAGGGCTGGGCCAGCAGGGACTCACCGTAGATGCCGTTGAGCAGGCCTATGCTGGTGATGCCGATCTGGACGGCGGAGAGGAAATGGGTCGGATTCTCCCCCAGCTTGAGGGCGATGGCGGCAGAGCGGCTCCCCTCGCTGGCCATCTTGCTGAGACGGGCCTTGCGTGCGGTGACGATGGCGATTTCCGACATGGCGAAGACGCCATTGAGCAAAATCAATCCAAGCAGGATCAATATTTCCATACTGCAGCAGCACTCCCGGTAGAAAAGATCGCTGGCAGTGTAATGAATTTGCGGGCGATACGCTTGTGAAAGGAGGTGATTTGGCCCGTGAATTTTTCAATTCCATCCATGACAAGAGGGCATCAGCCCTGAACGGACTCGTCGTCAGACTGGCAGCGGGACTATATAAACGGGCTTGTCATTCGGGGGCGGAAAATGAAAAGCCCCCGATAGTCGGGGGCTTTTTGGACTGGCGATGGGCACTTAGAGCGCCGCGATCTCGGCCTGCTGGGCTTCCAGCTTGGTCAGCTGGAGACGGTAATCTTCCAGCTTCTCGCGCTCTTTGGCGATGACCGCGTCCGGCGCCTTGGCCACGAAGGCCTCGTTGCCGAGCTTGCCTTCGATGCGGCCACATTCGCCCACCAGACGGGCAACCTCTTTGGCCAGACGGGCCAGTTCGGCTTCCTTGTCGATGAGACCGGCCATGGGGATCATCAGCTCGGTGGCACCGATCAGCTTCTTCACCGACAGGGGAGCCACTTCACCGTCCGCCAGCACGCGGATGGACTCCAGACGGGCCAGGGACTTGAGGAAGGCCTCGTTGTCACCGGCGCGCTGGGCGTCCTTGCCATCGCACTTGAGCAGCACGTTCAGGGCCACGCTCGGCGCCACGTTCATCTCGGCGCGGATGTTGCGGATGCCGACGATAAACTCCTTCACCCACTCCTGATCCGCCATGGCGGCATCGTCTACCTTGGCGGCATCGAACTCAGGGAAGGCCTGCAGCATGATGGTGTCAGCGTTGACACCGGCCAGCGGGGCCACCGACTTCCAGATGGTCTCGGTGATGAACGGGATGATGGGGTGCGCCAGACGCAGCAGGGTTTCCAGCACTGTCACCAGGGTGTGACGGGTGGCACGCTGCTCGGCCTCTGAGCCCTTGCCCAGCACCGGCTTGGTCAGCTCCAGATACCAGTCGCAGAACTGGTTCCAGATAAATTCGTACAGCACACCGGCCGCGATATCGAAGCGGTAGGTATCGAGGGCGGTACGGAAGTCACGGATGGCCACCTGCAGCTGGGACTGGATCCAGCGATCCGCCAGGCTGAACTGCATCTCGCCACCGTGCAGACCGCAATCCTGATCTTCGGTGTTCATCAACACGTAGCGGGAGGCGTTCCACAGCTTGTTGCAGAAGTTGTTGTAGCCGTCCAGGCGATTCATGTCCCAGTTGATGTCACGACCGGTAGAGGCCAGCGCCGCCAGGGTGAAGCGCAGGGCGTCGGTGCCGTGGGCCTCGATCCCTTCCGGGAACTGCTTGGCGGTGCGCTTGCCGATCTTCTCGGCCATCTGCGGCTGCATCATGTTGCCGGTGCGCTTCTCCAGCAGATCTTCCAGGGAGATGCCGTCGATCATGTCGAGGGGATCCAGCACGTTGCCCTTGGACTTGGACATCTTCTGGCCTTCTTCGTCACGGATCAAGCCGGTGATGTAGACGGTCTTGAACGGGACTTGCGGCTGGCCGTTTTCATCCTTGATGAAGTGCATGGTCATCATGATCATCCGGGCAATCCAGAAGAAGATGATGTCGAAGCCGCTCATCAGCACGTCGGTCGGGTGGAAGGTCTTGAGCGCCTCTGTGTTGTTCGGCCAGCCCAGGGTGGAGAAGGTCCAGAGGGCGGAGCTGAACCAGGTGTCGAGCACGTCTTCGTCCTGACGCAGCACTGTCACGGACGGGATGCTGTGCTTGGCACGCACTTCCGCCTCGTCACGGCCCACGTAGACATTGCCGGCGTCGTCATACCAGGCCGGGATGCGGTGACCCCACCACAGCTGCCGGGAGACGCACCAGTCCTGAATGTCGCGCATCCAGGAGAAGTACATGTTCTCGTACTGCTTGGGCACGAACTGGATGCGGCCATCTTCCACCGCTTCGATGGCGGTCTTGGCCATCGGCGCCACGCGCACGTACCACTGGTCGGTCAGCATCGGCTCGATGGGCACGCCGCCGCGATCGCCGTAGGGCTGTTGCAGCACGTGATCCTTGATTTCGGCCAGGAGGCCCAGCTCGTCCAGCTTGGCGACGATGGCCTTGCGGGCGGCGAAGCGCTCCATCCCGGCGAACTCGCTCGGCAGGGCGGCGTCATAGGCGGTGCTGGGGTTGCCGTTGGTGTCGACCACTTCGGCCTCGGCGCGCACGTGGGCGTCCAGGGTGAAGATGTTGATCATCGGCAGGTTGTGGCGCTTGCCCACTTCGTTGTCGTTGAAGTCGTGGGCCGGGGTGATCTTCACGCAGCCGGTGCCCTTCTCCATGTCGGCGTGTTCGTCGGCGACGATGGGGATCAGGCGATTCACCAGCGGCAGCAGTATGTGCTGGCCGATCAGCGCCTTGTAGCGCGGGTCTTCCGGGTTCACTGCGACCGCGGTGTCACCCAGCATGGTTTCCGGACGAGTGGTGGCGACGATCAGGTGATCCTGGCCCTCGGCAGTCTTGGCGCCGTTGGCCAGCGGATAGCGCAGGTGCCACATGTGGCCCTTGATCTCGCGGTTTTCCACTTCCAGATCGGATATGGCGGTGTTGAGCTTGGGATCCCAGTTCACCAGACGCTTGCCGCGGTACATCAGACCATCTTCGTAGAGACGGACGAAGACTTCCTGCACGGCAGCGGAGAGGCCCTCATCCATGGTGAAGCGCTCGCGCTCCCAGTCCACGGAGTCGCCGAGGCGGCGCATCTGGCGGGTGATGGTGCCGCCGGACTCTTCCTTCCACTGCCAGATCTTGTCGATGAAGGCATCACGGCCGTAGTCGTGACGGGTCTTGCCCTCTTCGGCGGCGATCTTGCGCTCAACCACCATCTGGGTGGCGATACCGGCGTGGTCGGTGCCCGCCTGCCACAGGGTGTTCTTGCCCTGCATGCGGTTGTAACGGATCAGGGTGTCCATCAGGGTCTGCTGGAAGGCGTGACCCATGTGCAGGCTGCCGGTGACGTTCGGCGGCGGGATCATGATGCAGAAGGAGTCTTTGCTGGTGTCGCCGTGGGGCTTGAAGTAACCCTGGGCTTCCCAGTGCTGATAGAGCGCCTGTTCGATGGCGTTGTGATTAAAAGTCTTTTCCATGGTCTCGCCGTATTCTGGATGGATGGAGTCTGGTGTTGAGTCGTCGTGGATCGAGGGTGGCGTAGTCAGGGCTGCGCCGGATCCGGTGCGGCAAGGACGGGCTGATCCCTCATCTCGAGGGTGTGGCCCGCCTGGCGATAGTGCTTGTAGCGCTCGCGGGCTTGCTGCTTTTGCGTTTCGTCAGTGGGGACAAAATCTACCACTTGAGCGAAGTGTCCTGCAAACAAAGGTGTCTGCTCGGCCAGGTTGATGAGGCGGGCATAGCGCCGTTTCGGCGGCTGATGGCCTATCTCCACCGGGGCCTGGCCGCTCTCCCCCTGCAACTGGTGCGGCACGAAACGATCCGGTGGCAGTTGCCACAAGAGCTCGTCCAGGCGCAGGGCCTGGGCCTCGTCGTTGCAAAACAGATAGAGGTGGCCGGCACTCCAGCCATCGGCCGCCAGCTGGCAGGCGAGGCGTTCGACCGCAGACGCCTGAGCGTCGTCCGGCTCACTCATCAGGTAAAAGGTCACTTGGCTCATCAGGTTGGTCCCGTTTGGCTGTGACGGACAGCGATTGGCCGTCTGCGGGGAGCCGTGTCTGGCACGCTCTTCCCGGATTCTCTCAATGAAACAAGGAAGAGGCAGGCCTCTTCCTTGTGGTACCACTCCCCTGATGCGGGCATCCGAAGAGAGGGGTTACTCCTTCTCTTCGACGTCCGCCACGCCGGCTCGATTGAGCAGGAAAATGCTGGCTCGGCAGGGGCAACGGACTGTCGGGCAAGGATGGTTTTACTCTTTATCCTCAACGTCTGCCACGCCAGCTCGATTGAGCAGGAACTGGGTCAGCAGGGGCACGGGGCGACCGGTGGAGCCTTTATCCTTGCCGCTCTTCCAGGCGGTCCCTGCGATGTCCAGGTGGGCCCAGTTGTACTTCTTGGTGAAGCGCGACAGGAAGGCGGCGGCCGTGATGGTGCCGGCCGGACGGCCGCCAATGTTGGCCATGTCGGCAAACGGGCTCTCCAGCTGCTCTTGATACTCGTCGAACAGCGGCAGGCGCCAGGCGCGATCGCCGGCCTGCTCGGAGGCGTTGAGCAGCTCGTGGGCCAGGGGGTTGTGGTTTGCCAGCAGACCCGAGGTGTGGTGACCCAGGGCGATGATGCAGGCGCCGGTCAGGGTCGCCACGTCGATGACGGTCTCGGGATCGTAGCGGTCCACATAGGTGAGGGCATCGCACAGCACCAGGCGGCCTTCGGCGTCGGTGTTGAGCACCTCGACGGTCTGGCCGGACATGGTGGTGAGGATGTCACCGGGGCGATAGGCGTTACCGCCCGGCATGTTCTCGCAGCCCGCCAGCACGCCTATGACGTTGATCGGCAGTTGCAACTGGGCCAGGGCGTGCATGGTGCCGAGCACGGAGGCGGCGCCGCCCATGTCGTACTTCATCTCGTCCATGCCGTCCGCCGGCTTGATGGAGATGCCGCCGGAGTCGAAGGTCAGCCCCTTGCCCACCAGTACTATGGGCTTGGCATCGGCGTTGCCCTTGTACTCTATGATGGCCATCATGGCTTCGTTCTCGGAGCCGCGGGCCACCGCCAGGTAGGAGTTCATGCCGAGTTCGGCCATCTCCTGCTCGCCGATCACCTTGGTGGTGATGTTCTCATAGGCATCCGCCAGACGGCGGGCCTGGGAGGCGAGGTAGGCCGGATTGCAGACGTTGGGCGGCATGTTCGCCACGTCGCGGCAGATGCGCACCCCTTTGGCCACGGCCAGGCCGTGGGTGATGGCGCGCTCGCCTATGGTCAGTTCCCGACGCGTCGGCACGTTGAAGACCAGCTTGCGCAACGGGCGGCGCGGCTCGGCCTTGTTGGTCTTGAACTGATCGAAGCTGTAGAGGCCCGCCTTGGTGGTTTCCACCGCCTGACGCACCTTCCAGTAGGTATCCCGGCCCTTGACGTGCAGCTCGGTCAGGAAGCAGACGGCTTCCATGGACCCGGTCTCGTTCAGGGTGGTGATGGTCTTGTTGATGATCTGCTTGTACTGGCGTTCGTCGAGTTCCCGCTCCTTGCCGCAACCGACCAGCAGTACGCGCTCGCTGAGCACGCCCGGTACTTGATGCAGCAACAGCATCTGGCCTGGTTTGCCTTCCAGATCGCCGCGGCGCAGCAGCGAGCTGAGGTAGCCGTCGCTGATCTTGTCCAGCTGTTCGGCAACCGGAGAGAGGCGGCGAGGCTCAAATACGCCGACCACGACGCAGGCGCTGCGTTGCTTCTCAGGACTGCCACTCTTTACACTGAACTCCATGGAATCTCCTACATCCTAAAGACAAAAGGCACCATTTATTGAATAATGCGGTGCTTGTTGGGGTATCAGAGGCGGAGCGAACAGCCACAGGCTCCGCAGTTCAAACTGGTAAAAATCCAATATAGGGCCCTATTTTTCAGGCATTCGACTAAAAACACAAGTTTACTTGGGAATGACTGTGATCGTTTTCCGATATTTGTTCAGGGAGACCCTGAAAACCCAGCTGGCGGTGCTGTTCGTACTGCTGCTTATCTTCGTCAGCCAGCAATTTATCCAGATCATCGGCGACGCCGCCGATGGCGAGGTGCCGACGCGCCTGGTTTCCACCCTGCTGCTGCTCAACCTGCCGAATATGGCCCTGTTGATGCTGCCTATCAGTCTGTTTTTAGCCATTCTGTTTGCTCACGGTCGTTTGTATGCGGAAAGCGAGATGACGGTGATGCATGCGGTGGGCTTCAGCCACCGCTTCGTGATGGGCAGCGCCCTGCTGCTGGCGCTGCTGACGGCCGCAGTGGCGGCCTTCAACACCGGCTGGATAGCCCCCCAGGCCAAGGAGCGCGAGTACCAGGTGATCGACGAGTTCAAGGCCGATCCGGGTATCTCCTTCCTGCAGGCCGGTCGCTTCATGGAGCTCGACAAGGGGCGCCTGGTGGCCTACATCCAGGATCTGAACGACAAGGGCTCCGAGTTGCAGAAGATCTTCGTGCTGCAGCGGGCCGAAGGGGGCTCGCCCCCTTCAGTGGTGGTGGCCAACGAGGGACAGGTGACGGCCGACAGCAACGGTTTGCAGTGGCTGACCCTGAAGGATGGCTCCCGCTACGAGGGCCAGTTCACCGGCAAGCAGTTCCAGGTCTCCGATTTCAGCGAATACAGCCTGGTGATCCGTCAGCAGGAGATGGAGCGATCCAATCGCAAGGCGGCGGCCAAGCCGACCCTGGAGTTGCTCGGCACCCAGGACAACCAGCTGATGGCCGAGTTGCAGTGGCGCCTGTCGCTGCCCTTCTCCATCCTGGTGCTCACCTTCCTGGTGGTGCCATTGGCCCGGGTCAACCCCCGCCAGGGGCGCTATGCCAAGCTGCTGCCGGCCATACTGCTCTATCTCTCCTATTTCCTGCTGCTCAGCGCCGCCCGTTCGGCCATCGACAGCGGGCGTCTGCCCCACTGGCCCGGCATGTTCCTGGTGCCGCTGGTCTATCTGCTGCTGATCGGGGTGCCGCTCAACCTGCAGGGCACCAGCTGGTGGAACGGGATCAAGAGTCACTTTGTCAAAGGCAAGTCAGCATGATGCTGCAACCTGGGAGTTTCTGCTGATGTTTGGCATTCTCGATAGATACATCGGTCGGGTCATCTTTATGTCGATCCTGCTGTGCGAACTGACCCTGGTCGGGCTGGCGGCGCTGATCAAGTATGTGGAGCAGCTCAAGGCCGTGGGGGAGGGCAACTACGACATGCTCAATGCCCTCTACTTCGTGCTGCTCTCCATGCCCAAGGAGGCGGTGCTCTTCTTCCCCCTGGCGGCTTTGCTGGGGGGCCTCATCGGTCTCGGCCAGCTGGCCACCAGCTCGGAGCTGGTGGTGATGCAGGCATCGGGCCGCTCCAAGATCAGCATCGTCATGGCGGCGCTCAAGACGGCGATCCCTCTGATGCTGCTGGTAGGCCTGATGGGCGAATACGTGGCCCCGGCCGCCAAGCGGATGGCGGATGACATCAAGGCGGGCGCCATGTCGGAAGGGCGGCTGACCGTCTCGGCCTACGGGGTCTGGGCGCGGGATGGCAACAACTTCGTCAACATCAACGGGGTGCGCAACGATGGCGCCCTCACCGGCATTACCCTGTATCGTTTCACCCCGTCCCGCAATCTGATCGATGTGGTCCAGGCGCAGGAGGGGGTGTTCGAGCAGCATCACTGGCTGCTCAAGCAGGTACACATCACCCGTTTCGACGATCCCAAGCAGATCCTGGACGAGAAACATGCTCAGCTGGAGTGGAGCTCGGAGCTGACCCCCAAACAGCTGGGGGTGGTGAGCATAGACCCCGAGAACCTGCCCATCTCGGGACTGCGGGACTACATCGGCTATCTGGATGCCAACAAGCAGGATGCCGGGCGCTACAAACTGGAGATGTGGCGCAAGCTGCTGTCACCGCTCTCCGTGGTGGCCATGATTTTGCTCGCCTCTTCCTTCATCTTCGGCCCGCTGCGCTCGGTGAGCATGGGGGCCAGGATGCTGATGGGGATCATGACCGGCTTCGCCGTCTATGTGAGCGATCGGGTATTCGGCCCCGTCAGCCTGGTGTATGCGGTGCCGCCCATCCTTGCGGCCATCGCCCCCAGTCTGCTGTTTGGCGGCATCTCCTTCTATATCCTGAGCCGCAAGCAGTAGCTAGAGAAGGAGAAGTGCGGCGGTGCCAACCCTATGCTGGCGGCCATAGCCCCCAGACTGCTGTTTGGCGGCATCTCCTTCTATATCCTGAGCCGCAAGCAGTAGCGGCCTGTATTGGCCAACAAGAAGGGCACCCACTGGGTGCCCTTCTTGTTTCTCATCTCGTACTCACTGGGTCACTTGTTTAGCTGCTCCAGGTTCTCCTGCTTGCTCAGCACCACCACTTCACACTCGGCCCAGATGTCCTGGAAGGCGCGGGGCCGCTCGCGATTGAACACGCACATCAGGTTGCCGAGGCCGAAGGCCGAGGTCGCGAGCCGGATCAGGGCCTGGGTGATACGAATGTTACTGCCGTCCAGATTCTGGATGCGCAGACGCCAGGCACGCATGCCGATGGTCTGGCCGGCGCGGGTCCAGAACCAGGTGTAGAAGCCGCAGATCACCAGGGCGAGCCAGGCGCTGTAGAGAGGGCTGGTGAGCAGCCAGGCCGCATCCTTGCCCTCCGGGACTGTCGCCATCCCGGTAGCCAGCAGCAGGTACGCCACCCCCATGCCGATGAAACCGGCGATGATCAGCAAGGCGATGACCACCAGGTAGTCATAGAGCAGGGCACCCAGGCGCCGCAGCAGGCCGGCCGAAGGGTGCTGGTGCTGGGGGGGAGGCTGGAGAGAGGAGGGGGTCTTGCGCTTGGCCATGATGATTATTCCATTAATATGATGCGGGCATTCTATGTAACTGGCCGAACATCGGCAAGGCGTTGAATAATTGAGCAAACGGTGGCCGCGCAAGAAAAACACCTTGCATGGCAAAACGCCATTCGTATAATCCCTCGCAGTTGCCCGGGTGGCGAAATCGGTAGACGCAGCGGATTCAAAATCCGCCGTTGCAAGACGTGTCGGTTCGAGTCCGACCCCGGGCACCATCAGATTCCATGACAAAAGGCCATCCTCGCGGATGGCCTTTCGTTTTTCTGTGTTCGCGGCCCATCAGTCGATGTTCTGTGGGCACAGGCCAGATCAGGCGCTGCATCACCTGCTGTGATCCCCTCCTTCCCCTCGGATGGGTAAGTTCCCCCGCTGTCATCATTTGATTATTTAATGCAAACGCATCTTTCATTTGTTCAATAAATGAACTTGAGGGCCAGCAGGCCCCCGTTGCCCCGGTGTCCTCCCCGTTTGGCATGCCCAGGTGCCATCTTGGTGCAGTTGCCCGGCGCTGCACAGCCGAAGTGCGCCCCCTTTACTGATAGTGGGCAGGATGCGCCAATATGGTGCATTAAATATCGCAATCAAATGCAACTAATTGAAAACAAAGGGTTATATTTTTTGGCCTGCTTTATGCTTTAGATAAGCCAGGTCGCCATGAAGAGCCCGCCGAGTCATGCCCGAGGGGGTGGGCAAGCTGGATGTGACGATGCGTGCAAGTGGCCAAGTTTGACATTCATATCAGGAAATGTACCCGGCCGGGCGCCGGGACGACAAGGAGAGGGCTGTATGTTCAAGAGACTCGTAATGACTGGTCTGCTGGCGCTGGGCGCCACCATGGCCGCCCCAGGTTGGGCAGAAGAGGTGGCCGCGCAGGCCGAGGTGGTGCAGGCTGCCGCGACCCTGACCATCAACAAGGGGGACAACACCTGGCTGATGCTGGCGTCCGCCCTGGTGATCCTGATGTCCATCCCGGGGCTGGCCCTGTTCTACGGTGGCCTGGTGCGTGCCAAGAACATGCTGAGCGTGCTGATGCAGGTGTTCACTCTGTTCTGCCTGATCACTGTGCTCTGGGTCATCTACGGCTATTCGCTGACCTTCACCGAGGGCGGGGCCTTCTACGGTTCCTTCGACAAGCTGCTGCTGGTCGGGGTGACGCCTGAGTCGATTGCCGCCACCTTCAGCAAGGGGGTGGGGATCAGCGAGTTCATCTATGTGGTGTTCCAGGGGGCCTTTGCCGCCATCACCTGCGGACTCATCGTCGGTGCCTTCGCCGAGCGGATGAAGTTCTCTGCCGTGTTGCTGTTCGCCGTGATCTGGTTCACCTTCGCCTACATTCCGATGGCGCATATGGTGTGGTACTGGGCCGGTCCGGATGCCTACATGGATGCCGCCGCCGCCGAGGCTGCCGGTGCCACCGCAGGCTATCTGTTCCAGCACGGCGCCCTCGATTTCGCCGGCGGCACTGTGGTGCACATCAACGCGGCGGTTGCCGGTCTGGTCGGTGCCTTCATGGTCGGCAAGCGGGTTGGCTACGGTCGTGATCCCATGGCCCCCCACAGCCTGACCATGACCATGATAGGGGCCGCCCTGCTCTGGTTCGGCTGGTTCGGCTTCAACGCCGGCTCCGCGCTGGAAGCCAACGGCACGGCCGCCCTGGCCTTCGTCAACACCTGGCTGGCGCCGGCCGGTGCCGCGCTCTCCTGGACCTTGGCCGAATGGGTGATGAAGGGTCGCCCCTCCCTGCTGGGCGCCGTGTCCGGTGCGGTGGCGGGCCTGGTGGCCATCACTCCCGCCGCCGGTTTCGTTGGTGTCGGTGGTGCCCTCATCATAGGTCTGCTGAGCGGCGTGGCCGGTCTGTGGGGCGTGCATGGTCTCAAGCGCCTGCTGGGGGCCGATGACAGCCTGGACGTGTTCGGCCTGCACGGGGTGTGCGGTATCCTGGGAGCCGTGCTGACCGGGGTGTTCGCCAGCCCGGATCTGGGTGGCACCGGGGTGTGGGACTATGTGACCAATCAGGTGGCCGAGGGCTACTCCATCCTGACCCAGGTGAAGATCCAGGTCATAGGTGTGCTGGTGACGGTGGCATGGACTGCCCTGGTCTCCGCCGTGGCCTACAAGCTGGTGGATCTGCTGATTGGCCTGCGGGTCAAGGAAGATGCCGAGCGGGAAGGGCTGGACGTCACCAGTCATGGGGAGAAAGCCTACAGCCTGTGATCCCCTCAGGCTACCGTTGACCACCTGCCGCCGGCCTTGTCCGGCGGTTTTTTTATGGCGACCCATGAGGCGCCACCCATCCAGAGTCCCCAGATCCCGCCGTTGTTATTTCCTTCAAGGGATGTTTTATGCCTGCAATTTGGCCGGATCTCCGCTAAACTCTGCCACCCTTTATTTGGGGTAGCCGGGTCAGCCCTGCTTCCACCCTTTCTTCTATGCCTTCGGAGCCGCTCATGCCGTTAGTGGGACACCAACATCAGATCGATATTCAGGAACTGACCGACAAGGGGGATGGCAAGGGTCGCCTGTTCGATCGCCCCCTGTTTGTCGAGGGTCTGCTGCCCGGTGAGCAGGCGATGGTCGAGTTGACCGAGGTCAAGCCGAACTATCTGCACGGCAAGCTGGTCGAGCTGACCCAGCCGTCCGCCGACAGGGTTCCCGATTTCTGCCCCAACACCGAGTGCGGCGGCTGCCAGGTGCGCCCGCTGGCCTATCCGGCCCAGCTCAAACTGAAACAATCCCTGGTGCAGAGCGCGCTGGAACAGGTCGGCCTGGGTGAGACCCAGGTCAACCGCATCCTCGGCATGGACAGCCCGTTCGCCTACCGCAACAAGGCGCAGTACGCCGTGCGTGGCAGCGAGGCCGGCGCCGAAATAGGCTTCTACCGCAAGCACTCCCACGATCTCATCACCGCCGACGACTGCGCGGTGCAGGACTCCCTGCATGTGGAGCTCAATGCCCGGGTGCGTGGCTGGATGCGCGAGCACGACATTGCCGCCTATGACGAGGTGGCCCACACCGGCTGCGTGCGCAACCTGATGACCCGCAAGGGCTTCAAGAGCGGCGAGCTGATGGTGGTGCTGGTGACCCTGGGCGAGGCGCTGCCCTTCGAAGCCGAGCTGCTGACCGCCCTGAGCGATCTGCCGGTCACGACCCTGGTGCAGAACATCAACGATGAGCGCACCAACCGCATCCTGGGAACGAGCAACCGCGTGTTGCTGGGGGAAGGGGTGATCCGCGACAAGATCCACGAGCTCGAATTCGAGATCTCGCCCCTCTCCTTCTTCCAGAACAACCCGAGCCAGACCGATGTGCTCTACTCCAAGGCGCTGGAATACAGCGAGCTGACCGGCAACGAGACGGTGTTCGACATCTATTGCGGCATCGGCACCATCTCCCTGTTCCTGGCTGGCAAGGCCGCCAAGGTGGTGGGCATCGAGTCGGTGGAGAGCGCCATCTCCGATGCCCGCCGCAACGCCGCCCTGAACGGCATAGAGCACACCGAATTCCACGTGGGCAAGGCCGAACAATTGATGCCCGAGCTGCACGCCCAGGGCGTGACCGCCGACGTGGTGGTGATGGATCCGCCCCGCAAGGGTTGTGACAAGGCGGTGCTGCAGACCCTGGTCGCCATGGCGCCGCGTCGTCTGGTCTATGTCTCCTGCAACCCCCAGACCCTGGCCCGGGATCTCGCCTGGCTGGTCAAGCAGGGCTTCGTGCTGGACGAGGTGCAGCCGGTGGACATGTTCCCGCACTCCATGCACGTGGAAGCAGTCGCCCGCCTGAGCCTGCCGGCGCAAGCCTGATCGGGCATTGGTGCGGAGAGATTGACATGTTCCTCCTCCACGCCATGCGCGTCGAGACCGTTGCCTGCCTGAGCCTGCCGGCCAAGGAATCAATGGCATTAGCCAGATGGCTCTGATAAAACGACTCCAAATGGAGTCGTTTTTTTATGGCTGCCAGCGGCTGGCCAAGAGGTTGGGAGCCTGAGATATATACGTTTGGCCGAAGGTTTGGATGCCGCCGATCCATGGCATTGGCCCGGTGAGGGGCCCCGGGGCAGGCGGTGTCAGGAGAGTGAAGCAGGCAAGGAGGGGTCTTATGAAAGGCGTGTTGCTGCGTTGGCTGGCTCGCTACGATGCCTGGTGTCAGGAGTGGGGCCTGGTGCCCGAGAACCGGCGCTGCTGCGCGCCGGTGCGTTATGACGAAGACGAGCAGGAGGAGCCGACGTCGGAGGGCGATGCCTCGCCACTCAATCAAAATTGCGCGTCACGGCGCCGTTGACGCTGTTGTAGTCGAAAGAGAGACCCTCAGGGTAGGCCGGGAAGCGGCCAATGGAGTCGCGCAGGGCGTAGCGGCAGTTGTCGTGGCGAAGCGTGCCATCAGCCTGCCCGTCTGCCGGGATAAGCCGGGAGATGTAATCACTCTTTGAGTCTTTATCGAGTTCATCGGCCGCCGTCAGATCGGTATCGAGCAGGGCGCCGAACAGGCTCTCGCAGTCATCCCGGCTGCTGACGGAGATCTGATCGCTGTCGCCACCGGGGAAGACGGCATCCGGGCCCTGACCTCCCTGATCCTCCTTGGTGCCCACCGGCCAGCCGTGGCTGTTGATGTCGAGATCCTGCCTGCCCATGCCGCTAAAGTTATAGAGTGCCAGCGGCTCTCCCTTCACCTTGACCGCCCAGCCTGCATGGGCGAGTTGCACGGCGCTGGCAAAACTGCCCGCGGTCGCCGAGACGCTGCTCTTGAGGGCATCGTCCTGGATGTTGATGAAGCGGGGCAGGGCGGTGACTGCGAGTATGGCCAGCACCACGATGACCAGCACCAGTTCTAGCAAGGTAAAGCCGTGGGAAAGGTGTTTTGGCATGGAATCAACCCATTGAGTACGACAAACAGGTAAGCGCGACATGGAACTGATAGACACCCACTGCCACCTCGATTTTCCGGTCTTCGATGACGATCGGGAGGCATTGCTGGCCCAGTGGCGCCAGCTGGGGGTGGGCGAGTATATCATCCCCGCCGTGGGAGAGGAAAACTGGGGGCGGGTGATGGCGTTGGCCGAGCGTCATCACGGCATTCGTTATGGCCTGGGGGTGCATCCCTGGTATGTGGGGGCCCAGACGGAGGGGGCGCTGGCACGGCTGGAGGCTCTGCTGGCGGGCAAGCCCCGGGGGCTGGTGGCCATCGGCGAATGCGGGCTGGACTTGCGCACCCAGGTGCCCCAGGAGGGGCAGATCGCGCTGTTCGAGGCGCAGATCAGGCTGGCCATGGCCCATGATCTGCCCCTCATAGTCCACTCGGTGCGGGCCAACGACACTATCGCCAAGATCCTGCGGCGCTTCAAACCGGCGAGGGGGGGCGTGATCCACGCCTTCAGCGGCTCCCTGCATCAGGCCGAGGCGTTCTGGCAACTGGGTTTCAGGCTGGGAATAGGAGGGGTCATCAGCTATGAGCGGGCCAACAAGACCCGGGAGGCGATCCGTGCCATGCCGCTGGAGGCCCTGCTGCTGGAAACCGACGCCCCCGACATGCCGCTGCAGGGGCACCAGGGGGAGATCAATACCCCGGCCAGCCTGCCGACCATAGCCCGACTGTTGGCGCAATTGCGGCAGCAACCGCTGGCTGATGTTATTTCGGTGTTACATGAATCCACTCTGCGGCTTTTCCCGCGGTCGACCACGAATTTAACAGATGATTAACGACCGATGCCGGTGTGATAAAAAACTGGACCCATAAAAATCGTTTGCGGTCTAATTAAACGACGTTCAGCCCATTTCAGGCTTATAAAATGTGACCAGTATTCTATTTTGTCGCACCGTAATTAGTATAATGCGCACCCTTGATTAGCGGCTTTCATACACAAAACGTTAACAAGCTGGCCGGTGCTACAAAAGAGGAAGTGTTAATAATGAATCTGATAATGGGTCTGGTAGGGATGGCGACGCTCATCCTTATCGCGGTGCTGTTCTCCAGCAATCGCAAGGCAATCAAAATCCGTACCGTGGGCGGTGCCTTTGCCATTCAGGCAGGTCTGGGTGCCTTCGTGCTGTACGTCCCGGTTGGCCGGGATATTCTGGTGAGCGTGTCCGACGCCGTCTCCAGCGTCATCGGTTATGGTCAGAACGGCATCGAATTCCTGTTCGGTGGTCTGGTCAGCAACAAGATGTTCGAAGTGTTCGGTGGCGGTGGTTTCATCTTCGCCTTCCGTGTCCTGCCCGTCATCATCTTCTTCTCTTCCCTGATTGCGGTTCTCTATTACCTCGGCATCATGCAGTGGGTAATCAAGCTGCTGGGTGGCGGTCTGCAGAAGGTGCTGGGTACCTCCCGTACCGAGTCCCTGTCAGCCACTGCCAACATCTTCGTCGGCCAGACTGAAGCCCCGCTGGTGGTGCGCCCCTTCATCTCCAAGATGACCGACTCCGAGCTGTTCGCCGTCATGTGTGGTGGCCTGGCCTCCGTTGCCGGTTCCGTGCTGGCCGGTTACGCCTCCATGGGCGTCAAGATGGAATACCTGATCGCCGCCTCCTTCATGGCTGCCCCGGGTGGTCTGCTGTTCGCCAAGCTGCTGGTACCGGAAACCGAGACCCCGAGCTACGACGAGAACTCCGCCGATGGCGATCTGGACGACAAGCCTGCCAACGTGATCGACGCCGCCGCTGCCGGTGCCTCCGCCGGTCTGCAACTGGCCCTGAACGTGGGTGCCATGCTGCTGGCCTTCATCGGCCTTATCGCCATGATCAACGGCATCTTCTCCGGCGTGGGTGGCTGGTTCGGCATGCCTGAGCTCTCCCTGGAACTGCTGCTGGGTTGGCTGTTCTCCCCGCTGGCCTTCCTGATCGGTGTGCCCTGGAGCGAAGCCGTGGTGGCTGGTTCCTTCATCGGTCAGAAGCTGGTGGTGAACGAGTTCGTGGCTTACCTGAACTTCGCCCCCTACCTGAAGGATGAAGTGCTGATCAACGGTGTTGCCATGTCCGAGCACACCAAGGCCATCATCTCCTTCGCCCTGTGCGGCTTCGCCAACCTGTCCTCCGTTGCCATCCTGCTGGGTGGTCTGGGCTCCATGGCACCGAACCGTCGCGGCACCATCGCCAAGTTCGGTCTGAAGGCCGTGCTGGCCGGCTCTCTGTCCAACCTGATGTCTGCCACCATCGCAGGCTTCTTCCTGGCACTGACAGCCATGTAATACTTGTCTGACAGACAAGTTAAAACGAGCGCCACAGCGAAAAGCTGTGGCGTTCTCGTTTGGGGCGGTGACAACCGTTTTCCTTTCTAGACTAATAATAAAATGAGTCAAATCGGAGGTTTTATGAATGAAGTGCTACTGGCGATTGCCGCCGGCTTTATCGTTGGCGTGTTGTTTTCTTTCCTCAAGTTGCCGATCCCGGCACCTCCCGTACTGTCCGGGGTAATGGGGATTGTGGGGGTCTATCTGGGGGGGATTGCCTACTCCTGGATCCTGACCCGCTTCTTCTCTTAAGCACCTTCCAGTGCTGAATTTGCCGGGTGTGAGGTACCTCTGAAATTGGCAAATCCGGCTTGCAAACACGGGGTATCTCGGCTGAAATAGGCGATGCCAGCAGGGTGCTGGCATTGACTAATGCCCACATGAGGTGGGTGTTGGCGGTCAAATGGAATTGATTGGGAAGTCGGGTCTGCGGTTGTCGGCCTTTCTCAAGTCTTCATGGAACCAAGTCCGCACTTTTGTAAGAAAGTGACAGGGCTCTTGCCTTATTTGCAGCCGTATTGCCTGTGCATCTGCGCTGTAATTCCATATCCCGTTTGTCCGGGATCTTCCCTTGCCGATCCTGTGTGTTCGGTGGAGGCGGGTCGCGGGTGATGGGACTAATCGAGACTTTGGAGACATAGCATGACTGATCTGAAATTGGCCGCCCAACGCGCCCTGAACCTGATGGACCTGACCACCCTGAACGATGACGACACCGATCAGAAGGTCATCGACCTGTGCCGCAAGGCCAAGTCCCCGGCCGGCCTCACCGCCGCCGTCTGCATCTATCCCCGTTTCATCCCTATTGCTCGCAAGACCCTGCGTGAGATCGGCGCCGCCGACGTGCGCATCGCGACCGTGACCAACTTCCCCCATGGCAACGACGACATCGAGATCGCCGTGGCCGAGACCCGTGCTGCCGTGGCCTACGGTGCCGATGAAGTGGACGTGGTGTTCCCGTACCGCGCCTTCATGGCCGGCAATGAACAGGTCGGCTTCGATCTGGTCAAAGCTTGTAAGGAAGCCTGTGGCGACAAGGCGCTGCTGAAAGTGATCATCGAGACCGGCGAGTTGAAGGAAGAAGCGCTGATCCGTCGCGCCTCCGAGATCTCCATCGATGCCGGTGCCGACTTCATCAAGACCTCCACCGGCAAGGTGCCGGTCAATGCGACCCCGGAAGCGGCCCACATCATGATGGAAGTGATCAAGGCCAAGAACCCGAAGGTGGGCTTCAAGCCTGCTGGTGGCGTGAAAGACGCAGCCGTTGCCGGTCAGTACCTGGCCATGGCCGAAGAGATCCTGGGCAAGGACTGGGTCTCCCCGCGCACCTTCCGCTTCGGCGCCTCCAGCCTGCTGGCCAGCCTGCTGGCGACCCTGGGCCACGGCGACAAGCCGGCCAATACCAGCGGTTACTAAGCGTTGACAGGGGGCGGCCTGCCGCCCCCTCTTCGGATCCGGTTCGGTCTGTGTTCGTGCGTGAAGCACGGAGGGAATGAAAGATGTTTTTGCCTCAAGAAATTATTCGCAAGAAGCGCAACGGTGAAGCGCTCAGTACCCAAGAGATTCAATTCTTCGTCCAGGGCATTACCAACAACAGCATCGGCGAGGGCCAGATTGCGGCCCTGGCCATGGCGGTCTACTTCAAGGACATGACCATGGATGAGCGGGTCGCCCTGACCTGCGCCATGCGCGACTCCGGCATGGTGCTGACCTGGGATCACCTCAATCTGGGTGGCCCCATCGTCGACAAACACTCCACCGGTGGCGTGGGTGATGTCGTCTCCCTGATGCTGGGCCCCATGGTCGCCGCCTGCGGTGGCTTCGTGCCCATGATCTCCGGCCGTGGCCTGGGCCACACCGGCGGTACCCTGGACAAGCTGGACGCCATCCCCGGCTACCAGACCTCGGTCGACAACGATCGCTTCCTGAAGGTGGTGAAAGAAGCTGGCGTGGCCATCATCGGTCAGACCGGCGATCTGGCCCCGGCGGACAAGCGTATCTATGCGGTACGGGACATCACCGCCACCGTCGAGTCCATCGCCATGATCACCGGCTCCATCCTCTCCAAGAAGCTCGCCTCCGGGCTCGAAGCCCTGGTGATGGACGTGAAAGTGGGCTCAGGTGCCTTTATGCCGACCTTCGAAGCCTCCGAAGAGCTGGCCAAGAGCATAGTGGCCGTGGCCAATGGTGCCGGCTGCCGCACCTCTGCGCTGCTGACCGACATGAACCAGGTGCTGGCCTCCAGCGCCGGCAACGGGGTCGAAGTACGCGAGGCGGTGCGCTACCTGACCGGCGAGTATCGCAACCCGCGCATCCACGAAGTGACCCTGGCGCTGTGCGCCGAGATGCTGATCTCCGCAGGGCTTGCGAGCGACGAGCAGGACGCCCGTGCCAAGCTGCAGGCGGTGCTGGACAACGGCAAGGCTGCCGAGATCTTCGGTCGCATGGTGACCGGCCTCGGTGGCCCGGCAGACTTCATGGAGCGCTACGACGCTTACCTGCCCAAGACAGCCATCGTTCGCCCCGTGTATGCGGTGCAGAGCGGTTTCGTGACCGCCATGGATACCCGTGAACTGGGCCTGGCCGTGGTCGCCATGGGCGGTGGTCGCCGCGCCGCCGGGGACAAACTCGATTATGCGGTCGGTCTGACCGACTTTATCCGCCTGGGGCAGAGCGTCGAGGCTGACAAGCCGCTCGCGCTGATCCACGCTCAGACAGAAGCTCAATTTGCCGAGGCCGCCCGCATGGTGCAGGCAGCCGTCAAGATCGGTGACACCCGACCAGAGGCACTGCCCGAGGTTTACCGTCGCATCGGTCTGGCCGATTTGTAACAAGGGGAAGACCCATGAAACGTACCTTTATTCTGATGATGGACTCCTTCGGTATTGGCGCTGCCGCCGATGCCGAGAAGTTCGGAGATGTGGGCGCCAACACCCTTGGCCATATCGCCAAGGCCTGCGCCGCCGGTGAGATTGAAGGCCGTGGTGCCCTCAACCTGCCCAACCTCAACAAGCTGGGCCTGGGCCACGCAGGGGAGCAGGCTTCCGGCTACTTCCCGGCAGGCTTGAAGAAAGATATCGAGGTCGTCGGTGCCTACGGCTTCGCCCAGGAGCTCTCCTCCGGCAAGGACACCCCGTCCGGTCACTGGGAGATCGCCGGCGTGCCCGTGCTGTTCGAGTGGGGTTACTTCCACGATCACCACAACAGCTTCCCGCAGGAACTGCTGGACGCCATCGTCGAGAAGGCGGGTCTGCCGGGTTACCTCGGCAACTGCCACGCCTCCGGCACCCAGGTGCTTGATGACTTGGGTGAGGAGCATATGCGCACCGGCAAGCCGATCCTCTACACCTCTGCCGACTCGGTGTTCCAGATCGCCTGCCACGAAGAGACCTATGGCCTCGAGAAGCTGTACGAGCTGTGCCACATAGTGCGCGAGCTGCTGGAGCCCTACAACATTGGTCGCGTCATCGCCCGTCCGTTCGTGGGCAGCGGCAAGGGCAACTTCAAGCGTACCGGCAACCGTCACGACTACTCGGTGCTGCCGCCGGCGCCGACAGTGCTGGACTACATGAAGGATGCGGGTGGCCAGGTGGTCTCCATTGGCAAGATTGCCGACATCTATGCCCAGCAGGGCATCACCAAGCAGGTGAAGGGCACAGGCCTGACCGAACTGTGGGACAGAACCCTTGAAGAGGTGAAAGCGGCCGGTGACAACACCATCGTCTTCACCAACTTCGTGGACTTCGACTCCTCCTACGGCCACCGCCGTGACGTCAAGGGCTACGCCGATGCGCTGGAGTATTTCGACTCCCGCCTGCCGGAGCTGTTCGAGATACTGCAAGACGGCGATGTGGTGGTGCTGACCGCCGACCACGGCTGCGATCCGACCTGGAGTGGCACCGACCACACCCGTGAATACATCCCGGTGCTGTTCTACGGCAAGCCGGTCAAGGCCGGTTCCGTCGGCCGTCGCGAGACCTTCGCCGACATCGGCCAGAGCATAGCGGCCTACCACGGTCTGCCCAAGCTGCAATACGGCACCAGCTTCCTGTGATGCCGATCCTGGGCAGGGCGGCATCTCGGCTGTGCTCTGCCCGGTTGCAGCAGGGTCTCTGCTTTTTGTAACTGACCCGCCTGCCACTCAGGTGGCGGGCAATTTTAAAAACAATAAAACTCAACCTAGTGTGAAGGAATCAAGAGAATGGCAACTCCTCATATCAATGCAAAAGATGGCGCCTTTGCTGACACAGTGCTGATGCCGGGCGACCCCCTGCGTGCCAAGTACATCGCCGAGACCTTCCTGGAGAACGTCGAGCAGGTGTGTGACGTGCGCAGCATGCTCGGCTTCACCGGTACCTACAAGGGCCGTCGCATCTCCGTCATGGGCCACGGCATGGGCATCCCGTCCTGCTCCATCTATGCCAAAGAGCTGATCACCGACTACGGCGTGAAGACCCTGATCCGCGTGGGCTCCTGCGGTGCCGTGCGTGAAGACGTGAAACTGCGTGACGTGGTGATCGGCATGGGTGCCTGCACCGACTCCAAGGTCAACCGTCTGCGTTTCAAGGATCACGACTTCGCCGCCATCGCCGACTTCGACCTGGTTGCCAATGCCGTGCAAGCCGCCAAGAACAAGGGCACTCCGGTGCGCGTGGGCAACATCTTCTCCGCCGACCTGTTCTACACCCCGGATCCCTCCATGTTCGACGTCATGGAAAAGTACGGCATCCTGGGTGTCGAGATGGAAGCTGCCGGCATCTACGGCGTGGCCGCAGAGTACGGTGCCCGTGCCCTGACCATCTGCACCGTCTCCGATCACATCCGTACCGGCGAGCAGACCAGCTCCGAAGAGCGTCAGCTGACCTTCAACGACATGATCGAAATCGCGCTGGACTCCGTGTTGCTGGGTGACTGATCCCGCGGCTTCGGCTCCATGCAAAACGGCGACCCTGGGGTCGCCGTTTTTTTATGCCTCATTTGGGAAGTGGGTCCAGAGGGCCAGCTGTGCTGTCTATCCTTTCTGGCCGCCCACCACGAGGTCAACACCATGAAACTCTGACTCAGCTGATCTTCATTCTGATGCCGAACATCGCGTGGGTCAGCGAGGGGACGGCTGGCCGCGCATCCCCTCCGGTGCTCTCAATCAAGCCGCCCTGGGCCCTGCTATTCGCCAAGATCCGATGGTAGATAAAGAGCCCTAATCACCCTCTTCGCTCACCACCAGCGACCAGCTCTTATCGGGATTGAACAGCTGGATCGCCTCAACGGCCGCTGCCGTGTCGGCCCCTAGATCCTTTTGATAAACCCGACCCTCGTGATTCACCATGAAGGTCATCACCCCGCTGTTGGCATAATCGGCCGGCCAGGCGATCAGGGCGACACCGTCTCTTAATTGCCCGTCGACAAAGTACTCTTTCTCCCCCCCATTGGCCGCGGCTCCCTGGGCATACAGGATACGGTAGTAGTAGCCATGATAGGGTGTGCGTTGACCGACCAAGGCCTTGTAGCCTTCTGCCGCGGCACTGACGACCTCCTCTCCGGCCGGACTTGCCGGTTCACCCTTGGCCACAGGCCAATAGAGTCCATTTTGTTGTCCTGCATCACTACGCAGTTTTGCCGCAAAGAGTCCCGCGGTTTGGCCATCATGCCCCATGGCGGCGTACTCTATCTGCGCGTCGATAAAGCCACGGCACACCGCAATCGCCCCCAACTCATTCCGACCGATGCGGCGATAGACGATCTCTTTGGCTCCTGTGGCGCCATCGAGAAACCACTTGCCATCTGCGGCCACGAGGGGGATTGGCAGTGGCCAATCCGACTCCCCCACGACCAGGATCATTTTATCCTTACCTTCGGCCACCAGCTGGTGCTTGCTCTTGAAGCTCGCGACGAAGGCGGCGCGATCATTGGCATCGGCCACCTCATCCCCCGAGCTGATGGCTTCCTCACTCTTTTCGCCGAGCAACAGCGTCAGTGCGCTGACATCGTTCTTCTCCAGGGCAGTGATCAGGGCCTGTACCGCCTCATCCGGGGTGGCGAAGGTGCGCGGTGCCATGGCGCCTGCATCGCTGGCGCAGACCAGGGCCAGCAGGGCCAAACCCCATGAGGAGGCCCAACTCCATTTCAACAAAGGCTTCATTATCGCGTACTCCGTCTGGGTTGAGTGGTGCGCCCGGTATGCGCTCTATTAGCCATACTTTCGCGGCCACGTTGGCTGGCGGCGCGCTCGGTTCTGCCCGTATTATGTACCCCTTGGAAGGCACTCCTTGAGGTTGAGGCCGAGGCCACAGGTGCTCTGCGGGTTGCCGTCTGTGCCGCGTTCTTGCTGTGAGTGGCGCGTGGTTGGGCATAGCCGCGATCACGCGCTCCAGCGGTCTGTGGCGTGACTTGCTGCCGCTTGACCCTGTCTCCCGCGTAGTCGCCCTGGCGCGGCGTGCGCTGGGCCACATTCGCCTGTCTGGTGTCGCGTGTCGCCTTGGCATTGTCGTTTTTGGGTTGGCGGTTGGCTCCCGCATAGCTCCCCTTCGGCGCTGCTGCGCGAGCCTCCCTGTTCGCCTCATTGACAGCGCGCGGGGCGCCGGTGTATTCGCCTTTAGGCTGGCGATTGGCCCCCGCATAGGTCCCCTTAGGTGCGCCATCTCGTCGGCCCCCCGCAGCCTCGTTATTGCGCGAGCGTTGTTCCAGGGTAGCGAGCTCAGAGCGCTGGGGGCGCGCCGCCGTGATGGGGCTGTCGGCCTGGCGCAGGTAGTTATTGGGGCCGCGCTCGAACTTGTTGAAGTAGTCGTCCCCCCTGGCATTGATATAAATATTGTTGTTGGAGCCCCGCTGATAGTTGACCGGACGGTTGTAGCCATTGGTGGGACGGAAACCATTGCCATAGTTGGGGTTGTAACGATAGGGAGCGTAACCGCTGGGATAACCTGATCCCCACCGAGGGTAATAATAATCGCCCTCATCGTCGTCGTTGAAGACCTCGTTGACCAGCATGCCCGCACCAAAGGCGAGCAAGCCCGTCAAGACCATATCGCCGCGGTCGTATTCATCATCATCGTCATGTTCCACCACTGTCGTGGTCGTTGTTGCAGGCGCGGTCGTTGTCGTGGTTGCTGTGGTCACCGGTGCTGGGGCTGGTCCGGCAGCCGGTGGGCTATAGACGGCGCTCGGGTCGTATTGCGGGACATAAACGACGTCAGGGTTGGCAGGCGCAATGGTGACGATCTGCTGATTGTTCTGTTCATCCCTGACCACTTTCATCTGTTCCGAGTCTTTCAGGTTGCCCACCTCCATCGCCTGTTGACGCAGCCGCTGAACGGCTGCCAGCACGCCCGGTTCATCGGCCAGGAAGGCACTGCCCAGCTCGGTCGTCCACTCCATCTTCAAGCACATCATGTCCATCACGGTCGGAAAGTGCATCAGCGACATGGTGGGCGGCGTAAAGCCCAGCGGCGCAATGGCGGCGGTCAGCTCTTTCCCCTTGAGATTGGGGTGGGCGACCAGCCAGTTGCCGGCATCGAGTACCTCTTGCGGATTGGTGGCACTGGCCAGCACCTGAGCCAATACCGAATCAGGATAAAGGGCTACGGGCGCAAGCAGGGTCTCGAGCGCCTCTGGGGTATATTTCGATGCTTGCGTGTTAACAGGCTGAGGCTGCCCTTGCGGTGCGACCGCAGCGCTGGCTGTGCTGGAGGCCGCGCTGGGCTGGACACTTTGCGTGACGGGAGGGGGCTCCTCTTTGCATGCAGCCAATACCGTGCAGAGGGCGATCACGGCCGCCAACGCGCTACGGCGAAATAGGGGTTGCTTCATGGTCTTGTTTCCTTCTGCTGGAGTGGCTGATGTGCCCCTTGCCTGAAGATTTCCACAAATGTTGTATCTCATTGCATTCAATGCGGGCGTCTCATACCGAAAACATAAACCACGAATCGAGTTCACACCCCAAAGCGGCTGGAAAGGCGTGAAAAATTCGTTTGCTTCTGTCTCAAGTTAGGCCTGACCCCTGGATGTAACCAAGGTCAGATGGGCAGACCTGAGAAGCTAAGGGTCATGGGATACCGCCTTCGGTGAGGTTCGAGATTCAAGGATGAAGAGGATCTAGGCGCAGCACAGCTGAACGCCGACTCCGCGCAAATGGCTGGATAGGCTGGTCAAGGAACTGTGGCATGAGGTGATCGTGGAGCGGCACTTCGTTAACGAGCGCTTCAGTGACGACGGGGGAGTCAAGCGACTCGATACTCTGCTCGATCAGGTACTCGAACAGCTGGGGGTAATAACAAGACCAAGGCGTTTCGCGAACCGAGCCTTATTCGATGCCTGGCGGCGGTGCGTTGTCGGCGGAGGCCTGGTTTTGCACCGATCTCTTCTTGTGCTTGCGTACCCGCATGTAGTTGCGACGCACCCCGTAGGAGATGAGCAGGCCGGCCAGCAGCATCACCAGCAGCATCAGCCGCTGTTTCTCCTGACTCACCTTGAGATGGGTATCCTGCGCGGCGAGCAGCCGTTGTTCCTCCAGGGTGATCCTCAGGTAGCCCAGGGTCAGGTTCCCCTCCTGGATCTCCTGCACGAACTGGGTGCGCCCCTTGCCCTGCTCCGGCAGGGACTTGTTGTCGGTGCCGATGGGCAACAGACTCTCGAGGGGAACGGCCTGATCCGACTGGGCGAGGGGGATGCCGCGGGCGTCGTAGAGGGTGACGTCGAGGATGTCGGGTTCGGCGGCCAGATCCTGTGCCAGGCGCTCCAGCTCGCTCTCCTTGTCCTCCTTGATCCAGCGTCGCATGTCCCGGGCGGCGTAGGCGACCAGCGCCTGGGCCCTATCCCGCGCCGCGCTGTGCAATGCGGCCTGGCTTGCTCCCTGCATGTGGATCATCAGCACCAGCACCCAGAGACCGAGCAGGATCCCCGCTGCCAGGCTGATAACACGTTTGATGGGGAGATGACGCACAGCGCTGAGCCTCTTGGGGGGAATGGACAATGGTGGCGGGATCTTGGCGCTTGCCTGTACAAAAAGCAATACGCTACTCTGGGCCCGCATGATGAACCCCATGATCCCCAAGGAAGGTGTCTCTCTTATGTTGTTGTCCCAATTTCCCCGCTCCCCGCACGACTGGTCCCAGGCTCTGTGCGGTGCTCCCTGCTGGCAGCTCTCCCCCGAAGCCCTGCTGCCCGCGGCCAGTGCCCATGACGGCGCCTGGCTGGTGCTGTTTGGCAAGGCGCTAGGTGCCCGCCACCTGACAAAATTGGCGACGCTGCTGGCAGACCACAGGGTCGAGGCCAGCCTCTATCCCGTGGGGGAGCAGGCCGGTGTGCCCCTGCTGCTGCTCGGTGCGAGCCGCTTCTGCCCCGAGCTGGTACTGGCACTCAAGGGGCAGGAGTGGGACATAGATGCCTGCCATCTCGCCACCTTGCCCACCCTGGGGGCACCCGGGCTGCTGGTGATGGACATGGACTCCACAGCCATCCAGATCGAGTGCATCGACGAGATCGCCCGTCTGGCGGGTGTGGGTGAGCAGGTGGCGGCCGTGACGGCGGCGGCCATGCAGGGCAAGCTGGAGTTTGCCGACAGCCTGCGCAACCGGGTCGCCCTGCTGAAGGGGGCCCCTGTCGCCATCCTCGATGAGGTGGCGGCCGCCATGCCCTGGATGCCCGGCTTGCAGCTGATGGTCGACACCCTCAAGCAGGCGGGCTGGACAGTGGCGATCGCCTCCGGCGGCTTTACCCGTTTCGCTGGCGAACTGCAGCAGGCGCTGGGGCTGGACGCCATCTTCGCCAACGAGCTGGCGGTGGAAGGGGGCGTGCTGACCGGCCAGGTGAGCGGTCCCATAGTGGATGCCGCCGCCAAGGCCGAGGCGCTGCTGCAACTGGCCCGGGAGCATGGGATCCCCGCCGCCCAGACGGTGGCGGTTGGCGATGGCGCCAACGATCTCAAGATGATGGGGGTGGCAGGGCTCGGCATCGCCATTCACGCCAAACCCCTGGTGCGGGCCCAGGCGGCCGCCACCCTCAATCACCATGATCTGGAAGGGGTGCTTTGCCTGCTCGGCGCGCTCGCCTGCCGCGACAGGCGCTGGAGTTGAAACCCGCTCAAGGAGGAGCAGAGAACAAGATGGAACTGTTGCAACAATCCCTGTTTGTCCCCTGTGGCGAACATCGGCTCCATGTGCGCCATATCCAGCCCGGTGTCGCCGTCCACGCCGATCCCATCCTGATGGTGCACGGCGCCATCGAGAACGGGCGTATCTTCTACACCGAATCCGGCAAGGGGCTGGCTTGTTTTCTGGCCAGGCACGGCTATCAGGTGTACGTGGCCGATCTGCGTGGGCGAGGTCAGAGCACACCGGCCATCGCCGAGCGTGCCGGCCACGGCCAGCATGAGTTGATCACCGAGGATCTGCCGGCGCTGCAGCACTGGGTGGCGGCGCGCCATCCCGCAGCCAGGGTGCACTGGATGGCCCACTCCTGGGGTGGGGTCATCATGGCCTCGACCCTGGTGCGCTTCCCCGAACTGGCGGATCAGATAGCGAGCCTGGTGTTCTTCGGCACCAAGCGGGGGGTCTCGGTGCAGAGCCCCGAGCGCTGGCTGAAGGTGGACCTGATCTGGAACCGGCTGGCGCCCTGGCTGGCGCGCCGCCAGGGTTTTCTGGCTGCCCGCAAGTTGAAGATAGGGGCCGATGATGAGCCCTTGCGTTACCTGCAGGAGACCATTCCCTGGGTGAAATGCGGGCCCTGGCAGGATCCCCACGACGGCTTTGCCTATGACGAGGCCGCCGCCAGGGTGAGCTGGCCGCCGCTCTGGATGATCTCGGCCAAGGCGGACAAGGTGCTGGGTCACCCCACAGACGTGCGCCGCTTCAGTGTCGAGATGGGGTCGGCGACCCGCCACACCCGCCTCGGCCGGGATAACGGCAACCGGCTCGATTACGATCACATCAACATGCTGACGGCGCCCCAGGCCCAGGAGGATCACTTCCCCGAGATCCTCGCCTGGCTGCTCAACCCCCAGGCGGCCTGAGCGCTCGCTGAAACGGGCAGCCATCTGCCCACCACCTGCCCCTGATGCCGACAGCTGACGACAGAGGGCACCAGGGGCTGGCCTCTGCGGGCTACTTCGCCGGGGGCTTGATGCCGAGCCGGAACAGGGTGGCCTCTGTGGTATCGGTCAGTTCACCGACTCCCACCACGCTCCACAGCTCCTCTTCCAGCTGCTTGGCCTTGTGAATGGCGAACTTGGCGATGTAGTCCAGCTCGCCCGCGATGAAGCTGGTATCGGGGCGACCGGTGCGGGAGATGCCGACCAGCACCGAATAGAACTCCCCCTGCTGCAGGGCCAGCTCGATGAAGCGGCGCTTCGCCTCCGGCGAGGAAAAACTGCTGGCCAGGTGGCTGCGAAACAGGGGAGCCCCGCCCTGGGAGTGCAGGCTGGCGATGTAGACCTCCTCCTCCTCCGGCTTGTCTTCCCGCGCCAGGGTGCGCAATGGGTCGAGCAGCACTGTCTTGAGCAGGGCCCCCTGGAACAGGGGATAGAGGTTCAACTGCTTCTCCTGCCCGGCGCAGGCCTGCAATAGGCGGGAGAGGCTGCGCGGTCGGGGGGCCATGCCCACGGCGGAAGGTCTTGCGGCTGCCTTGAGCTTGTTGACATAGACCGGCGAGTTGAACAGGTGGTGGGTATAGAGGTTGCGCAGCGCCCGTGCCATGCCGCGGTAGCGCTTGTGCTCCCGGGTGGCCTTGAGCTTGTTCTGGTTGCTCTCGATCAGCAGGCTGAAGAACTGATGGCCGATGTGGCGCTCCGCCGTGCCTTCGATACAAAGGTGCAGCACGGTACGGCTCAGATTGAGGCTGACCAGCCGGTAGGGCAGGCGCTGCAAGTCCATGGTCTTGGCAAGCTCCTGCAGCCTGGGCAGGGCGACAGTGACAGTCTCCCCCTTCTCTCCCTCGAATGCCTCCTCCAGCTCGATCTGCATGCCATGGGCCGAGATGTCACGGGTCCAGCCGATCCAGGCGCGGTCCTGGTACCTGAGCACTATCGCCGTCTTGTGTACGTAGCGGGCCTCCTTGCGCAGTTGCACATAGTGCAGCGTCTCTATCTCGAAGGGGGGCGCCTGGGTGTCGTGGCCGAAGCGTTGCAAGGCGTTAGCGTTGGGCTGCTGGCTGTCGTAGTGGAACTCGCTGCGCTGGTGGTCCAGCCCTATCTCCTGCAGCAGGCCGACGTAGCCTATCTGGCCGAGGCGCTCGCGCAGCAGCATGTCCTGCAATTGGTGCGACTCTCCCCGCTGGCTGTCGAGGTCGGCCTCGTGCAGGGCGCAGGCTTCCAGGCTGAACTTGTAGACGCGCCAGCTGGGACGACGGGCACCGACCTGGAAGAAGAGGGACGTCAGGCCGCTCTGCTGCAACTCTTCGCGGGTGGCGGAGAAGAAGTAGAGGTGACTGCGCACCGAGTGGGTGAAGCTGTAGATCAGGGTCTCTCGCAGCCCCCCTTTGGCGGGCAACAGGGAGGGCATGCGCGCCGCCGTGAAGAGGCTGGCGAGCATGTCGCGGTTCTTGGCGTCACGCCAGTACTCGAGGATGTGCTGGTTGTTCTCGGTGCGCAGGGCGATCTCGAGGCCAGGGGCGTCGCCCTTGCCGAAGTAGAGCGGCATGCCGGTCATGCGCGGCAGGTAGAACTGCTCGTATCCCTTGATGATGGCGGCCGACAGCAGGTAGTCGACACTGACCCGATAGCGACTGCGGTTGCGCTCGATGAAGTCGCGCAGGAACTCGTCGAAGGCGGGGTGCTCGCCGCTCTTCACCAGCCGCAGCCAGAATTTCCCCTCTTTCTGCTCCTCTCCCAGGATTTGGTAGCTGATCGAGTCACGCAGCAGGGGGTGGGGGTTTTCGCGCTCCAGGCCGGTGAAGAAGACCTCGATGTGGTCGCCGGTCTGGTAGTCGGGCAGATGGGGGACCGAGACCCGGATCCCGCCGAGAGAGATGTCCGAACTCTTGGCCTGGAGCTTCTCCCCGTTTGCCAGCTTGAGCACCATGGGGGAGCTGAAGTGCATCCGCTCCTCCTGCCGGCCGTAGTGACTGGCGAAGGGGATGGCGTTGACGTCGAAGGGGCTGAACGGGCTGACGGGCAGGGAGAGGCTCTCGCTGCGCCCCTGATTGAGCCTGTACCAGGCTTGCAGCGCCTCGTAGACCCCGAGCGTGTAGCTGTCCCGATATAGGTAGCACTGGGACTGGAACTGCTCGACGGCCTCGGCGGGCATAAAGTGGGTCACCCCCTCGAACTCGTACACCTGACAGAGGGCCCCCAGCTCGTTGCGCATGTCGATCACGCGCCGACAGGGGGTGCACTTGCGCTTGAGTTCCATCTTCAGCAGGAAGCGGCTGTTGGTATTCTCGTTCTGGGTCAGGCGGTTGAAGATCTCGTCGAAGTCCTTTTCCCGGAGCAGGGGGACAAGTTGTTCTATCAGGTGGAGTGGTTGTTCTGAATCCATGTATTCCTGCCGCGGAAAGTCACTTTTCCGATTCTGGGTTTGATCTGCCGGTCGCAAACCAGTATATCAAGCAGGAATTCATCCTGTCCCCGAGTTATCCATGGCCAAAAACAAAACCGCCTATGTTTGTTCCGAATGTGGCGCCGACTTCACCCGCTGGCAAGGTCAGTGCAGCGAGTGCAAGGAGTGGAACACCATCACCGAGGTCCGACTGGGTGTCACTACCCCCGGCAAGAGTGCCCGCTACACCGGTTATGCCGGCGCCGTCGGCAGCCAGGTGCAGACCCTGGCCGAAGTCGCGACCACCGAGATCCCTCGTTTCAGTTCGGGCTTCAAGGAGCTGGATCGGGTGCTCGGCGGCGGTGTGGTGCCGGGTTCGGCCATCCTCATCGGCGGCAACCCGGGGGCGGGCAAATCGACCCTGCTGCTGCAGACCATGTGCGGCCTGGCGCAGCGGATGAAGACCCTCTATGTGACCGGGGAGGAGTCCCTGCAACAGGTGGCGATGCGGGCCGGCCGGCTGGGCTTGCCCACCGACAAGCTGCGCATGCTGTCGGAAACCAGCGTGGAGCAGATCTGCATCATCGCCCAGCAGGAGCAGCCGCAGATCATGGTCATCGACTCCATCCAGGTGATGCATGTGGCGGATGTGCAGTCATCCCCCGGCTCTGTCTCCCAGGTGCGCGAGTCTGCGGCTCTGCTCACCCGCTATGCCAAGCAGAATCATGTCGCCATCTTCATGGTGGGCCATGTCACCAAGGACGGCACCCTGGCCGGTCCCAAGGTGCTGGAGCACTGCGTCGACTGCTCGGTGCTGCTGGATGGTGCCCACGACTCGCGCTTTCGCACCCTGCGCTCCCACAAGAACCGCTTCGGTGCGGTCAACGAGCTTGGCGTCTTCGCCATGACGGGGCAGGGGATGAAGGAGGTGAGCAACCCCTCCGCCATCTTCCTGAGCCGCGGCGAGGAGCAGGCACCCGGCTCTATCGTCATGGTGATCTGGGAGGGGACGCGCCCCCTGCTGGTGGAGTTGCAGGCGCTGGTGGATTACTCCCAGGTCTCAAACCCGCGCCGGGTGGCAGTGGGCATGGATCACAACCGTCTCGCCATGCTGCTGGCGGTGCTGCACCGTCATGGCGGCCTGCAGATGGCGGATCAGGACGTCTTCATCAACGTGGTCGGCGGGGTCAAGGTCGAGGAGACCAGTGCGGATCTGGCGCTGCTGCTGGCCATGGTCTCCAGCTTCCGGGATCAGCCCCTGCCCAAGGATCTGGTGGTGTTCGGCGAGGTGGGGCTGTCTGGGGAGATCCGGCCCGTGCCCTCCGGCCAGGAGCGGTTGCAGGAGGCGGCCAAGCACGGTTTCCGCCGCGCCATAGTGCCTCATGCCAACGCGCCCAAGCACCCCATCGAGGGGATGGAAGTGGTGCCGGTGAAGAAGCTGTCCGATGCCCTCGAGGCCTTGTAACAGCGTAAAAGAGCACAAAAAAGGAGCCTGTGAGGCTCCTTTTTCATTGATGACGGATCAGGAGGGGGGATTGTGTTCCCTGTGTTCTTGCAGCAGCTGCTCCAGCTCGCGATACAGGAGCTGCTCTTCACCTATGTTCAGTTCCATCATCCGCTTGAGATGAGTGGCGCTGTCGATGTCGATGTGGTGGCAGTAGAAACCCAGCTTCTTGCTGGCCTCGTGGGTCAGTTCGACCTGCATCTTGATCTCGATGTCACTGCCGCCCAGCATGAAGCAGATCTCGTACTCCTTGTCGTCGCTGCCGACCCAATCCTCGGGCCTGAGCAGCAGGGCACCCTGCAGGGAGACATCCACCAGCTGGGTACGCCACTGGCGCACCCCCTGGGTCAGTTTGGCGGCGGTCAAATAGAAGATTCGGGTAAAGTGGCGGCGCTCGGCCATGTTCATCTCCGGTCTGCGTGCGAGCACAGTGCTAACCATCCATGCCCCAGAGTGTAATGTAGCTGGCGCATCAGGATGTTGAACTGGCTCCGATATTGAGCATCAGACCCGCTGGCGACTGAGGGATTCGACAACCTGAAGCGCCTTGACCAGCCTGTCCTCCTGCTTGAATCTGTCCTCCAGCACAGGACCCAGCTGATTCAGATCCTCATCGAGCTGCAACAGCTGGGCCTCGTCGGCATTGCTGTATTTGTCGTTGAACTCCAGGGCAAACTCGGTGCAGGCACGGATATGGGGATAGATGCGTTTGGCCAGCTCCAGCTTGTCACCGCTGGCTTGCTCGAAGGCGGTGACCACGTGGTTGTAGATCTCGAAATGACCGGCGCTGACGTAGTCGACCAGCTGTTCGCAGAAGCGTTGCAGTTCGACATGACCGGGAAGGGAGCGTTGCTTGGACTTGGTGGGCATGAGCCCGGCCAGCCGCATGTACTCGACCAGCAATGCCTGCCTGGCATCCAGCCAGTCATCGATTGCCCTGTGTTTGCCTGCCAACGCGCGCTTGGTTTGTTCCAGTTCAGTTAACATAGTCCCTCCATGGGCATGGCATGAAGCGCGATGGCTGCAGGCCTTCGGTCATTCTCAGCGACTGACGACACTCCTATAACTAGGGAAAATCCTGTTGACCGTCAATAGGAGTGTGGGGATATTGTTACATCAGGCGGGGGTTTGCATACAAGTCTCCGTCGGTTTCTGGTCCCGTGTCGCCTGTCAGGAGGACGCAGGGGCGAGATATGTGACTATTTCCGCAGATCTTGATGAAAACCCCAGCATTCAAGCCAATCCGGCTGATAAAGCCTTTGCCTGAGTGTTTTTTTTTGAATAGAGTGGCCCGGTGCTAAATGCCCGATCATAAAGGAAATGTTATGAACAAAGCTCAACTTGTCGATGCAATTGCCGCCAAAGCAGACCTGAGCAAAGCTCAGGCCAAAGTTGCTCTGGAAGAGATCATCAATGGTATTACCCAGAGCCTGAAAGAGGGCGATGCCGTTCAGTTGGTGGGTTTTGGTACCTTCAAGGTCAACCATCGCGCGGGCCGCACCGGTCGCAACCCGCAAACTGGTAAAGAGATCCAGATTGCAGCCGCCAATGTGCCGTCCTTTGTGGCAGGCAAGGCGCTGAAAGACGCCGTCAAGTAATCGCGTAAAGTAATCAAATGAAACCCGGCTCCTGCCGGGTTTTTTCTTGCCATCTTCGTTAAAATTTGTTTCAGATACACTCAGGATATGGCATGCGCTGTAGTGAGGTGGATATGGAACAGAAGAATGCCATCCGGCAGGTGGCCGTGCCCTGGGCACCCTCCCGCCAACTTCCCCCCGGTCTGGTTGTGGCCGAACTGCATCAGGACATCTGGAGTGACACCCTGACCGTCATGCTGGGGCGTGCCCGCAGCATAGATCTGCCGCCGCAGCCGCTGTGCCGGGTCAATTTCCGCCATATCTTCGCCGTGAGGGTGATGGAAGATTGCGATCTGGCGGAAGGGCGGGACAGCCACGTCATCGAGGAGCAGATCCAGCTGATCACGCCGTCCCGTTTTGCCAGCTGGTTCCATCAGGAGTCCGATGGTCTGCACCTGGACGAAGACTTGCAGCACTATCGCATCTCGACCTGGGATTACTGCGCCGACGTGCTGACCTCCTCCCCCCCGGAATTGCAGTTTGTGGCGCTGGAGGAGTGAGCGGGCGCCACCATCCAGATAAAAAAAGCCGGAACATCGCTGTTCCGGCTTTTTCTTGCCTGAGGGCTGGCGAAGTCAGCCGAGCAACTGCTCCCTGTGCAGACCAAGCACTATCAGGAGCCCGAGCAGATAGAAAGGGCTGAGCTTGATGCCGAGGATGGCCAGCATGCCGGCACAGAGGCGAACCAGCGCCTTGTGCAGCCAGGAACCGGTGAAGCGATACATGCTTACTCCACCGATCCGGTCGGGGCGAATTCGGGCACCTTGGCCATGGCATCCAGCACCACCTGGATGCCGGCCCCGGGTTTGCAGGCGTTCTCGCTCAGGTGGCGGCGCCAGGCGCGGGCCCCCTGCATGTTCTGGAACAGGCCCAGCATGTGACGGGTCATGTGGGAGAGGTAGTTGCCCTTGGCCAGCTCCTGCTCCATGTAGGGCAGCATCATGCGCACCACCTCGTGGCGGCTCGGCAGCTCGCCACCCTGGCCGAATACCCGGTTGTCGACCTCGGCCAGGATGTAGGGGTTCTGGTACGCCTCGCGGCCCATCATGACGCCGTCCACCTGCTGCAGGTGCTCCAGGGTCTGCTCGAGGGAGTTGACCCCGCCGTTGAGGGCTATGGTCAGCTCGGGATAGTCTTTCTTGACCCTATAGACGCGCGGGTAATCGAGCGGCGGGATCTCGCGGTTCTCCCTCGGGCTCAGGCCGCTCAGCCAGGCCTTGCGGGCGTGGACGATGAAGGTCTCGCAGCCGGCGTCGCGCACCTGCTCGATGAAGGCCTGCAAGAATTCATAGGAGTCTTGATCATCGATGCCGATACGGGTCTTCACTGTCACCGGAATGCTCACCACATCGCGCATCGCCTTGACGCAGTCGGCCACCAGGGCGGGCTCCCCCATCAGACAGGCGCCGAATCGGCCGTTCTGGACGCGATCCGACGGGCAACCCACGTTGAGGTTGATCTCGTCATAGCCGCGCTCCTCGGCCAGCCTGGCACAACGGGCCAGGTCCGCCGGGTTGCTGCCACCCAGCTGCAGGGCGAGGGGATGTTCCTGCTCGCTGTAACCCAGATAATCCCCTTTGCCATGGATGATGGCACCCGTGGTCACCATCTCGGTATAGAGCAGTGTCTGGCGGGTCATCAGACGGTGGAAATAACGGCAATGCCGATCGGTCCAGTCCAGCATGGGGGCGATGGAGAAGCGCTGCGCCTGCATAAAAATCATCCGGGTTGGCAAAATAAGGGGCCGGATTCTACCACAAGGTGAGACAGCCTCAGAAAATGAATTTTGTCGCCGCGCACAGGGGGCCCTGTGATAGTATCCGGCTAATTGACAGGGTATCTGCGTGATCATGAATCAAGACCTACTTCTACAACGAGCGGAACGTCTCTGCGACCAGCGGGGGATCCGTTTCACCCCGACCCGGCGCCAGGTGTTCCGGCTGCTTGCCGCCCATGGCAATGCCATCAGCGCCTATGATCTGCTGGCCCAGTTGCAGCAGACCGAGGCCCATGCCAAGCCCCCCACCGTCTACCGGGCGCTCGACTTTCTGCTCGAGCAGGGGTTCGCCCACAAGGTGGAGTCGCTCAACGCCTTCATTTTCTGCTGCCACTTTGACCATGCCCATCCCATGCAGCTGCTGATCTGCGATCGCTGCAAGGAGGTGGTGGAGCTGCACGATCCGGCCATCGACAGCGCCTTTTCCGAGCAGGCTCACCAGCATGGTTTTACTATTACCAACAAGACCATAGAGGCCCATGGTCAATGTGCTCGTTGCTCTGACACCCTAGGAAGTGAAGATGAAGGCTGATTTTGTAAACCCGTTCCTGCTCTCCCTGCTCAATGTGCTCTCCACCATGGCACAGCTGGAGCTCAAACCCGGCGCGCCCAAGCGCAAGACGGACGAGCTGGCGCGGGGAGATGTCTCCGGCCTCATCGGCATGGTGGGTCCGCAGACCCGTGGCTCCCTCTCCATCAGCTTCGAGAAGGGGCTGGCGCTGGAGATCATGCGCCGCATGCTGGGGGAGGCACCGGCCACCATCAACGAAGAGGTAACCGACATGGTGGGCGAGATCACCAACATGGTGACCGGTGGTGCCAAGCGCATGCTGGGGGAGAAGGGCTATGAGTTCGACATGGCGACCCCCATCATCGTCTCCGGCCCCAATCACACCATCACCCACAGGGCTGACGGTGCCAAGATCATGATGCCGTTCGATTCCGAGTACGGCCGTGCCACCATAGAGATCTGCTTCGAGTAACCGCCATGTGGACGATGCTGAAATGGACTGTCATCTGTGGGGTGCTGCTGCTTATCCTGTCGGATATCCAGATCAGCACCTCGCTCTACAAGTACGAAGACAACAGCGTGCAGATCAACTTCCCGCGCTGGCAGAGTGAGCAGCCCTGGGGCAGCCTGCGCTGGCATGCCGGCCAGGTCGAGAGCCACTGGTACGGCCTGGCTGGCAAACCCAAGCCGGCATCCGTGCTCTGAGCACTAACCCGATTTGCCATGCACCCGTTGCAAAAATGAAAGAGGCCAGCGAAAGCTGGCCTCTTTTTTATGTCGTCGGGATGAGGATCAGGCGGCTTCGGCGGCCAGCTTGTCACCACCGCGCACCAGGGTGCCCAGGCCGCAGGCCAGCAGGGTGGGCAGCAACCAGGCCAGGCCCTTGTCGAACAGCGGCAAGAAGGCGAACGCATCCATCTTCATGCCGGCAGCACCCAGACCGTCCAGGCAGCCGAACAGGAAGGCAACCAGCAGCACGGAGCGGAACACCAGGCGAGGGCGCCCGAAGTAACCCTTCAGGAAGGTGACCAGCACCAGGGCCACGGCCACCGGATAGATGGCGACCAGCACCGGGATGGAGAGGCTGATGAGCTGGCTCAGGCCGACGTTGGCCACCACGGCACAGACGACACCCAGCAGTACCACCAGCTTCTGGTAGCTCACGCCGGTGAGATTGTGGAAGAAGTCGGAGCAGGCGGAGATCAGGCCCACGGCCGTAGTGAAGCAGGCCAGGGTGATGATGGCTGCCAGGATGAACTGACCCGGCTGACCGAACAGGCTCAGCACGTAGGCGTTGACGATGGCACCGCCATTGCTGACGTCGGTGGCGACACCGGCCGCGGTGTTACCCAGCTGGAACAGGGAGACATAGACCACGGACAGGCCGATGGCGGAGATGATGCCGGCGATGGCCAGGTACTTGAACTGGCTCTGATAGTCGTGAATGCCTTTCTTGCGCAGCAGATCGACGATCAGGGCGCCAAACATCAGGGACGCCAGGGTATCCATGGTGTTGTAGCCTTCCAGGATCCCTTTCACCAGCGGGCTGTGCTGATAGTCGCCGGACGAGGCGGGCATGGTGCCCTGCGGTGCGACGAAGACGCCGACGGCCAGGGTCAGCAGCAGCAGCATCAGCACCGGGGTCAGGTATTTGCCGATGGCATCCATCAGCTTGCCCTGATTGAGGGAGACCAGGATGGCGATCCCGAAGAAGACCACGGTGTAGGCGACCAGCCCGGATTGACCCATGTCACCCAGGAAGGGCTTGAGGCCCATCTCGTAGGCCACCAGGCCGGTACGGGGAGCGGCGAAGGCCGGGCCTATGATGATGTAGATGGCGACGGCCAGGGCGGTGGCGACGCCGGTGGGCAGCAACTTGGTCATGCCGGCCCAGCCGTTGCCGGCCTTGGCGACGGCGAGAATGGTGATGAGGGGCAGGCCCACGGCGGTCACTAGGAAGCCCAGCATGGCCAGGGAGAGGTGCTCACCCGCCATGTAACCGGCCAGAGGCGGGAAGATGATGTTGCCTGCGCCCAGATAGAAGGCGAAGGTCATGAAGCCCAATCCGAGTACATCGGACAATGTGAGTGATTTCGTCAAGTTCAACCTCGTCTGTCTTGTAAACTATTGCTTGTTATAGTTTTTTATTGGTCAGTGACCGGCGTTGTTCAGGGGTAAAAAAAAGGAGCCCCGCTGCTTTTTTCATCGCCACCAGTGGTTTGAGCTGGTCTTGAGCGGGTGCTCGTTTGCTAGTCAGCATAATGATGTGAAAAAATAGTTCAAGGCGAAATTTACATCTTCAAATAGAAGGGGCTGGTTAGTTGGATGTATCTGTCGGAATAGCCTCCGGCAGTAGAATGGATCACAATTTCACCCTGCTCGCACCTGCTTAATCCTCTGCCAAGTAGCAATAAAACGCGATTTGCCTCTTTCCCCTCCCTGGTGATAACAGCTGTATAACAAAGGCTGTACAGATCATAATCCGCCGAGATGCATAAAATTTCATCAGCCATGGCGGTGGGCAGCACCAGCGCCAGCCGCCCATCCTGACTCAGCAGACGACGGCTTGCCGCCAGCAGCGCATGGGGATCGAGTGCGCCAGTGTGACGGGCGAGCGCCCTGGCCGGATCGCTAAATACCTGACCTGCAACGAAATAGGGGGGGTTGGAGACGATGAGATCGTAAGGAGCCGCCTGATAATCCTGAATGGCGCTCTCTATGATGCTGACCCGGGTGGCCCAGGGGGAGGCCGCCACGTTATCCCTGGCCTGGTCCGCTGCATCCTTATCCAGCTCCACCCCGTCGATCCGGCAGTCGTTCGTGCTGCGCTGGGCCAGCATCAGGGCGATGAGCCCGGTGCCGGTGCCGATGTCGAGGATCCGGCGGGCATTGTCGACCGGCGTCCAGGCCCCCAGCAGTATGCCGTCGGTGCCCACCTTCATGGCACAGCGGTCATGGTCGATGTGAAATTGTTTGAAAGTAAAACCGCTGCTACGCCCCATCTGACCCTCGTTGCTCGTCTGCCATGGCGAAAATGGTCGGCGATTATAGCGGCTAAGCCACAGTCGCCATAGGAGCCGGCGGCATAATCGCCTATAATCTGCCGTTTCCTTAATGACCGAGTATTGCCATGAGCCAGTCCTTTGATGATTTCGACCTGAATCCAGCCCTCAACCGGGCCTTGGCCGAGATGGGATTCACCCGCCCCACCACCATTCAGCAGATGGTGCTGGAGCCAGCCCTGGACGGCCGCGATATTCTGGCATCCGCTCCGACCGGTACCGGCAAGACAGCCGCCTTCCTGCTGCCCGCCATGCAGCACCTGCTGGACTTCCCGCGTCGCAAGCCGGGCCCGTGCCGCATGCTGATCCTGACCCCGACCCGCGAGCTGGCGCTGCAGGTCAGTGCCCATGCCAGGGCGCTGGCGGTGCATACCCATCTCAGCATCGAGACCATCATCGGCGGCGTCAGTCATGAGGAGCAACTGCCGGCACTGACCAAGACCACCGACATAGTGGTGGCCACCCCGGGTCGCCTGCTGGAGTACATAGAAAAGGAAGAGTTCGAGAGCCACGACATCGAGGTGCTGGTGCTGGATGAAGCGGACCGCATGCTGGACATGGGCTTCATCAAGGATGTGAACCGCATAGTGGCAGAGGCCCGTTACCGCAAGCACACCATGCTCTTCTCCGCCACCCTGGAAGGGGCCGGTCTCGAGAAGTTCGCGAGCGAGATCCTCAAAGATCCGGTGGAGCTACATGCCGAGCCGCCCCGCAGCGAGCGCCGGCCCATCACCCAGTGGGTGCACCTGGCCGATGACGCCGCCCACAAGCTGGCGCTGCTGATCCACATTCTGAAGGATCCCCAGACCCAGAAGGCCATTGTCTTCGTCAAGACCCGCGAGCGGCTGGCGGAGCTCTCCGGCCAGTTGCAGGCGGCCGGCGTCCCCTGTGCCTGGATCCGTGGCGAGATGGAGCAGAGCAAGCGCGTCGAGTCGATCCGCAAGTTCCATGAAGGGGAGGTGCCCTTCCTCATCGCCACCGATGTAGCCGCCCGGGGCATCGACCTGCCCAACGTCAGCCACGTCATCAACTACGACATGCCCTACGGCACCGACGTCTACGTCCACCGTATCGGCCGGACCGGTCGCGCCGGCAACCGTGGCTGCGCCATCAGCCTGGTAGAGGCCCACGACATGGCCATGGTGGCCAAGATAGAGCGCTACACCGAGGAGCGCCTCAAGCGCCGGGTGATCGAGGAGCTGCGCCCCAGGCACAAGGAGGCGCGGGTGCCGGTGAAGAAGAAAAAGCCGAAGGATGGCAAGAAAAAGAGCGCCAAGAAGAAAAAGAAGTAATGCCCCATTGACGCTGCAACGGCCATCCTCGGATGGCCGTTTTGCTGCCTGTCGCCCGGGCTGTGGAGATCAGCGCGCAGAAAAAAGCCGACGCATGAACGTCGGCCAACAAAAAGTGCTTACAACAGAGGATTCATAGGTTCAGACCCGGGGATCCCGAACTTGGTTCCCTCCGTTTGTAATTAATTTTCAGCGCGCTTGAACATCAGGGTGCGGTCGTCTGATTCTTCCGGTACGAAATAGTAGCCAGCCTCATTGAACCCGGTCAGCTGGGTCACCTCGGTCAGCCGGTGCTTGATGATGTGGCGGGCCATCATGCCGCGAGCCTTCTTGGCGTAGAAGCTGATGATCTTGAACTGGCCGTTCTTCTCGTCCTTGAACACCGGAGTCACTATGCGGCCCTTCAGGGCGCCCGGGCGAACCGACTTGAAGTATTCGTCAGACGCCAGATTGATCAGCACCTCGCTGCCCTGTGCGGCCAGCACCTTGTTCAGGTGTTCTGTGATGATGTCACCCCAGAACTGATAGAGATCCTTGCCGCGCTCGTTGTCGAGGCGGATCCCCATCTCCAGCCGGTATGGCATCATCAGATCCAGCGGTCGCAACACCCCGTAGAGGCCGGACAGCATGCGCAGGTGCCCCTGGGCAAAGTCGAGGTCTGCCTCGCTGAAATCCTCAACGGCCAGGCCGGTGTAGACATCACCCTTGAAGGCCAGCAGCGCCTGGCGGGCATTTCTCGGGGTGAAATCCGGCTGCCACTGGGCAAAACGGGCGGCGTTGAGCCCCGCCAGCTTGTCGCTGATCTTCATCAGGCTGGCGATCTGATCCGGGGTCAGCTGCCTGGCCCTGTGGATCAGCCGGGCGGAGTGATCCAGCAGCTCGGGCAGGGTGAAACGGGAGGTCACCAGCGGCGACTCGTAATCCAGCGTCTTGGCCGGGGAAACCACAATCAGCATAACTGTCCTTTACTAGCGGTGACGCACGCCCCTCATTCATCCAGGGTCACGTTGTCGAGTGTGCCTGCACCCAGCTGCTCGCGACCCGACAGCTTGATCAGCAGTCGCAGGTCGTTGGCGGAGTCGGCATGGGCAAGGGCCTCACTGTAGCCAATTTGGCCGGCGCAGAACAGGGCGAACAGCGCCTGATCGAAGGTCTGCATGCCGAGCTCGCCGGATTTGGTCATCACCTCCTTGAGCCTGTGTACCTCTCCCTTGCGGACTATGTCGGTAATGAGCGGGGTGTTGAGCAGTATCTCGAAGGCGGCGACACGGCGCTGCCCGTGAAGGGAGGGCAGCAGTTGCTGTGCCACTATGGCGCGCAGGTTGAAGGAGAGATCGAACAGGAACTGGCGATGCTTCTCCTGCGGCACCAGATGGAGGATGCGATCCAGCGCCTGGTTGGCATTGTTGGCGTGGAGGGTGGCGAGACAGAGGTGGCCCGTCTCGGCAAACTGGATGGCCAGTTCCATGGTCTCCTGGCTGCGGATCTCGCCGATGAGGATGACGTCCGGCGCCTGGCGCATGGAGTTCTTGAGCGCCACGTCGAAGGACTCGGTGTCGATCCCCACTTCCCGCTGGGTCACCAGGCAGCGCCCATGCTGGTGGACGAACTCCACCGGATCCTCCACCGTCAGTATGTGGCCGTCGCCGTGCTGGTTGCGGTAGCCGATCATTGCCGCCTGGGTAGTGGACTTGCCGGCGCCCGTTGCCCCGACGAACAGCACCAGGCCGCGCTTGGCCATGGCGACCTCCTGCAGTATGGGGGGCAGCGTCAGTTCTTCGAAGGTGGGAATGCGGGTCTCGATGCGGCGCAGCACCATGCCCGGCATATCCTGCTGCCAGAAGGCGCTGACCCGAAATCGCCCCAGCCCTTCACGGTGGATGGCGTAGTTTGCCTCCCGGCTATGCAGGTAGCGCTCGAAGTGCGCCTCGTCCAGGCTCTCCCTGACCAGGGCCAGCGCCGCCTGCCTGTCCAGGGGTTTATCGCCGAGCGGTACCAGCCGCCCGTTGACCTTGAGGGTGGGAGGGGCATCGACAGTGATGAAGAGATCCGAGCCCTTTTGTTCAACCAGTGCAGCGAGCAGAACATCCATGTTCATAGTGTCTCCTTGGTGGTGAAAGCATCTTAAATGCTGTTGGGGTCGGCCGCCTTGGCCCTGGCATCGAGGGCGGCAACCACGCCCCGGTTGACGAGCTGCTTGAGGCTCTGATCCATTGTCTGCATGCCGTGGGTCATCCCGGTCTGGATGACGGAGTAGAGCTGGGCGACCTTGTCTTCCCGGATCAGGTTTCGCACCGCCGGGATCCCCAGCATGATCTCGTGGGCCGCCACCCGGCCACCGCCGATCCGCTTGAGCAGGGTCTGGGAGATGACAGCCCGCAGGGACTCGGAGAGCATGGATCTCACCATGTCCTTCTCCGAGCCGGGGAAGACGTCGATGATCCTGTCTATGGTCTTGGCCGCCGAGGAGGTGTGCAGGGTGCCGAACACCAGATGGCCCGTCTCCGCCGCCGTCATGGCGAGGCGTATGGTCTCCAGGTCGCGCATTTCCCCCACCAGTATGATGTCCGGATCTTCACGCAGGGCCGAGCGCAGGGCGTTGGCGAAACTCTTGGTGTCGCGATGTACCTCGCGCTGGTTGACCAGGCAACGCTTGTTCTCGTGCACGAACTCGATGGGATCCTCGATGGTGAGGATGTGGTGGTGGAAGTTGTCGTTGATGTAATCGACCATGGCCGCGAGCGTGGTGGACTTGCCCGAACCGGTCGGGCCCGTGACCAGCACCAGGCCGCGGGGAAACTCCGCTATCTTGCGAAACATCTCCGGCGCCCCAAGATCTTCCAGGGTCAGGACTGTGCTCGGTATGGTACGAAACACGGCGCCAGAGCCTCGCGCCTGCTGGAAGGCGTTGACCCGAAAGCGCGCCATGCCGGGTACCTCGAAGGAGAAGTCCACCTCGAAATTCTCCTCCAGCTCCTTGCGCTGGTGGTCGTTCATGATGTCGTAGATGAGGGCGTGTACTTCACGGTGATCCAGGGCGGGCAAATTGATCTTGCGAACCTCCCCATCAACCCTGATCATCGGGGGAACCCCGGCCGAGAGGTGTAGATCCGAGGCCTTATGCTTTACACTGAAAGCCAATAACTCTGTGATATCCATAGATTTGTTATTCTCCCATCACAAGATCACGAACGAAATATGAGCCAGATTGCCCAGCACCTGCTTCAGGTAAAGGAACGTATTGTACAGGCCGCCAGGCGAGTTGGCCGTGGCGCCGATCATATCCAGCTGCTTGCGGTCAGCAAGACCAAGCCGCTTGAAGACATCCAGGCCGCCTATGCCGCCGGTCAGCGCCGCTTTGGCGAATCCTATGCCCAGGAGGCCGCGCTCAAGATAGATACCCTGCGTGAGCAGGCGGCCTGCCAAGACATAGAGTGGCACTTTATCGGCCCGCTGCAATCGAACAAATCCAGGCTGGTGGCGGAGCGATTCGATTGGGTGCAAAGCGTCGATCGTGACAAACTCATCGAGCGCCTCAACAACCAGCGTCCAGCCGGGTTGGCGCCGCTAAATGTCTGTCTGCAAATCAATATTAGCGGAGAGAGCAGCAAATCCGGTACGTCGGAGCAAGAGATTTTCCGGCTGGCTGCCCTGGTTGACCAGAGCGAGCGACTGGTGCTGCGTGGCCTGATGGCCATCCCGGAGCACACCAGCGACGAGGCGGCTCTGGCCGCGCAGATGCGGCGCATGCAGGCTCTGTTCACCGAGCTTGCGCAACAATACCCGAGCGTCGACACCCTTTCGATGGGCATGACCGAGGATCTCGAGGCCGCCGTCGCCCATGGCAGCACCATGGTCCGGGTCGGCACCGCCATCTTCGGTGCCCGTGATTATTCATGAGCAATAGCCGGGGCGAGAAACACCCCGGCCGTGCTTTTTTTCAGGTAAACAGGCGCGTGTGATGCCGGTGTCAGCCCGCACAGGCTGGGTCGACATCCGCTGCGATGTCAGTTACAGGAGTGTTTGATGCAGCAGAGAACCCTCGCCTTCATCGGGGCAGGCAACATGAGCCGCAGTATCATTGCCGGCCTCATCCAGGCGGGCTACCCGGCCGGACGGATAACCGCCGCCAACCCCAGCCGGCCCAAGCTGGACGAGCTGGTTGACCAGTTCGGCATTCGCATCACCCAGAACAACGCCGAGGCGGCCCGTGAGGCCGAGGTCATAGTGCTGGCGGTCAAACCCCAGCTGATGGCGGCCATGCTGGAGGCGCTGGTGGCCGAGCTGGGCTCCCTCGAAGGCAAGCTGCTCGTCTCCATCGCCGCCGGCATCAAGGTCGAGCGGTTGCAGGAGATGGCGGGGGGACATGCCCGCATCATCCGCACCATGCCCAATACTCCTTCCCTGCTGGGATTGGGGATGACGGGCCTCTATGCCCCGGCCGGCATAGAACAGGTGGATCGCGACTTCGCCGAGCAGATGATGCAGGCCGTCGGCAAGACTCTCTGGGTCGCGCAGGAGTCTGGCATCAACGGCGTCATCGCAGCGGCGGGCAGCGCCCCGGCCTACTTCTTCCTGTTCATGCAGGGGATTGCCGAGGAGGCGGAGGCCATGGGCTTCTCCCCCGAGCAGGCCCGTCTGCTGGTGCAGCAGACCGCCCTTGGCGCCGCCGCCATGGTGGAGCAGAACCCCGGGCTCTCCCTGCAGACCCTGCGCGAGCAGGTCACCAGCAAGGGCGGCACCACGGCCGAGGCCGTCAAGACATTCCAGGAGCAGGGGCTGAAGCCGCTGACCGCTCGTGCCATGCAGGCGGCCGTCACCCGGGCCGCCGAGATGGAAACCCTTTTCTGAACCTTTTGTAGCAAGGAGCCCGGATGAACACGGCTTACTTTTTGATTAACACGATTTTTGATCTCTACCTCATGGTGGTGCTGCTGCGAGTCTGGTTGCAGTGGGCCCGCGCCGATTTCTACAACCCCATGAGCCAGATGGTGGTCAAGGTGACCAACCCCCTGGTGATCCCGCTGCGCCGTATCATCCCCGGCTTCGGCGGACTGGACATGGCCTCGGTGCTGCTGGCGCTCATCATCGCCTTCGCCAAGCTGGCGCTGCTCAAGAGCATGAACGTGCTGCTGACCGACTGGCTGACCCTCAGCCTGTTTGCGGTGCTTACCATTCTGAAGAAGACGGGCTCGATGATCTTCTGGGTGCTGCTGATCCGCGCCATCCTGAGCTGGGTCAGCCAGGGTCGCAACCCCATCGAGTACGTGATGCATCAGCTGACCGAGCCCTTCCTGGCACCTATCCGCCGCATACTGCCGGCGCTGGGTGGCCTGGATCTCTCGGTGCTGGTCGCCTTCATCGCGTTGCAGGCCATAAACTATCTGTTGGGGGATCTGTTCGGTCAGCTGTGGTGGATGATCTGATGCCAGCCGTCCTGCGGGAAGGGGACGCGCTGATACTGCACCTGATGATCCAGCCCAAGGCGAGCCGGGATCAGATCGTCGGCTTGCACGGGGACGAGCTGAAAGTGGCCATCACGGCGCCGCCGGTGGATGGTCAGGCCAACAGCCATCTGATCAAGTATCTGGCCAAGCAGTGCAAGGTGGCCAAGGGGCAGGTCCGCATAGTGCGGGGGGAGCTGGGACGGCACAAGACGGTCGCCATCGAGGCACCGAGACAGATCCCCGCCGAGATCGCCGCCCTGCTGGAGAGTGAAACAGGAGAAGGATGACATCATGAAAACACTCTGGATGAGCTGCCTGCTGGCGCTCTTGATGACGCTGCCGGTGCGGGCCGAGCAGATGAAGGAGCTGGGTCCCTGGCAGGTTCACTACAGCGCCTTCAACTCCAGCTTCCTCACCCCTGAGGTGGCCAAGGCCTATGGCCTGGAGCGCAGCCGCTACAACGGCATCGTCAACATTGCGGTGCAGAACAAGCAAGGGGTGGCTCAGGCGGTGGGCATCAGCGGCGAGGCCAAGAACCTCACCGGTACCATACGTACCCTGAGCTTCCAGGAGGTGAAGGAGGGGGATTCCATTTACTACCTGGCGGTGCTGCCCTACCGGAACGAGGATACCTACCAGTTCACCCTGAAGATCATGGGGGAGGGACAGCAGCAGACGCTGACCTTCCAACAGACCTTCTACGTCGACTAGCTTCCGGATGCGATGAAAATGCCCCGAACCCGCAGGTTCGGGGCATTTTTTTATCCGGTGAGAGCCTGCCTCCGCATTTAGCGGCTGGCCAGCGGGTAGGTGAACAGGGCCAGGTGGGCGAAGTTGAACAGGAAGTGCAGCAGTATGGCGACGCTCAGCCGTCCGCTGAGTTGGAATGCCAGGCCGTAACAGACCCCCGCCAGGGCGGCAAACAGCACCAGCAGCGGACCACCGGCCAGGTGCGCGGCCCCGAACAGCAGGCTGGCGACCAGGAGACCGAGCCAGGGTTTGCTTCGGCTCGCCACCCCTTGCTGGATCAGGCCGCGAAACAGCGCCTCTTCCGCCACGCAGGTGAACAGCAGGTTGTTGAAGGCGAACAGCCACCACCAGTGGGGCAGCCCCCCGTCGGGCTTGAGGGCCCCCAGCAGCCAGGCGGTGATCAGCAGGGCCGCCAGCGGCAGCATGAGCAGGGCCAGCGGTCGCCAGCGCATCGCGCCGCCCGGGCCGAGCAGGGCGGGCCAGGCCAGCAGCAGGCCGAAGAAGATGAGCGGCTTGTCCAGATTCAGGTAGAGGGTGAAAGGGACGCTGGCGGGGCCGGCCTGTACCCGATCCAGCACCTTGAGGTTGTCAAAGCCCGGCACCAGGTGCAGCGTCAGGGCCATGGCCCACAGCAGTACCAGCGTCAGTGCGACGCCACGCCAGGGTTGGGGCAGGCGGGGCGTGCGCCAGGCCAGCAAGAGACCGGCCAGGCTGACCAGCGCGGCGACGGGGCTGAGTCGCTCCAGCCAGAGGGCGGTCAGCAGGGCGACCCCCAGCAGGATCAGACCGCTCCTCTGCTGGCGGGCCAGGCAGAGCAGCACGGCCAGTCCCAGGGCGAGCCAGATGAGGGTATCAGGGAGTGGTAACATTGAGTCTCCTTGTGGGTTCCAAGGGGCGCACCTTAACCAGCCTCTGTCTCTCGCACAAGGCGCAATGGACTGGTCGGAGCCCTGTTGTGCTCCTTTTTGCCGACAGAGCTGACCGGCCTGGACAATAAAAAAGCCGGAGCAAAGGCTCCGGCTTTGTGAACAGGGGGTGGCCCGGATGAAGGGGCCAAGCCAGATTAACGGCCGGATTCGGCGATGACGCGGGCGATGATGTCGGCACGCTTGCTCGCTTCCAGCTCGCCCAGGGCGATGAGGCCAGCCTTGAAGATGACGTTCTTCGGCAGGCTGACGTCGTCCAGGGTGGTGATGGCTTCGACGTGCAGGCCGTTCAGGCGGCTGGCATCACGCGGGCTCAGGTTGACCTGGGTATTCATCACCTGCTTGCCTTTCTTCTTGGCAGGCACGGCGGCTTTCTGGCTGGATTCCTGTTCTTCGTCTTCCGGCAGTTCGTCATCAAAATCGTAAATGGACATAGTCAATCCTGTTGGGTTGCAAGGGGCATGCTCGCCCGAAATGTGGGTATTCAGCCCATATCCTCGTTGCGGATAAAGGCGCGCCAGGAGCCGAGCACCTGGGCAAAGTCTTCCAGTCCGCACATGGCCAGCTGCTCATCATCGTAGTAGGCGAGATCGTCGAGATCCTCATCCAGCTCGATATTGAGGACGTTGGCTTTCACCTCGGCCTCTTCAGGGGTGAGCAGCAGCGAATAGTCACCGCCGTGACGCCTGTACTCCGTGCGGGTTCGATTGGAGAGCTGGTCGATGATGGAGAAGAGCTCGTCGAGAGTCTCCTCATCCTTGCCAACTTCATCGATCAGCCACTGACCTATGGCCTCATGGCCCATGGAGAACCGGGCGCGATAGCCACCGAACGGGTCGCGGCGAAATTCATAGTCCATAGCGGAGTCCCTATCGGAAGGGTGGAGCCACCACAACACGGAGCGGCGTGACGCCGGATCCATGATCCAGGGTGGGGCACAGATAGCGTAAAGTGGCCTATTCTAGCGATCCCCCCCGCGCTTGTCTTGATGATGTGGGATCTTTAACGGGTCTGTCCCCCCGATCCAGGCCACCCGGGGGCCCTGTCAACGAATGGTATGGAGAGGCAATGCAGCTCAATGACACCCTTGCCCGTCAGATAGTGAGCCGGGCGATGAAGATACTGTCGTTCTCGGTGAACGTGATGGACGAAAGGGGCCTTATCATCGCCTCCGGCAACCCTCTGCCATCTATCCGGAGATGTTATGCAGCTCAATGACACCCTTGCCCGTCAGATAGTGAGCCGGGCGATGAAGATACTGTCGTTCTCGGTCAACGTGATGGACGAGCGCGGCCTTATCATCGCCTCCGGCAATCCCGAGCGGCTCCATCAACGTCACGAGGGGGCCGTGCTGGCGCTGACCGAGAATCGGGTGGTGGAGATCAGCGAAGCGACCGCCCAGCAGCTCAAGGGGGTGAGACCCGGCATCAACCTGCCCATCGCCTATCAGGGGGAGTTGCTCGGGGTCATCGGCATCTCGGGGGATCCGGAGGAAGTGCGTGCTTACGCCGAGCTGGTGCGGATGACAGCCGAGCTGATCCTGGAGCAGGCGGCACTCACCGAGCAGCTGCAGTGGGACAAGCGCCACAAGGAGGAGCTGGTGCTGCAGCTCATCCGCGGCGAGGGACGGGCCGATCAGCTGCAGCAGGCGGCCCGCTTCCTCGATCTCGATCTGGCCCAGCCTCGCGTCGTCGCCGTGCTGGCGCTGGAGGAGGCCGATCCCGCCCGGCTGCGGGAGCTGGTGCACTTGCTGGAGAATCCGGAGCGGGACAATCTGGTGGCCATCAACGGCTTGGACGAGATAGTGGTGCTCAAACCGGCCCAGCTCAGCGACGGCGTCTGGCAATCGGCGCAGGAGCGTAGCCGCATCAAGCAGTTGCTGGCCCGCATTCCCCATTTCAAGGTGCGCATCGGGGTGGGTGATTACTTCGCCGGGACGGGCGGGTTGGCGCGCTCCTACCAGACCGCCCGCGACACCCTGCGCCGAGGCATGAGCCAGGCGCCGCGCAAGCAGGTCTACTTCTTCGAGGATTACCGCCTGCCGGTGCTGCTTGGGAGCCTGGCGGACTCCTGGCAGGCGGATCAGCTGCGGGCCCCCCTGCTCAAGCTGGCAAAGGAGGATGCAAAGGGAACGCTGCAAAAGACACTGCGCCAATATTTCTTGCAGGATTGTGATCTGCATCCCTGTGCCGAAACGCTCTTCATCCACCCCAATACCCTGCGTTACCGGCTGACCCGGATAGAACAGATAACTGGCTTAAGTTTCAACAGGTTAGATGACAAATTCCTGCTTTACCTCGGACTTAATTTCGACGGCTGACTTGTTCATTTGAACAAAAATCAAAGCTACCTAAGCGCAAGTTTTGGTTTTTCAGCCAAAGCATTCCGGGCGGGGATCACCATAATGGCCACCACTTACTTCCACTCAAGGTGCCCGTCATGATCCCTGTATCCGCGCTCGGTGCTCTCGCTGCGCTCTCCATCGCCATCTTCCTCATTCTGAAGAAGGTGCCGCCTGCCTACGGCATGATAGTCGGTGCCCTGGCCGGTGGCCTGATCGGCGGCGCCGACCTGACCCAGACCGTCGCCCTGATGATCGGCGGCGCCCAGGGGATCACCACGGCCGTGATGCGGATCCTGGCGGCCGGTGTGCTGGCAGGTGTCTTGATCGAATCGGGGGCCGCCACCACCATCGCCGAGACCATCGTCCGCAAACTCGGCGAGACCCGCGCCCTGCTGGCCCTGGCGCTGGCCACCCTGATCCTGACCGCGGTCGGCGTCTTCGTGGACGTGGCCGTCATCACTGTCGCTCCCATAGCGCTCGCCATCGCCCGTCGCGCCGATCTCTCCAAGGCCGCCATACTGCTGGCCATGATAGGGGGCGGCAAGGCGGGCAACGTCATGTCCCCCAACCCGAACGCCATAGCCGCGTCCGACGCCTTCCATCTGCCTCTCACCTCTGTGATGGCGGCCGGCATCATCCCGGGCCTGTTCGGGCTGGTGATGGCCTACTGGCTGGCCAAGCGCCTCAACAAACGGGGCAGCAAGGTCGCGGCCGACGAGGTGGTGAACTTTGACGGTGGCAAGCTGCCCGGCTTCTTCGCCGCCATCAGCGCCCCCCTGGTCGCCATACTGCTGCTGGCCCTGCGCCCGGTGGCCGGCATAGTCGTGGATCCCCTCATCGCCCTGCCTCTCGGCGGCCTGGTCGGCGCCCTGATGATGGGCAAGTTCAGCAAGGTGAACCAGTTTGCCGTCTCGGGTCTGGCCCGCATGGCACCGGTGGCCATCATGCTGCTGGGGACCGGTACCCTGGCGGGCATCATCGCCAACTCGGGTCTGAAGGATGTGCTGATCAGCGGCCTGACCGCCTCCGGCTTGCCCTCCTACCTGCTGGCCCCCATCTCCGGCGCCCTGATGTCGCTGGCGACCGCCTCGACCACGGCCGGTACAGTGGTGGCCTCCAACGTGTTCAGCTCCACCCTGATCGAGCTGGGGATCAGCAGTCTGGCGGGGGCCGCCATGATCCATGCCGGTGCCACCGTATTTGACCACATGCCCCACGGCTCCTTCTTCCACGCCACCGGTGGCAGCGTCCACATGGGGGTGGGTGAGCGCCTCAAGCTCATCCCGTACGAAACCGCGGTCGGTCTGACCATTGCAACTGTCTCCACCCTGATGTTTGGCGTGTTTGGCCTCGCCTAAGGAATTGATATGAAAATTGTTATTGCCCCCGATTCATTCAAGGAGAGTCTGAGCGCCATGGCGGTGGCCGATGCCATCGAGGCTGGTTTCAAGCTGGTGCTGCCGGATGCCACCTATGTCAAATTGCCCATGGCCGATGGCGGCGAGGGCACTGTGCAGTCACTGGTGGATGCCACCGGCGGCCACATACTGCCGGTCGAGGTGACTGCACCGCTCGGCAACAAGGTGCAAGGCTTCGTCGGCCTGCTGGGGGATGGCAAGCGTGCCGTCATCGAGATGGCGGCGGCCTCCGGTATCCATCTGGTAGCACCGGAGCAGCGCAATCCGCTGCTCACCTCCAGCCTGGGTACAGGAGAGCTGATCCTGGCCGCGCTGGAAATGGGGGTCACTCACCTCATCCTCGGCATCGGTGGCAGTGCCACCAACGACGGCGGTGCCGGCATGATCCAGGCGCTCGGCGGCAAGCTGCTCAAAGCGGATGGCTCTGCCATCGAGTTGGGTGGTGCCGGCCTGGCCGAGCTGGCCACCATCGATCTGAGCGGGCTGGATCCCCGCCTGAGCGAGCTGGTCATCGAGGTGGCCTGCGATGTGAACAACCCGTTGTGCGGCCCGAAAGGCGCCTCCGCCGTGTTCGGCCCGCAGAAGGGGGCGACCCCCGAGATGGTGCAGCAGCTGGACGCCAATCTGGCCCACTACGCCGACTGCATCGAGCAGGCCCTCGGCAAGCAGGTGAAGGAGCTGCCGGGGGCGGGCGCCGCCGGTGGCATGGGCGCCGCCCTGGTCGGCCTGCTCGGGGCCGAGCTCAAGCCCGGCATCCAGATAGTGATCGAAGCCTTGAAGCTGGCCGATGAAGTGGCCGATGCGGATCTCGTCATCACAGGGGAAGGGCGCATCGACAGCCAGACCATTCACGGCAAGACGCCAATCGGTGTCGCACGCTGCGCCAAGCAGTTTGGCAAGCCGGTGATCGGCATCGCCGGTTGCCTCACCGACGATTGCGGTGTGGTCCATGACCATGGCATCGACGCAGTGTTCGCCGTGGTCAACCGGGCCATGTCCCTGCCGGAGGCGATCGCAACCGCCACCACCAACCTGCAGCTCACGGCCCGCAACGTCGCCGCCCTCTATCTGCTGCGTCGTTAACCCTCTTCTGGCCGGTACCCGTCACCGGCCACACCCTGCCCCGTGTAGCGGATGTGGTTGCTCGCCTGAGGGCGGACCCTCTGACGCACCTTGCCGATCCCAGGATCGGCTTTTTTATTATCCTGCTGTCTTTTATATGGTTTTTGTATTCTGCCAGGGGGCTTTGCGGCATAGTGATCCCCCATAGTACAAGGAGCAACCCATGATCTTGCTGACCCTGGGGGTACTGCTATTTACCCTTATCCATCTCTATCCCTGCTTCGCCGCGGCGCACCGTGCCCGCCTGCGCGATCGATTGGGGGAGAACCGTTACAAGGGACTCTTCTCGCTGCTGGTGTTCGTCGCCATCGGCTGCATCCTCGCCGGCTGGCGCAGCGCCAGCCCCATGCCGCTCTATTTCCTGCCTGCCTGGGGGCCCATGCTGGTGATGGCGTCCATGCCGGTCGCGCTGATCCTGCTGTGCGCCGGCCAGGGGCCCAACCACCTGAGGCGTTGGCTGGTACACCCCCAGCTGCTCGGCACCCTGCTCTGGGCTTGTGCCCATCTGGCGGTCAACAGTGAGGCACGCTCCCTGGTGCTGTTCGGGGGGCTAGGCGCCTGGGCGCTGGTCAGCATCGTCTGGATTTCGGTGCGGGACTGGCGCACCAAGCCGAGGCCTGCGGCCACCTGGCAGGGGACGGGGATCAGCGTGGGCGCCGGTCTGGCGCTCACGGCCCTGCTCATCTTCTGGGGCCACGGCTGGTTGACCGGGATCCCGCTGCACTGATCCCTGAACCTTGTTCGGGGATCTCGCGTATGATGGAGAAAACCCGAGGAGTCACGTCAATGAAATGGTTCACCCTGCTGCTGTTGCTCGGATCTGGCGCGGCATCTGCCGCCTGTCCCGATTACTTCAATGTGGAGATGCGGGAGCTCAACAATACCCAGCGCCACAACCTCTGCCAACTGACCGAGGGCAAGGTGGTGCTGGTGGTCAATACCGCCTCTTATTGTGGTTACAGCGGCCAGTTCCGGGATCTGGAGGCGCTCTATCAGAGCTACAAGGACAAGGGCTTGATGGTGCTGGGGTTCCCCTCCAACGACTTCTGGCAGGAGGCGGGTAATGAGAACAAGACCGCCGAGGTGTGCCGCCGGGATTACGGTGTGACCTTCCCCATGTTCAACCGGGTCTCGGTGCGTGGCGCCGATGCGGTGCCCCTGTTCAAGGGGCTGGCGGCCGCCGCCGATGGGGATGCGCCCAGTTGGAACTTCCACAAATACCTGGTGGGCCGCGATGGCAAGCTGATTGCGAGCTATGGCGCAAACCAGAATCCGGCCGATGATCCCCTCAAGGAGCAGTTGATCCAGGCGCTGGGACGCTGACCCTACCCCCTGGCGGGCGGTTCTGGAATAATGGGGGCCCGCCACCCACTCTGGTTATCCCGTGCTGCAACGTCTTCCCCAAATGGTGATCTTCGATGCCCTGGTCCGCGAGCAGGGCATCTCTGCCGCCGCGCGGCGGCTCGGGGTATCCAAGTCCCACATCAGCAAGCAGCTGGCCCAGCTTGAGACCGAGCTCGGGGCCCAGCTGGTGCAACGCACCACCCGCCGCTTCTCCCTGACCGAACTCGGTCAGGAGTATGCCCGTCACTGCCGCGCCCTGATGGCGGTGGCCCTGGAGGCTGACTCCATGGTGGCGGAGCGACGCGGCAAGGTGAGTGGCGTGCTTCATCTTGGCGTGGGCCAGTCTTTCGGCCGCTTGCACGTGATCCCGCGGCTCAAGGCATTCCAGGCGCGCTACCCCGATCTGGAGCTGGAAGTCTCCCTGTTCGATCACAGAACCAACCTGGTGGATGAGGGGCTGGATCTCTGGATCACCACCTACGAGGACAAGCCCGAGGGGCTGGTGGGGCAGCGGCTGGCGGACATCGGCTTCGTGCTGGTGGCCTCGCCGGACTATCTGCTGAGCCACGGTACCCCGCTGCACCCCAGGGATCTGGCCAGGCACAACTGCATCACCTACCAGAGCCGGGAGCGGCGCTACCACGAGTGGTCGTTTCGCCAGGGCAAGGAGCGCCAGACGGTGCAGGTGGCCGGCAACTACAGGGTGGATCTGGCGGAGGCGGTGCGGGATGCCGCCCTGGCCGGGCTCGGCATCGCCTATGTTGCCAACTACCTGCTGGACAAGGAGCTGCAATCCGGTCAGCTCATTCCCCTGCTGCCCCAGTGGCGCCCGAACCAGAAGATGGCGGTGCACGCCGTCTATGCCAGGCGGGAGCACCTGGATCCCAAGATCCGCCTCTTCATCGACTTCCTCAAGGAGAGCTTCGGCCCCGAACCCTATTGGGCGCAGCGGCTGGCCCCCTGGCTTGGGGGCAGATTGTCCGGTGTGGAGGAATAATCGTTTCCATACAAGAACACTGACTTTCGCCTGATACCAAACACGAGCCAAATCAGCCAGTTGGCGCAACCGATATCGTGCAAACGTTTTTGCTAACAGGGTTGTAACCAGGTGGGCTTGCAGTGATGGGGGCAGGGGAGCAGAATCCGCGCCCATCTTCAGTCCCACTAGATGGAATCCCTATGATCGCCCTGCTCGGCATCTTGAGTATCCTGGCGCTAGCCGCACTCTGCTCTGATAATCGTCGTCGTATCCCGTTGAGAACAGTGGGTCTCGCCCTCTGCCTGCAAGTCCTCTTCGCCGCCCTGGTGCTCTGGCTGCCTGCGGGTCAGCAGGTGCTCAACGGCGTCAGCGAGAGCGTCAGCAGCGTGATCGGCTACGGCCAGGAGGGGATTGCCTTCCTGTTCGGCGACCTGGCCAAGTTCAAGCTGGGTTTCATCTTCGCGTTCAACGTGCTGCCGGTCATCATCTTCTTCTCCGCGGTGATCGCCATCCTCTACCACATAGGCATCATGCCGCGGGTCATCGCCCTGCTGGGGGGCGGCCTGCAGAAGCTGCTGGGCACCGGCCGTGCCGAAAGCCTCTCCGCCACCGCCAACATCTTCGTCGGCATGGTGGAGGCGCCCCTGGTGGTCAAGCCCTACCTCTCCAGGATGTCTGATTCCCAGTTCTTCGCGGTGATGAGCTGCGGTCTCGCCTCAGTGGCCGGTGGCACCCTGGTGGGCTATGCCAGCATAGGGGTCGAGCTGAAATACCTGATCGCCGCCGCCTTCATGTCGGCGCCTGCCGGCCTGGCCATGGCCAAGATCCTGGTGCCGCCCGGTGCCGATGAGGTGGATCACCATCAGGATGTGGAGATCCCCCGCGCCACCAACGTCATTGAAGCGGCGGCCGATGGCGCCATGTCCGGTCTCAATATCGCTGTGGCGGTGGGCGCGACTCTGCTGGCCTTCGTCGGGGTGATTGCCATGCTCAACGGCCTGCTGGGCTGGGCCGGTGATCTGGTGGGGCTGGATCTGAGCTTCCAGATCATCCTGGGCTGGCTGTTCGCCCCCGTCTCCTGGCTCATCGGTGTGCCCTGGGATCAGGCTCAGGCAGCTGGGGCGCTTATCGGCACCAAGATTGTCATCAACGAGTTCGTCGCCTTCATCGCCCTGGTACAGGATCAGACCCTGAACGAGTCGAGCAAGGCTATAGTCACCTTCGCCCTGTGCGGTTTCGCCAACATCTCCTCCATGGCGATCCTTATCGGCGGCCTGGGGGCCATGGTGCCGGAGCGCAAGTCCTTCATCGCCCGTTACGGCATGCGTGCCATCCTGGCGGGGGTGCTGGCAAACCTGATGAGCGCTTCACTCGCGGGTCTGTTCCTCGCCCTCTGAGTGGCCTCGAGACTCGCACTTTCAGATAAAAGCCCGCTTCGGCGGGCTTTCTTGTGGCTGCGTTCGGGCAAAAAAAAAGCGCCTCAGAGGAGGCGCGGGGAAAAAAGACAGATTGGAAGCGTCACATGGGTGCCACTTGAATGAGGGATGAGCCGTGCCATCCAAGTGTGAAGCCATGATGCCTGACCCTGTCTGAAGCCCTTCTGAGGCGATTCTTCATACTATGTTCATTTTGCTAAACGCCCGGTAGCGTCGGTTCGAAGCCTCTTTTCCCCAGCTTCAGTGCCAGCAGCCAGCGTTGTGAACGGGATGCTGCCGGCTAACCAGGGGTCAGGGAGTCAGCGTGAAGTTGTCGACAGTCTGTTGCTCCAATGCCAGCAGCCAGCGCTTGATGGGAATGCCGCCGGCGTATCCCGTCAGTGCGCCGCTGCTGCCTATCACCCTGTGGCAGGGCACTATGATGCTGAGCGGATTGCGGCCGTTGGCCGCCCCAACGGCCCGTACCGCCTTGGGGTTGCCGATGGCCTGGGCTATCTCGAGATAGCTGATGGTCTCGCCGTAGGGGATGTCGCACAGGGCGTGCCACACCGATTGCTGGAAGGGGGTGCCTCTGGCGGCGAGCGGCAGTGTGAAGCGGCGCAGACGGCCGGCAAAGTAGGCCTCGAACTGCTCGAGGTAGGGGGCCAGGGCCACATCGTCCCGCTGCCATTCCGCTGTCGGGGTGACCGGCTGCTCCCCCTGCAGGAACTCCACGAAGCGCAGGCCATCCTGATCGATGGCGACCAGCAGGGGGCCCTGGGCGCTGTCACAAAAACTGTATCTCATGGATCTCTCTTCCTCGGCCTGAACGGCTCACTCCATCCCGGGCTTGCCACGGGCCGACTTGATCTCGCCCTTGCGCTTCTTGGCGTCGACCCGCTTGCGCTGGGAGCTGCGGGTCGGCTTGGTGGCATGGCGGGCCTTGGGGCGCCAGGCGGCCTTTTTCAGCAGCTCGGTCAGGCGGCTCATGGCCTCCTTGCGGTTCATGTCCTGGCTGCGGTGGGTCTCGACCCTGATCTGGATGAAACCATCGTGGACCCGGCTGTCGCTCAGTTTCTCCAGCCCCTCCTTGTAGAGATCCGGCAGGCTGGGGGAGTCGCGGTAATCGAAGCGCAGCCAGACGGCGGAGTCCGTCTTGTTGACGTGCTGGCCCCCGGCACCCTGGGCGCGCATGGTCTGAAACTGCAGCTCATGCCAGGGAATGATCACGCTGTTGGAGATGACTAACATGGGGTGATGCTCTCATTTGGTGCATCAAGGGAGTCTGGTGCAGCTTGGTGCCTCATTATGGGGCGAGATGCGCTTCCTTGGTGATCCTGAGCCGAAACGGCTCAAGGGTTAATGTCTATCTTTATGAAAATAAACAATAAAAATACTTGGCACAAGAATTGATGACCCATTCATGACATACCATGGATTGGGAGCAACCAGATGAAGCTGATTACTGCGATTATCAAACCTTTCAAGTTGGACGACGTGCGCGAGGCCATCGCCAACCTGGGCGTCGAGGGTCTGACCGTGTCCGAGGTCAAGGGCTTCGGTCGCCAGAAGGGGCACACCGAATTATACCGGGGGGCCGAGTACCAGGTCGACTTCCTGCCGAAGGTAAAGCTGGAGATCGCCACCGCCGACGAAAACGTGGAAGGGGTGATCGAGGCCATCTGCAAGGCGGCTTATACCGGCAAGATAGGGGACGGCAAGATCTTCGTCTATGACCTGCTGCAGGCAGTGCGCATCCGTACCGGCGAGAGCGACGACGAGGCGCTGTGATGCCGTGCTAGGACTCCGGCCACTGAGCCGACCGGGTTGAGCGCTCAGGCCCTGCCGGACCGATAGCAAAAGAGAATGCGTGATCATGGAGAGACTGGGTGGGATTCCATCCGGTCTTTTTGTTTTGGCGCCGATTAAATATGTGGCCTTACCTCTGCAAACCGCCTTGATCCTCTCATCCTGATTCATGCAGAATGCAAACGAAAATAGTTATCACTTTATGCACAGACAAGGAATGGATGATGAAAATGAAGATGTTGGCGCTGGTGTTCTCCTCGCTGCTTGCCCAGTCGGCCTTTGCCGCCGCTGAAGTGAATGTCTACTCCAATCGGCAGGATGAGCTGATCAAGCCCATCATCCAGCAGTTCGAGAAAGAGACCGGGATCAAGGTCAATGTGGTGTTTGCCAAAGAGGGGCTGAACGAGCGCCTGGAGCGGGAAGGCAAGCTCTCCCCGGCGGATCTGATGCTGACCGTCGACATCAGCCGTCTGACCGATCTGGTGGACAAGGATCTGGTGCAGCCGGTAGACAGCAAGACGCTGCAGGAGAACATTCCCTCCATCTATCGTGATCCGGACAACCGCTGGTTTGCCCTGACCACCCGGGTGCGCGCCATCTACTCCAGCAAGGATCGTCTCGGCAAGCTCGACACCATCCGCTACGAAGATCTGGTCAAGCCTGAATTCAAAGGAAAAATTTGTACCCGCAGCGGCAAGCACGAGTACAATGTGGCGCTGGTTTCGTCCATGATTGCCCATCACGGCATGGCGGACACCAAGACCTGGCTGGAAGGGGTCAAGGCCAACCTGGCGCGCAAGCCGCAAGGCAACGACCGGGATCAGGTCAAGGCGATCAAGGACGGCATCTGTGATGTCTCCCTCGGCAACAGCTACTACCTGGGCGCCATGCTGAAAGATCCGGCGCAGAAATCCTGGGCCGAGGCGGTTTACATCAACTTCCCGAACCAGGCTGATCGCGGTGCCCACGTCAACGTGAGCGGTGTGGCCATGACCAAGTACGCCAAGAACAAGGAAGCCGCCCAGAAGCTGATGGAGTTCCTCTCTGGCGACACCGCCCAGCACATGTATGCGGACGTGAATGCCGAGTATCCGGTCAAGGCCGGGGTCGAGCCTTCCGCCATGGTCAAGTCCTGGGGGAGTTTCAAGTCTGACCCCATGCCGGTCAGCGACTATGCCAAGCACCGCAAGGACGCCTTGCAGCTGCTGGATGAAGTGAAATTCGACTTGTAATCAGATGGGGCCTAAGGCCCCATCAATCGCTGTGGTCTCATGAAAAATTTTGGATGGATTGCCGGCAGCTGGGCCACCGCCCTGCTGCTGGGTTTGCCGGTGCTTGCCCTCATCTTCTCTGCCTTCTCGGCAGACGGAGACCTGTTTCGCCACCTCGCCGACACGGTGCTGCTCGATTACCTTGGCAACACCTCAGGGTTGGTGCTGGGGGTAGTGCTGCTCAGCCTGCTGTTCGGGGTGCCCACCGCCTGGCTGGTCGCCATGTGCCAGGTGCCGGGGCGCCGCGCCCTGCAGTGGGCGCTGATGCTGCCCATGGCCATGCCCTCCTACATAGTGGCTTATGTCTATACCGACCTGCTCGACTACTCGGGCCCGCTGCAGGCGGGGCTGAGATCCCTGTTTGACTGGCAGGGCCCGACCGATTACTGGTTCCCGGCCATCCGCTCTCTCGGCGGTGCCGCCTGGGTGCTGGCGCTGGTGCTCTTCCCCTATGTCTATCTGCTGGCGCGCGCCTCCTTTCTGGAGCAGTCGGTCAGCCTCATTCACTCCAGCCGCTTGCTCGGCTGCACCCCCTGGCAGAGCTTTCGTCGCCTAAGCCTGCCCCTGGCCCGTCCTGCCATCATGGTGGGGGCGTCGCTGGTGGGCATGGAGACATTGGCGGACTTCGCCACCGTCCACTTCTTTGCCATCAACACCCTGACGACGGCCATTTACGACACCTGGCTCGGCTATGGCAGCCTGGCCACCGCCGCCCGTCTCTCCTGCCTGATGTTGCTGGCGGTGGTGCTGCTCATCGCCCTGGAGCGCCGCTCCCGCCAGCGCCAGCAGGTGTTCCAGAAATCCATGGGTCATGAGCAGCCCCTGCGCTACCCCCTCAAGGGGGCCAGCCGTCTGCTGGCCGGGCTCTGGTGCTGGGGACTGGTGCTGGCCGGTTTCGGCCTGCCGTTTGTGATTCTGCTGGACTACGGGGTGCGCTATTTCGCACTGTCGTGGACGCCGGAGTTCGTGCGCTTCGCCGGCAACAGTCTGCTCATCTCGGCCCTGACTGCCCTGCTCGCCATGGCCATCGCCCTGCTGCTCGGCTTCTTCCGCCGCCTCGATGGCGGCACCCGCAGCCTGCTCCCCCTGCGCATCGCCGCCACCGGCTATGCCATGCCGGGTACAGTGCTCGCCATCGGGGTACTGGTGCCGCTGACGGCGCTGGATTTTGGCCTCAACGATCTGGCCGAGTGGCTCGGGATGCAGGGGCCCGGTCTGCTGCTGACCGGCACCCTCACCGCCATAGTATTCGGCTACCTGGTGCGCTTCGTGGCCATCGCCATCGGCTCGGTGGAGAGCAGCATGGGCAAGATCTCCCCCAGCCTCGATATGGCGGCCCGCACCCTGGGACAGGGGACGGGGGGCATGCTGCGGCGGGTGCATCTGCCGCTGGTACGGCGCGGCCTCTTTGCCGGCGCCATGCTGGTGTTCATTGAATCCATGAAGGAGCTGCCCGCGGCCCTGCTGCTGCGGCCGTTCAACTTCGAGACCCTGGCCACCCACGTCTACCAGTTCGTCTCGGACGAGATGCTGGAGCGGGGGGCGCTCGGCGCCATCGTCATAGTGCTGGTGGGGCTGGTGCCGCTTATCTGGGTCAACCGCAGTCTGGACAGCCCGGGCCATTAGGTCTGCTGCGAAACGAGAGGAACTGAGTCGTGTCTTGCTTGCAAGTAGAGAAGGTAAGCTGCCGTTACAACGGCCAGAACGTGCTGGAACAGCTCTCCCTGACGGTGGCCGACAACGAGATCGTCTGCCTGCTCGGAGCGAGTGGCTGTGGCAAGACCACGCTGCTCAAGGCCGTCGCCGGCCTGTTGCCGCTGGCGGAAGGCAGCATTCGTCTCGGGGATACCCTGCTGGACGGGCCCGGCGTGACGGTGTCGCCTGAGCGTCGCCACATCGGCATGATCTTTCAGGATTACGCCCTCTTCCCCCATCTGACGGTGGCCGAGAACATCGGCTTCGGGCTGACCCGGGTGCCTCGCGATAGCCGCCAGCAGCAGATCGAGGAGGCGCTGACCCTGGTCAATCTGCAGGGGCTGGGGGAGCGCTATCCCCATCAGCTCTCCGGTGGCCAGCAGCAGCGGGTTGCCATCGCTCGTGCCCTGGTCTGCAAGCCCAGATTGATGCTGCTGGACGAGCCCTTCTCCAACATCGACACCCAGGTGAGGATGAAGTTGATCCTCGAGATCCGCGCCCTGCTCAAGCGTCAGGGGATAGGCGCCATCTTCGTCAGCCACAGCAAGGAGGAGGCGTTCGCCTTCGCCGACCGGCTGGCACTGTTCCGGGCCGGTCATATCGAGCAGGTGGGGCAGCCGGAGCAGCTCTATCGCCGCCCCGAGAACCGCTTCGTGGCGGAGTTTCTCGGCGGGGTCAACTATCTGGCGGCCGAGGTGGTGGACAGCCACTGCGTGCAGACAGCGCTCGGGGTCATCTGTGGCCATGAACCACACGGCCGCGCCCCGGGAGAGCGGCTGCAGCTGATGCTCAGGCCCCAGCAGCTGGTGTTGACGGCCGCCGCTGACGGCGACTTGCTGGTGCGGGAGCAGCAGTTCCTCGGTCATCACTGCCGGGTGTTGGTGGAATGTGCCGGTCAGCAGCTGGAAGCCAGCATAGGGGAACCCCTTGAGGGAGAGAGGGCGCGCGTCACTGTGGCCCCCCATTCGCTGGTGTTGTTTGACCCTATATAGTGATGTGAAATCAAGGAATTGACCCCGTTCCGGTTTATAATCGCGCCACGCCCATAGCCAATGTCTTTGGAGAGAGAAATGAAAGCCCAAGCCGGGATCTGCGCAGAGCCGAATCTGCATGCCCTCTATCTGATGTTCAATCGCACCGGTGACGGTGCCGAGCTGGCGGCCCGTCTGGCCAAGCTGCCGGTTCTGTGGGATGCGGTGAGTGCCGATTTCCCCGACGCCGGTTTCAGCGGTCTGGTCGCCGTCGGCGCCGAAGGTTGGGATGCTATCTACCCTGTCGCCCGTCCGCCCCTGTTCCGTGGCTTCATGGCGCAGGAGGCCAATGGCCAGGAGGCGCCGAGTACCCCCTTTGATCTCTTTGTGCAACTGCGTGCGGATCGGGTCGATGTGCTCCATCACGCCGGGCAGCGGGTGATGGCGCTGCTGGCCGGGCTGGTGGCGCTGGCCGAAGAGGTGCGTGGTTTCCGCAATCTGGATTGCCGCGACCTGACCGGTTTCGTCGACGGCACCGAGAACCCCCAGGATGAGCACAGGGCCGAGGTGGCGCTGCTGGAGGGGGGCGAGTTTGCCGGCGGATCCTATGTCCATGTCCAGCGCTGGGTCCATGCCATGAGCGACTGGGAGAAGCTGGCGCTGAAGGAGCAGGAGGACATCATAGGCCGTACCAAGGCGGACAACATCGAGTACGAGTCGGCCGACAAGCCCCTGACCTCCCACATCAAGCGGGTCAACCTCAAGACCCCGAAGGGAGAGTCCATGGAGATACTGCGCCAGAGCATGCCCTGGGGCACCATGACCGAGCAGGGGCTCTACTTCATCTCCTGCTGCCGCACTCCGCTGCATTTCAATGCCATGCTGGCCAGCATGTACAAGGGAGAGGGCAGCCACTTCGATCACCTGCTGCGCTTCACCAGGGCGGTGACAGGAGCGGCCTTCTTCGCCCCCTCCATCGATTTTCTGGTCGCCCGGGGCAACTAAGTCCACTTGCGGATCGCACAGAAACAAAAATCCCGGCCTTGGCCGGGATTTTTCGTTCGGGTGGCGCGATCGCGACCCGATCAGGGGGTCTGTTCGAACAGCTCGAGTGCGGAGAGGTAGAGCTCTTCGATGTCGGTGTCGCTGGTCGGGGTGATGAAGATGGTGTCATCACCGGCGATGGTGCCGAGGATACCTTCGGCCTTGCCGAGGGAGTCGAGCAGACGGGCGATGAGCTGGGCCGCCCCCGGGCTGGTGTGGATCACCACCAGGGCACCGTTGTGGTCGACATCCAGTACCAGGTTCTTGAGCGGGCTGGAGGTGGTGGGCACACCCAGCTCCACCGGCAGGCAGTAGACCATCTCCATCTTGGCATTGCGGGTGCGGACGGCGCCGAAGCGGCTCAGCATGCGCGAGACCTTGGACTGGTTGATGTTCTCAAAGCCCATCTCTTGCAGGGCAGTGACTATCTCTGCCTGGGAGCCAAAGCGCTCCTCTTTCAGCAAGGCTTTAAAGGCCTTGGCCAGTTTTTCTTGCTTGTCGTTATGTTTCATCTTGGACTCACGAATGAGGGAGGTGACCGCCTGTCACGCTCAGGCGGCAGATACGAACAGCGCTGCTATTTTGCATTCATATGCCTGTTTTGGCAAGGAAGCGGCGCTTGTTCTGCATATTGATTCAAATATAGCTTGCATCAACTTATGCTGGCGCTAGAATCAGGACGAAATTTTGAAAACTTATTCAATTGGGCTGTATGGGTATCGAATTAATCGGCATCGAAAAATCCTGGCACAAGGTGCCGGTACTGCAACAGGTCAGCTTCCGGACCGCACCCGGCGAGACCTTGGTATTGCTGGGCCCGAGCGGTGCGGGCAAGAGTTCGCTGCTGCGGATGATGAACCTGCTGGATACCCCGGATGCGGGTGTGCTGCGCATTGCGGACAGTGAATTTTCTTTCCCGTCCAGCCTCTCTGCCGCGGAATTCAACCGTCAGGCCCAGGCCTTGCGCCGCAAGGTGGGCATGGTGTTCCAGCAGTACAATCTGTGGCCTCATCTCACCGTGATGGAGAACTTGATTGAAGCCCCCGTCAAGGTGCTGGGCATGAGCCGCGAGGCCGCCATCGAGAAGGGCGCCTACCTGTTGGCCCAGTTGCAGCTGGCCGACAAGCGGGATGCCTGGCCTGCGCGCCTCTCCGGTGGTCAGCAGCAGCGGGTGGCCATTGCCAGAACCCTGATGATGGATCCCCAGGTGCTGCTGTTCGATGAACCGACCGCGGCCCTCGATCCCGAAATAACCAAAGAGGTGGCGGAGATCATCCGCACCCTGAGCCAGACCGGCATCACCCAGGTGGTGGTGACCCACGAGGTGGAGTTCGCCCGCAAGGTGGCCAGTCAGGTGATTTATCTGGAGAAGGGGCGGATCATCGAATCCGGCACCGCCGCCATCTTCCAATCTCCGCAAACCAGCCGGTTTGCCGAATTCTTGATGCATTGATACTGAATCGATAAGGAAGCTGTCATGAAAAAGAGTCTGTTGCTGGTTGCCGCCATGGGTCTGCTGAGCACCTCCGTGCTGGCAAAGGAGATCAAGTTCGCCACCGAGGCCACCTATGCGCCGTTCGAATACCTGGATGACAAGAACGAGTTCCAGGGCTTTGACATCGATCTGGCCCGCGCCGTCTGCGAGCAGGCCAAGCTGGAGTGCAGCTTCCACAACCAGGCCTTCGACAGCCTGATCCCCAGCCTCAAGTTCCGTCGCTATGACGCCGTCATCGCCGCCATGGACGTGACCCCGGAGCGGGCCGCCCAGGTCGACTTCTCCGACATCTATTACGAGAACTCGGCGGTATTCGTGGCCAAGAAGGGCGCCTTCAAGGGGCCTGAAGAGCTGGTGGACAAGACGGTCGGCGTGCAGAACGGCACCTCCCACCAGTCCTACCTGGTGGACAACTGGGTGAGCAAGGGTCTGCTGACCGTGCCCTACGCCAGTTACCAGAGCGCCTTCCTCGACATGATGAACGGTCGCACCGACGGTGTCTTCGCCGACACCGCCGTCGCCGCCGACTGGCTCAAGCAGCACAAGGAGTACGCTGTCATCGGCACGCCGGTGACCGACGCCAAGTACTTCGGTACCGGCTTTGGCATCGCTGTGGCCAAGGGCAACCAGGAGCTGCTGACTCAGCTGAACAAGGGGCTGGCCGAGATCAAGGCCAACGGCACCTATCAGAAGATCTATGACAAGTACTTCGCGCAGTAAGCCATGTTGAGCCTGTTGTTGGATGCAGCCTGGATGACCCTGGGGCTGGCCTTGGCATCACTGGTCGGGGGCATGACACTTGCGCTGGCGTTCAGCGCCGCCGAGCTCAGCAAGCGCAGTTGGCTGGTGTGGCCTGTGGCCACGCTGACCACGCTCATTCGTGGTTTGCCCGAGCTGCTGGTGGTGCTGTTCATCTACTTCGGCTCGACCCAGGTTCTGTTCCTCATCACCGGGGAGTATGTGGAGTTCAGCCCCTTCGCCTGCGGCGTGCTGGCGCTCTCTCTGCTGTTCGCCAGTTATGCCACCCAGACTCTGCGGGCCGCCCTTAATGCGGTGCCCGCCGGGCAGCGGCTGGCGGCGCTGGCGCTCGGTCTCGGCAAGAGCCACATCTTCTTTCGCATCGTGCTGCCCCAGGCCTGGCGCCATGCCCTGCCGGGGCTGGGCAACCAGTGGCTGGTGCTGCTCAAGGATACCGCATTGGTCTCCCTCATCGGGGTAAACGAGATGATGCGCCAGGCCCAGATGGCCTCTGCCAGCACCTATGAACCCTTCACCTGGTATGCCGCGGCAGCCCTCATCTACCTGGCCATCAGCCTGGTGAGTGAATTTGGCTTGAAGCAGGCGGCTCGCTATACCCGTCGTTACGGAGGCTGATCATGCAGGACTATCTGATGACCCTGCTGTGGGGATTTGTTATCACCCTGCAACCGACCGTCTTGAGTCAGCTGAGTGACTGCGGGTTCAAGCAGGCTGCTCCTTCTACCCGCCGTTACGGAGGCTGATCATGCAGGATTACCTGATGACCCTGCTGGGTGGGCTGGCGATTACCCTGCAGCTCACCGCCTTCAGCCTGCTGCTCGGCGTGCTGATGGCGGCTGGTATGACCTGGGTGCTGGAGCGCCGCATTCCGGTGGCGACCCAGCTGGTGCAGCTCTGGGTACTGGTCTTTACCGGCACGCCGCTGCTCATCCAGATCTTCCTCATCTACTACGGGCCGGGTCAGTTTGAATGGCTCAAGGCCGGGCCGCTCTGGCCGCTGCTCAAGCAGCCCTGGTTCTGCGCCGTGCTGGCGCTCGGTTTCAACACCGCAGCCTACTCCACCCGGCTGTTCAAGGGGGCGCTAGATGCCATCCCCGCCGGCGAGGTGGAAGCCTGCCGGGCGCTCGGTTTCTCGGCCGGCCAGACCCTGTGGATGAAGGCGCGTCACGCCGCCCGTCGGCTGGTGCCAGCCTACTCCAACGAGGTGATCCTGGTGCTCAAGGGCAGTTCCCTCGCCAGCACCATCACCATCATGGACATCATGGGGTTGGCCCAGCGTCTCAACGCCCAGACCTATGACACCCTGGCGGTGTTCACCGTGGCCGGGGGTCTCTACCTGACCATGAATGGATTGTTAACAATTGGTTTCCGCTGGTACGAGAAGCGAGCACTGGCATTCCAGTCCTGAAGCAGTCGTATTTACCTCTTAATGGTGGGGGAAGCACAGGAAATCTGTGTCTTTCCTCCCATTTATCGCATATTCCTCTCCGCTTTCGTCGCCGCCTGTTCCCTGGCTCACAGAACCCGTGATTACAACTGTTATCAGATTGTTTTTTAGCAGGGGATCCTTTAAGGTGAGGCGCACAATAAGAAATAGCGTTAACCCAACTAGAAACAACCTTAAACCTACGCTTAGACATGGAGTTGATCATGAAAGTTGCCGTTCTGGGTGCCGCCGGTGGCATCGGCCAAGCCCTTGCTCTGCTGTTGAAAAATCGCCTGCCTGCCGGTTCCGAGTTGAGCCTGTATGACATTGCCCCGGTCACTCCGGGCGTGGCGGCGGACCTGAGCCATATCCCGACTGACGTGAAAGTAAAAGGTTTCTGCGGTGAAGATCCGAGCCCTGCTCTGGTCGGCGCCGATGTCGTGCTGATCTCGGCCGGCGTGGCACGCAAGCCCGGCATGGATCGTTCCGATCTGTTCAACATCAACGCCGGTATCGTCAAGAACCTGGTGGAGAAGTGTGCCGTCTCCTGCCCCAAGGCACTGATCGGCATCATCACCAACCCGGTCAACACCACGGTCGCCATTGCCGCCGAAGTGCTGAAAAAGGCCGGTGTCTATGACAAGCGTCGCCTGTTCGGCGTCACCACCCTGGACGTCATCCGTGGCGAGACCTTCGTGGCCGAGGCCAAGGGCCTGAACATCGACAAGATCCGCGTCAACGTGATCGGTGGCCACAGTGGCGTGACCATTCTGCCGCTGCTGTCCCAGATCGAAGGGGCCAGCTTCACCGCGGAAGAAGCGGCTGCCATGACCAAGCGTATCCAGAATGCCGGTACCGAAGTGGTGGAAGCCAAGGCCGGTGGCGGTTCTGCCACTCTCTCCATGGGTCAGGCGGCCTGCCGTTTCGGTCTGTCCCTCATCAAGGGTCTGCAGGGCGAAGCCAACGTCATCGAGTGCGCCTATGTGGAAGGCAATGGCGAGCACGCCACCTTCTTCGCGCAGCCGGTACTGCTGGGCAAGAACGGTGTCGAGAGCGTGCTGGACTACGGCAAGCTGAGTGCCTTCGAGCAAGAGTCCATGGACAGCATGCTGGCTACCCTGAAGGCCGATATCCAGCTGGGTGTCGACTTCGTCAAGTAAGCCGCAGCGTCGATCATGAGGGGAGCCCAGGCTCCCCTTTGTCATTTCCGGGGTTTGGTGTGACGGACTAAGGAGATGGACCCGGCTGCCGATAAAGAGGGCAGCAGGAGATCCCTATGATGAAACCCAGTACCCTCGTCGGCCTCGTCGGTCTGTGCAGCCTCCCCTTGCAGGGGGCCGAGCCGGTATCGGCAGCCACGCAAACCCAGTCGGTGGCGGCTGCCTCCGTCCCGGCACCCTCGGCGGCCATGCCATCGACCGCCCCAGCGCCAGTGCCGGTTGCGTCAGCGACCCTACCGGCCACCGCAGCTGTACCCTCAGCCGCTGTGCCGGCGACTGATCCGGCCCCTGTGCTGTCGACCCTTGCCGCACCTGCCCCAGTGACATCGGCCCCGGCGGCTGCACCGCTGCCCAAGGCGGTGAACCCTGGCTCCCTGGTCACCGGAGATCTGCAGGCGGTGCCGCTCTATCGCCAGGACGAGCTGCTCAACTGGATAGAGCAGGGACGTCATCTGACCCGGGTGAAGCAGGACAGGTGCCAGCTGACCCAGGACATAGAGGCGCGCGCCTCTGTGATGAAGATCCCGGCCTATCAGTTCCTGTGGGGGGACATGCTGGCCTGGGGCGTCTGCATCAAGCCGGACGCCCAGGTCGGGGTGCAATACATGTGGGAGGCGGCCAATCAGGGCCTGGCCCCGGCACTGGAGCAGCTGGGGCGCTATTACTGGAAAGGCATCCTGGTCCAGAAGGATCTGGTACGGGCCGAGACCCTGATGCGGGAGGCCGCCAGCCTGGGTTTCCAGCGGGCCCAGATAGAGTGGGTCGAGATGCTGCTGCAGGGCATGGGCAGTCCGCTGGATTACGAAGAGGCCTACCACTGGCTGCACGGTGCCGTCATCGGTGACAAGGCGACCCACCAGAAGGCCGCGAGTCTGCTGAGCCGGCTCGGCAATCGTATGCCTGCCAATGCCATCGCCCGCGCCAAGGCGATGCACTAAGCCCGGCAGGCCAGGTCACTGGATACGACAAGGCCCACGAACCTGTGTTAGTGGGCCTTGTGCATTTCTCCGGTCAGGAGGCGGGATCAGAGATCCTGATGGGGGCCGAATACCTCGTAGTGCATTCTGTCTGCGGGGATGCCCAGGGCCAGCAACTGGGCCTTGATCGCTTTCATGAAACCCAGAGGGCCGCAGAAGTAGTAGTGGGCCTTGGCCGGGATGAGGTCCGTGACCTGTTCCAGCGCCATGGTGCCGCTGAAGTCGTAGTCCTTCCCCTGCAGGTCCTGCTCGGCAGGCGTCCTGTACCAGACCCGGCTCTGCAGGCTGGCGTGCTGGCGGCTCTTGGTCTGGATATCTTCCTTGAAGGCGTGCTGGGCGCCATGCTCGCAGGCATGGAGCCAGCGGATTTCAGTTCCCGCTTGTTCGGCCAGCAACTGGTTGAGCATGCTCAGCATGGGGGTCAGGCCCACACCGGCGGAGAGCAGCACCACCGGGGTGGCCGTCTCGGTCTGCAGGAAGAAGTCCCCCGCCGGCGGCATCAGCGCCACCTCGTCACCGACGTGAAGTTTGTCATGCAGCAGATTGGAGGCCTGGCCCTGAGGCTCGCGCTTGACGCTGATGCGGTAGTCGCGGCCATTGGGGGCATCGGAGAGAGAGTATTGACGGATCTCCTGATGCTCCAGGGACGGGTGATTGAGCCTGATGCTGATATATTGTCCAGGCTTGAAGCGCAGCACGGGTTTGCCGTCGACGGGCACCAGCATGAAGGAGGTGACAAGCTCGCTCTCCTGGCGCTTCTCCTTGATGAGGAAGGGGCGGGCCCCTTGCCAGCCACCGAGCTCGCTCGCCTTCTCCCGGTAGAGCTGGCCCTCCCGACCGATGAAGATGTCGGCCAGCACGCCATAGGCCTTGCCCCAGGCTTCCAGCACCTCGTCAGTCACCGCACTGCCACCCATTTCTTTGAGCGTGGCCAAGAGATGACTACCCACAATGTGATATTGTTCCGGCTGGATCAGGAAACCCGTGTGCTTGTGGGCGATGCGTTCCACGGCTCCGGTCAGGGCCCCCAGGTTGTCGATATTCCTGGCATAGGCCGCCACGGCACTGAACAGCGCAAGGGGCTGACCGCCACTGCGCTGATGGGCCAGGTTGAACACATCCTTCAGCTCGGGGTTGTGGTTGAACATGCGCTGGTAGAAGTGCTGGGTGAGGGCAGGCCCCGCCGATTCGAGCAAAGGAATGGTGCTCTTGATGACGGCGATGGTGGCTTGGTCTAACATAGGAGGTCCTTTCTAATTGAACATCTGGAATGTCACTTAATAAGTTGCATCCTAAATGTTTAATTGATCTGGATCAATCATCAATTCTTTGCGCTATGCGCCACAGGCACTATGAGACTAACAAGCTATACCGATTTTGGATTGAGAGCCCTGCTCTATCTGGCCACCTTGCCGGAGGGGGAATTGTCGAGCGTGGCCAAGGTGTCTGCCTTGTATGACGTCTCTCGCAATCACATGGTGAAGGTGGTGAACCAGCTGGTGAAGCTGGGTTATCTGCAGTCCCAGCGTGGCAAGAATGGCGGGATCCGCATGGCCTGTTCCCCTGAGAGCGTGAACATAGGCCAGGTGATCCGGGCGCTGGAAGGCAACCTGGACGGCATCGACTGCAACTCGCCGGTGTGCCACATCGTTTCTGTCTGTCTGCTCAAGAGTGCCTTGAAGGAGGCGATGAACGCCTTCCTGGCGGTGATGGACGGCTACACGCTGCAAGACCTGCTGGCCAACCGTGACGAGCTGCAGCAGGTGTTCGGCGAGCTCATCCCGACCCTGGTGCTGGAGCCGGATGACGAGGGCGAGTGAGACGAAAAAGGCTGCCATCGGCAGCCTTTTTTCAATCCTCGTAACCTGACTCGTTACGGTAGAGGTGTGGCATGATCCTGGCCATCTTCACCATGTTGTTCTCGACTTCGAGGATCTCGATGGGATAACCCGCCAGCCTGACGCTGATGTTGGGCTGGGGGATCTCCTCCAGGTACTCCAGGATCACCCCATTGAGGGTGCGCGGGCCGTCAATGGGCAGGTGCCAGTGCATCTCCTTGTTCAGCTCGCGGATGCTGGCGGAGCCTTCCACCAGGAAGGAGCCGTCCGGCTGGGGGTGGATCTCGTCGCTCGGTGCCGGTGCCATGGAGGTGGTGAAGTCGCCCACTATCTCTTCCAGGATGTCATCCAGGGTGATCAGCCCCTGAATATCGCCATACTCGTCGACAATCAGCCCGATCCTCTCCTTGTTGCGCTGGAACTTGGCCAGCTGCACGTTGAGCGGCGTGCCCTGTGGAATGAAATAGATGGGATCGACTTCCCGCAGCAGGCTGGACTTGCTGAACTGGTCCCTGGCGACCAGCCTGAGGGCGTCACGAGAGTGTAAAAATCCGACAACGTCGTCGATGTTGTCGCGATAGAGCAGGATTTTGGTGTGAGCGCAGTGAGCCAGCTGGCGCAATATGCTCTTCCAGTCGTCATTGATGTCGATGGCAGAGATCTCGCTGCGCGGCACCATGATGTTCTCCACCGTCATCTTGTCCAGATCCAGAATGCTGATCAGCATCTCCTGATGGCGCTGGGGGATGAGGCTGCCCGCCTCGTTGACGATGGTGCGCAGCTCTTCGGTGTTGAGGGAGTCATCCTTGCGATGTTCCAGTCGCAGCAACTTGAGCAAGAGGTTGGTGATGCTGTTGATGAGCCAGACCAGGGGGGCGAAGGGCACCATCAGCCCCTTGAGGACCCAGGAGGCGGGGTAGGCGATGCGTTCGGGGAACATGGCCGCCAGTGTCTTGGGGGTGACTTCCCCGAATATCAGCACCACCAGGGTGAGGCCAAAGGTGGCAACGGCGACGCCGATGTCCCCGAACAGCCGGATGCAGACTATGGTGGCGATGGCGGAGGCCAGGATGTTGACCAGGTTGTTGCCGATGAGGATGAGGCCAAGCAGGCGGTCCGGTCGGGCCAGCAGCTTTTCGACCCGACGGGCCGCCTTGTGCTTGGTTTGGGCCAGATGCCGCAACTTGTAGCGGTTGAGGGACATCAGACCGGTTTCAGAACTGGAGAAGAAGGCTGACAAAACAATCAAGATAACGAGAACAATCAGTAATGTGCTCGTTGAGATACTGTCCAAGAAGGGCTCCTGTTGGGATGGTTTTGGGGTGGCTGAACCGTCAGCTCAGCAAGACTTCCTTGACGAAGCGGCTGCCAAAGTAGGCCAGGGTCAGGATGACACTGCCGATGAGGCTCAGCATGATGACCTTTCGACCACGCCAGCCACGGGTGTGGTGACCCCACAGCAGCAAGGCATAGACGCACCAGGCCAGGATCGAGAGGATGGCCTTGTGGGATTTGCCCTGGGCGAACATGTCTTCCAGAAAGAACAGACCCGAGGCGATGGAGAGCGTCAGCAGCAAGAGGCCCGCGGAGATGAGCTGGAACAGCCGTTTCTCCACCGTCATCAGGGGCGGCATGGCGGGCAGATGGCTTATCTTTCTGGACTTCAGCTGTCGATCCAGACAGGCAAGCTGGAGCGCAAAGAGGCAGGCGATCATCAGCACCGAATAGGCCATCAAGGCGAGCCCTATGTGCAGCAGCAGTTGGGGATGAGCTTCCAGATGGGTGATGTAGCGACCCGGTATGAGGGCGCTGGCGGCGAGCAGCAAGGCCGAGAAACTGTAGACCACGGGCAGCAGGATCCAGCCGTTGAAACGGCGGGTGACGCAGGTCATGAAGCAGCTGATGATGAGGCTGACCAGGGACGCGACGTTCAACATGCTGAGATTCTGGCCGGAATGGGTGGCCAGCACCTCGCTTCCCACCGCCACGCCATGGGCGGTCAGGGCCAGGCCGACACAGGCAAACAGCGACACCTGCCCGACGGGCTTGGCGCTGAGCAGCAGGTGCAGAGAGGCGATGATGGCCAGCAGGTAAAACGCCAGGGCCAGAACAGAGATCACGATCATAACCAGGTCGTTGTCGAACAAGCTTTTATGGATAAGAGGGGCAGTATACCTTGCACAAGATATGCTCGCCAGTTGTGCCAGGGGCTAACTGCCCATATATAAGTAGCAGCTGACGGCCCCGTGCGGCGAATAATCGTCCTCCGGCGTTGACTGGGGTATAATGCCCTCCATTTGTTACACCCGCTCATTCGATGGCGGGTCACCGCCGCAAGCGGTGAGTAATCGTCCTCACAGTGCTGACTGGGGTATAATGCCCCCATTGTTACGCCAAGAATCGGAATGCGTCATGTTTGAGAATTTGACTGAACGACTCTCGCGCACCCTGCGCAATGTCAGTGGCCGTGGCCGGCTGACCGAAGAGAACATCAAGGATACCTTGCGTGAAGTGCGCATGGCGCTGCTCGAGGCGGACGTGGCCCTGCCGGTGGTGCGTGACTTCGTTGCCCGCGTGAAAGAGCGTGCCGTCGGCCAGGAAGTGGCCAAGTCCCTCAGCCCGGGCCAGGCATTCATCAAGATAGTGCATGGCGAGCTGGTCTCCGTCATGGGGGAGGCGAACGAGCAGCTCAATCTGGCCGCCCAGCCGCCGGCCATCATCCTGATGGCGGGTCTGCAGGGGGCCGGTAAGACCACGACTGTGGGCAAACTCGCCAAGCTGCTCAAAGAGCGCCACAAGAAGAAGGTGCTGGTCGTCAGTGCCGACGTCTATCGCCCCGCGGCGATCAAGCAGCTCGAGACTCTGGCCAACGACATCGCGGTCGATTTCTTCCCGAGCGATGTGACCCAGAAGCCGGTGGCGATCGCCACCGCCGCCATCGATCAGGCACGCAAGAAATTCTATGACGTGGTGATCGTCGATACCGCCGGTCGTCTGCACGTGGACACCGAGATGATGGCGGAGATCCAGGATCTTCACGCCACCATCAAGCCGGTCGAGACCCTGTTTGTGGTGGATGCCATGACAGGTCAGGATGCCGCCAATACCGCCAAGGCGTTCAACGAAGCGCTGCCGCTCACCGGCGTCATCCTCACCAAGGCGGACGGCGACGCCCGCGGCGGTGCCGCCCTGTCGGTACGCCACATCACCGGCAAGCCGGTCAAGTTCATCGGTATGGGCGAGAAGACCGATGCCCTTGAGCCCTTCCACCCGGACCGACTCGCGTCCCGTATCCTCGGCATGGGCGATGTGCTGTCGCTTATCGAGGAAGTGGAACGCACAGTCGACAAGGAAAAAGCCGCCAAGCTGGCCAGCAAGGTCAAGAGCGGCAAGGGCTTCGATCTGGAAGATTTCCGCGAGCAGTTGGCCCAGATGCGCAACATGGGCGGCATGATGGGCATGCTCGACAAGCTGCCCGGTATGTCCGGTCTGCCGGATAACGTGAAAGATCAGATGGATGACAAGATCACTGTGCGGATGGAGGCCATCATCAGCTCCATGACGCCCAAGGAGCGCGCCCATCCTGATCTCATCAAGGGCTCCCGCAAGCGCCGTATCGCCGCAGGTTCCGGCATGCAGGTGCAGGACGTCAACAAGCTGCTCAAGCAGTTCACCGAGATGCAGCGCATGATGAAGAAGATGTCCGGCAAGGGCGGCATGCGCAAGATGATGGGCCAGATGAAGAACATGCTGCCGCCCGGATTCGGTGGCGGCGGACGCGGTCCGTTCTGATTTTCCTGCTTGTCAGGCAAAAAGGCTCACCGCGGTGAGCCTTTTTCATGCCGACTCCTGCGCAAAAAATAGCAGGCTTGGTTGCAATTATTACGAATCCAAGTAGAATTACGCGGCTTATTTTAAGCTAGGGTCTGCGTATTTGCAGGCCTTGTTCATTAGATGTTCATGAGGACGATATGGTAACCATTCGTTTACAACGTGGTGGCGCGAAAAAGCGTCCGTTCTACCAGGTAGTAGTTTCTGACAGCCGTTGCGCCCGTGACGGTCGCTTCATCGAGCGCGTTGGTTTCTTCAACCCGGTTGCTGCTGGTAACGCTGAAAAGCTGAACCTGGACCTGGCTCGTATCGAGCATTGGGTTGCTACTGGTGCCGCTGTTTCTGACCGCGTTGCCAAGCTGATCAAAGACGCTAAAAAAGCTGCTTAATCAGCCAAACGGTAAGGAGTTAAGGTGGAAAAACCTATAGTTCTGGGCACCCTGGGTACCGTCTACGGCATCAAGGGCTGGCTTAAAGTGAACTCCTTCACCGATGTTGCCGAAGCGATTTTCGATTACAACCCCTGGCTGATCAATCAGAACGGGGTGTGGCGTGAGATTCAGGTTTCGGCCTGGAAGCGTCACAACAAGGGTCTGATCTGCAAGCTCGATGGTATCGATGTGCGCGAGGATGCCCTGGCATTGACCAATGTCGAGATTGGCGTAGCCGCCGATCTGTTGCCTGCGTTGCCTGAAGGTGAATTCTACTGGCGTGACCTGATTGGTTGCTCCGTGATGACCACCAAGGGATACGACCTGGGCAAGGTGACCGAATTGATGGAAACCGGCTCCAACGATGTGTTGGTGGTTGAGGCCAATGTAAAAGATGCCTTTGGTGCAAAGGAGCGGCTGATCCCGTTCCTGGAAGAGCAGGTGATCAAGAATATTGATCTGACTGCTCGAACAATCGAAGTTGATTGGGATCCTGGTTTCTAGTTTCCCGCGCTAACACGGGTGCCGGAGGTTTCTTATGTGGATTGGGGTGATCAGCCTCTTCCCGGAAATGTTCCGAGCCATTACCGAGCACGGGGTAACGGGTCGGGCCGTCAAGAGTGGCCTGCTGCAGATTGAGTGCTGGAACCCTCGGGATTTCACCCACGACAAACACCGTACGGTCGATGATCGTCCTTATGGTGGTGGGCCTGGGATGCTGATGATGGTTCAGCCGCTGCGTGATGCGATTCATGCAGCCAAGCAAGCGGCGGGAGACGGGGCGAAAGTCATCTATCTCTCTCCTCAGGGGCGCAAGCTGACTCAAGCGGGCGTAACCGAGTTGGCGACGAATCAGAAACTGATTCTGGTCGCCGGTCGATACGAAGGTATCGATGAACGCGTGATACAAACCGAAGTCGACGAAGAGTGGTCTATCGGGGATTACGTGTTAAGTGGTGGCGAGTTGCCTGCCATGACCCTGATCGATGCGGTTTCGCGTCTGGTCCCCGGGGTCTTGGGCGATCAGGCCAGTGCCGAGCAGGACTCCTTCACGGATGGCCTGCTGGATCATCCCCACTACACTCGGCCGGAGTTGTTGGATGGATTGGCGGTGCCCGAGGCGCTGACAAGCGGCAATCACGAAGTGATTCGGCGCTGGCGTCTCAAGCAGTCGCTCGGACGAACCTGGCAGAGAAGGCCGGAACTTATTAACAACCTAGCTCTGACTGACGAGCAAGAATCACTTCTTGCCGAGTATGTCCGCGAAGTGCGTGACAGCGTTAAGTAGAGTTTTCAGTTTATCCTAGGTAAGGAAAGACAATGAGCAAGATTATTCAGCAGCTTGAACAAGAGCAACTGCGTACCGACATCCCGGCATTTGCCCAGGGCGACACCGTACGTGTTCAAGTTCGTGTTAAAGAAGGTGGTAAAGAGCGTCTGCAGGCTTTCGAAGGCATCGTCATTGCCAAGCGTAACCGCGGTCTGCACTCTGCTTTCACCGTTCGCAAGATCTCCAACGGCGAAGGTGTTGAGCGTGTATTCCAGACTCACTCTCCGCTGATCCACAGTGTAGAACTGAAGCGTCGTGGTGATGTTCGCCGCGCCAAGCTGTACTACCTGCGCAACCTGTCCGGCAAAGCTGCTCGTATCAAAGAGAAGCTCAACTAATTCGATTCGAATTGGTGTCGAATTCTCGACAGGTAGTGAAAAGGCTCGCCAATGGCGAGCCTTTTTTGTATGTGCGTTTCACACAGACCGGCTTCAGCCAGGCTGGCTGACCCGCACCACAGAGTTGTCGCGTCCGAAGGGGCCGGGCACGTAGTCGTCCGCTTCCCAATCGTTGTCATAACGGGTTTCCCCGTCCGGCTGCACCAGTTGGTAGCAATACTCGAAATGGCTGGGGCCATCGGTGGGAAGGTTGAGGGTTGCCTTGAACTCCCCGCTCTTCATTCTTTTCAATTCAATGGGCTGCCACTGGCTGAACTCCCCCAGCAGCAAGACCTGTTCGGCCTCGCCCGCGGCCTCTTTTTCCACTGCGAAGGTCACCTTGACCTCGGGGCGGGACTTGAGAAATTGCTTGTTGATCGGCATATGGACTCCTTGTCACTGACTGCGAAGAAAGTAGTGCTGTTCATTTTTATATCACTTTATGACAAGGATGTTGATAGCAATCGTCAGGCAGGCAGGGCGAAATGACGCCGAAGCAGCTGGTGAGTGAAATCAATCTTGAGATAGAAGCCCCTTGGCAGTGTCTGGATCGGCTGGCCATTGCGGCCGATGGCGCGGGTCAGTGCCTTGCTGTTGGCCGCCTTGGGGCGCAGCTGCATGACCTGGCCGTGGCGGGCGCTGATCTGCTCCACCTCCCCCAGCACTATCATGTCCATCAGCTCCTCCCAATCCTGACGCAGCAACCTGTCTTCTTCTTCGTTCGGGCTCCACAGCAACGGCATGCCGACCCGGCGCTCACCGACGGGGATGGTGCGGCTGCCCTCCACCGGGATCCAGAGTACCCGCGACAGCTTGTTGCGCACATTGGACTCCTCCCAGCGCTGGCCGCTGATCCCGATGAGGGGGGCGACGCAGACGAAGGTAGTTTCCAGCGGTTTGCCCTGAGGATCGATCGGGATCGTCTTGAGCTCTATACCGAGATCGGGGAAGTCCTGCTCCGGCCGGCTGCCCGCGCTGGCGCCCAGCTGCCACTCGATCAACTGGCCGATCCAGCCCTTGTCCCGCCGGAGATCCCGTGGCACAGGGATGCCGGCCGTCGCTGCGAGCTGGGCCAGGGTGAAGCCCGCCATGGCGTAGGCGCGCGCCAGCAATTCCTGCTCTGACTGTGGGTTGGCGGGCATGAGGGGCTCCTGTTGGCGAGAAGGGGGGGGGGACAAGTTTGATCCTGACAGAGGATCGCTGATTTTGTAACCGATCCTTGCCCGGCTATACACAGAGGGGGCAGGATTATGAATTTTCATCTATGGCAATGATTTTAAAGGAATTTGACTATTTTCTCCAGCCTGGAGAACGGGAGGATCCCGGTTGCTGCGAGTTGTCCAAGGGTTTGGCCTGGCTGTTGCACATAGTTATCCACAGAAATCTTGGATAACTGACATAAAGTGGTGATACAGGGCCCGGCATCAGAAATAAATGTGAGAGCACGCCGATTTTTCTCGCCATATCGGTGCAGATAATGCGCCATCCTTGTGGATAAACTAGCCTTGGTGGATCTTTGAACAGTCGAACTTGTTCACAATTGACAGCCAGGATCCTCGGGCGTAAAAGACATGGATCTTGATCCAGTCTTTAATTATTAACTGTATGTATTTAAATGAATATTTTGTTTTTATATGAATCGGGTATGATACGGCATGATTTGAAGTCGTAGTATAAAACTACTGTATATACCCGCTTGATCACAGGCTTATGCACAGTCTGGGTGGGCAACTTGCGGAGCTTGTCCTTCCGGTTTGTTTATAACTTTGCTTGAAATGCCAAGTTATTCATGAGTGGAAGATGACAGTCCCTGTTTGCCGCCACGGGGTGAATGTGGAACAATCTCTTTATAGATTCAGCCTTTATAAGGTGATCACGTGATAGATGGCGACGGATTTCGTCCCAATGTCGGCATCGTGATCTGTAACCGTGACGGGCAAGTATTGTGGGCTAAGCGCTATGGGCAGCACTCCTGGCAGTTTCCGCAGGGGGGAGTTGATGATGGTGAATCGCCGGAACAGGCCATGTATCGCGAGCTGTATGAGGAGATAGGCCTCAAGCCCGAGGATGTGACCATACTGGCGACCAGTCGCAACTGGCTGAAGTATCGCTTACCCAAACGACTCGTTCGCTGGGACAGTTCACCGGTCTGTATTGGCCAGAAGCAGAAATGGTTTTTGTTGCAGCTCGATCCTGGCAAAGAGTCCAGGATCCAGTTCGGCTGTCATGGTCACCCGGAATTTGATGATTGGCGTTGGGTCAGCTTCTGGTACCCGGTTCGTCAGGTCGTCTCCTTCAAGCGGGAAGTTTACCGCCGGGTGATGAAGGAGTTTGCCCCGCTGGCCATGCCGGTGCCGGTGGTGCAGGTTAATCGAAAGGATGGGCGGCGCAACCGCTCGCGCTAAGGAGCACAATTAGTTGCTGACGGAACTCAGACGTATCGTCGAGAGCATGGCCGAGGCCAACACCCTCGAACAGGCCTTGCAAGCATTGGTGAGCCAGACCCGGCTCGCCATGACGGTGGACTGCTGCTCCGTTTATGTCGCCGAGCCCGACATGCGCCGCTATCGACTGGCGGCCACCGATGGCCTGGCCGAGTCGGCGGTGGGCAAGGCCACCTTGCCGTTCGAGCAGGGCATAGTCGGTCTGGTGGGTCAGCGGGAAGAGCTGATCAACCTGGCCGATGCGCCCTCCCATCCCAGTTTCAAGTTCCTGCCCGATGTCGCGGAAGAGGCGTTTCGCTCCTTCCTCGGCGCCCCCATCATGCACCAGCGCCAGGTGGTGGGCATTCTGGTAGTGCAGCAGAAAGAGAGTCGCCTCTTCGATGAAGGGGAAGAGTCCTTCATGGTCACCCTGGCGGCGCAGCTGGCGGCCCGCATCGCCCAGGCCCAGGCCAAGGGGTGGCTGCAGAAGACCGACTGGAGCAAGCCACTGCGCGGCATCGCCGGTGCCAGCGGCATCGCCATCGCCAAGGCCTGGGTGTGGCGCCCCCGCAAGGCGCTCAACAGCATCACCCCGCGCAAGGACGAGGACCACGGCAAGCAGCTGGCCCGGCTGGAGCTTGCGGTGGAAGAGGTACGCCATGATCTGGAGAGCCTGGCGCTGCGCTTTCGCGAGAGCTACAGCCAGGATTCGGTCGCCATCTTCGACATCTATCTGCACCTGCTGAACGATCCTGGCTACATCAAGCCCATCCGCAACAAGGTCAGCAAGGAGCACTGGACCGCCATCTCCGCGGTCAAGATCATCAGCGATCGGCTGATCGAGCAGTTCAAGGGGATGAAGGATCCCTACCTGCGGGAGCGCTCCACCGATGTGAAAGACATCGCCCAGCGGCTCATCAGCCGGCTGGTGCAGGACGAACCCGAGCAGCTCACCATAGGGGAGCCGGTGGTACTGGTTGCCGACGAGGTGACCGCCACCATACTCGCCGAGATCCCGCGGGAGTTTCTGAGCGGCGTGGTGTCGCTCAAGGGGGGAACCAACTCCCATGCCGCCATCCTGGCCCGCGCCATGGGGGTGGCGGCCATCATGGGGGTGGATCTGCCCCTGGGTGACATAGGCGGGCGCACCCTGGTCATCGATGGCTACAGCGGTGATCTCTTCATCGAGCCCAATCAGGTGATCCTGACCGAGTACCGGCAACTGCTCAACGAGGAGCGGGCGCTCGATACCCTGGTGCGCAGCGTCGACAATCAACCCTCGGAGACGGCGGACGGCACCCCTGTCTCCTTGCTGCTCAACGCCGGCCTCAGCGCCGACACCGAGATCTCCCTCAACCATCTGGCGGACGGGGTAGGGCTCTATCGCACCGAGATCCCCTTCATGCTGCAGGACAGCTTCCCCTCCGAATGGGAGCAGACGGCGCGCTATCGCGGGATCCTGGAGACTTATCGGGATCGCCCGGTGTGCATGCGCACCCTGGACGTGGGGGGGGACAAGCAATTGCCCTATTTCCCCATCGTGGAGGAAAATCCCTTCCTTGGCTGGCGGGGGATCCGGCTCACCCTGGATCACCCCGAGTTGTTCCTGGTGCAGCTCAAGGCCATGCTGCGCGCCAGCGAAGGGCTGGACAATCTAGCCATCATGCTGCCGATGATCAGCAGCGTCAGTGAAATCAAGGCTTCCCGCCGGCTGCTGGATCAGGCCTGGCGTGAAGTGTCGGAAGAGGCGGCGAGCCGCGATGCGGTGATCCGCTACCCCAGCCTGGGGGTGATGATAGAGGTGCCCTCCGCCCTCTACATCCTGCCGGAGATGGCCCCCCTCATCGACTTCTGGTCGGTGGGCAGCAATGACCTGACCCAGTATCTGCTGGCGGTGGATCGCAACAACGCCCGGGTCGCCAGCATCTATGACGCCTTCCATCCTGCGGTGATCCGCGCCCTGCAACTGCTGGTCGATGCCTCCCATCGCTACCAGAAGCCGGTCTCGGTCTGTGGCGAGCTGGCCGGGGATCCGGTCGGTGTGCTGCTGCTGCTGGCCATGGGCTATCGCCGTTTCAGCATGAACACCCACAACATCTCCCGCATCAAGTACGTGCTGCGTCAATCCGATCTCGGCGAGCTGAAGGCGCTGATGGCCGACGGCCTCAAGCACGACAATCCCCACGTGCTCCGTGGCCTGTTTGCCCGCTACCTGGAAGAGCACGGTCTGGGCGGTTTGCTGCGCGCGGGCCACAAGACCAAGCTGCCCGATTGATATTCAGTCTTGTTCCTGCTGACGAATGATCGGAGAATGCGGCTTTTCTTATGACTGGGGCCGCGCCATGCAGCACGACGGATATTGGGTTTTCTCGCAGATTGATCCCGTAGCATTCAGTTTGGGACCACTATCGGTACGCTGGTATGGTCTCATGTATTTGTTTGGTTTCGCCTTTGCCATGTGGCTTGCAGGCCGCCGCGCCGATGCGCCCAACAGTGGCTGGACTCGCAACGAGGTCTCCGACCTGCTGTTCTACGGCTTCCTTGGGGTGATCCTGGGTGGTCGTATCGGCTATGTGCTGTTCTACAACTTCGATCTCTTCCTGGCCGATCCTACCTACCTGTTCAAGATCTGGACCGGCGGTATGTCGTTCCACGGCGGCCTGATCGGGGTCATCACCGCCATGATCTGGTTTGCGCACAAGACCAAGCGTCACTTCTTCACCGTGGCGGACTTTGTGGCGCCGCTCATTCCGTTCGGCCTCGGCGTCGGGCGCATCGGCAACTTCATGAACGGCGAGCTGTGGGGTCGGGTCACAGACGTGCCCTGGGCCATCATCTTCCCGGAGGCCGGCCCCGAGCCGCGTCACCCCTCCCAGCTCTATCAGTTTGCCCTGGAAGGGGTGGTGCTCTTCATCATCCTGAACCTGTTCTGGCGCAAGAACCCGCCACGGGGCGCCATCTCCGGCATGTTCCTGCTGTTCTACGGCCTGTTCCGTTTCTTGGTGGAGTTCGTACGCCAGCCTGACAGCCAGCTGGGTCTCTACTTCCAGGAGATCAGCATGGGCCAGATCCTCTCTACCCCGATGATCATCATCGGCGCCCTGATGATCTGGGTTGCCTACAAGCGTCCGCAGCTGTTCGGCAACGCGGCGAAGGAGGTAAAACAATGAGGGCCTATCTCGACCTTATGCAGAAGATCCTGGATGAAGGCACCGTCAAATCCGATCGCACCGGCACGGGGACCGTCTCCCTGTTCGGTCATCAGATGCGCTTCAATCTGGCGGAAGGTTTCCCGTTGGTGACCACCAAGAAGTGCCACCTGCGCTCCATCATTCACGAGCTGCTGTGGTTCCTCAATGGCGACACCAACACCGCCTATCTGAAGGAGCACGGCGTCAGCATCTGGGACGAGTGGGCCGACGAGCACGGCGATCTGGGCCCTGTCTACGGTGCCCAGTGGCGCTCCTGGCCGGCGGCCGATGGCACCGTCATCGACCAGATCCAGAAGGCGGTGGATGACATCAAGCACAACCCGGATTCCCGCCGCATCATAGTCTCCGCCTGGAACGTGGGTGAGCTGGACAAGATGGCGCTCGCCCCTTGTCACGCCTTCTTCCAGTTCTACGTGGCAGACGGCAAGCTCTCCTGCCAGCTCTATCAGCGCAGTTGCGACGTCTTCCTCGGCCTGCCGTTCAATATTGCGAGCTACGCCCTGCTGACCCACATGATGGCCCAGCAGTGCGATCTGGCCGTGGGCGATTTCGTCTGGACCGGTGGCGACGTGCACCTCTACTCCAACCACATGGAGCAGACGGCGCTGCAGCTCTCCCGCGAGCCGCGTCCCTTGCCGCAGCTGGTGATCAAGCGCAAGCCGGACTCCATCTTCGACTACAGGTTCGAGGACTTCGAGATCCAGGGTTATGATCCCCATCCGGGTATCAAGGCACCTGTCGCCATCTGATCCTGTATCCGCCGTGATGGCGGGCGGCACTCGGCGGGCTCTCCCGCTATGCAATTCCATCTGTTCGAAAGGCGCCTGCGGGCGCCTTTTTCATGCCTGGATAGAATGAATATGCAAAAAAACGAATGCTCCGCGGGCGGGGGAAGGCGAGGAAAAAACGTGCTTATAGCAGACATGATTTGTTTTGCCTTCGGTTTTTCCGTTGTTACTGGCAGTTAGAAACGATTTTTCATTAACTCACTCGGCCCCTAGACTGAAAAAGTACAATTTTATGGATAGTTAGACCATGAGCGATGTGTTCAAGCGATTTCTCAAACTGGAGTCAGCCTCCGGAATAATTCTGATCCTGGCCGCCCTGGTGGCCATCGGTCTGGCCAACTCTGCCCTGGCGGAGCACTATCAGAGTTTCCTCAATACCCAGGTACAGGTGCGCATTGCCGCCCTCGACATCAACAAGCCGCTGTTGCTCTGGATCAACGACGGCTTCATGGCGATCTTCTTCCTGCTGGTCGGGCTGGAAGTAAAGCGTGAGATGCTGGAGGGGGCGCTCTCATCACGGGTGCAGGCCACCTTCCCGGCCATCGCCGCCGTGGGCGGCATGCTGGCCCCTGCGCTCATCTATGCCTTCTTCAACTACGAAGACGAAGTGACCCGGGCCGGCTGGGCCATTCCGGCCGCAACCGACATCGCCTTCGCCCTCGGGGTGATGGCGCTGCTCGGCAAACGGGTACCGACCAGCCTCAAGGTATTCCTGCTGGCCCTGGCCATCATGGATGATCTTGGGGTCATCATCATCATCGCCCTCTTCTATACCCAGCAGCTGTCGCTGACCGCACTGGCGGTCGGCATAGTGGCGACCCTCACTCTGCTGTGGATGAACCGCCGCGGTGAGGACAGGATCGGCCTCTACATGCTGGTGGGTCTGGTGCTCTGGGTGGCAGTGTTGAAATCGGGCGTCCATGCGACCCTGGCCGGCGTCATCGTTGGCTTCATGATCCCGCTTAACGGCAAGCGCTATGCCTCGCCGCTCAAGCACCTGGAGCATGTGCTGCATCCCTGGAGCGCGTACCTGATACTGCCGTTGTTTGCCTTTGCCAACGCCGGGGTCTCCCTCGACGGGATCCAGCTGTCGGATCTGCTCAGCCCGGTGCCCATGGGCATCATACTGGGGCTCTTCATCGGCAAACCCCTCGGTATCTTCACCATCAGCTGGCTGTCGGTGAAACTCGGCATCGCCCAGCTGCCGAGCGGCGTCAACTTCAAGCAGATCTTTGCGGTCAGCATCCTGTGTGGCATCGGCTTTACCATGTCGATGTTCATCGCATCGCTGGCATTTGAGCATGGCGGACTGGACTACGGCAGCTACTCACGCCTCGGGATCCTGGTGGGATCCACCCTGGCGGCTGTGATCGGTTTTATCGCCCTGCGGATATCGCTGCCCAATCGGGAGGCGAATCAAAGCACGGAGGGGTTATGAGAAGACTCGGATGGTTAGTCATGCTGGCGAGCCCGGCAGTCTGGGCGAATAGCCTGGCTGAGTGCCAGCAGGATGCGATGTCGGCCAGTTGCTCGGCCTATCTCAATGGGGTGGTTGACAGCGCTCTCATGCTGGGGGACAAGCAGGCCAAGGCCAGATTCGGTGAAACCTTTACCGAACGGGCCCTCAGCAGCCGGGCCGGCGAGCGAGTCAAGCAGTCGAACAAGCGTTACTGCGGGGAGCGGATGCCGGATCCGGCCCGCCTCAAGCTGACCCTGCAAGAGCAGTTCGGCGCAAACAAAGTTGACTCGATCAGCGACATGTATGACATTCTGGCGGTTGAACTCAGCTGCTACCGGAGCCCGCGCAGCGCGGGAACCCCATCGGATGTCACACCTTAATTACAACCACCTCTACTATTTTTGGATGACTCAGAAGAAGGGCTCCGTCACCCAGGCGGCGGAAGCCCTGTTCCTCACTCCCCAGACAGTCACCGGTCAGATCAAACTGCTGGAGCAGCGTCTCGGCGGCAAGCTGTTGATCCGCAAGGGGCGTTCCCTCGAGGCCACCGAACTGGGCCAACTGGTGTTTCGCTATGCCGACAAGATGTTCAGCCTCTCCTACGAGATGCTGGATATCGTCAACTACCGCAAGGAGAGCCAGATCCTGTTTGACGTCGGCATCGCCGATGCACTCTCCAAGCGCCTCGCCAGCCGGGTGCTGCTCTCCGTCATCCCCAACGACGGCTCCATCCATCTGCGCTGTTTCGAATCAACCCACGAGCTGCTCCTTGAGCAACTGAGCGAGCACAAGCTCGACATGATCCTCTCCGATTGCCCGGTGGACTCCAGCCAGCATGCCGGCCTGCTCTCCAAGCGGCTGGGGGGCTGCGGCGTCAGCTTCTTCTGCAAGGCGCCGCTGCCCGAAAAGCCTTTTCCCGCCTGCCTGGAGGAGCGCAAGCTGCTCATTCCTGGCCGTCGTACCGCCATGGGGCGCCAGCTGACCCAGTGGTTCGAGCAGCAGGGCATCTCTCCCAGCATCCTGGGGGAATTCGACGATGCGGCCCTGATGAAGGCGTTTGGCTTCTTCAATCAGGGCATCTTCATGGCGCCGACCATCTATAGGGAGGAGATCCTGGAGGGGGAGGAAGTGATGCTGATCGGGGAGACCCAGGATCTGATGGAGGAGTACTACGTCATCTTCGCCGAGCGGATGATCCAGCATCCGGCGGTGAAGCGGGTGTGCGAGAGTGATTTCTCCTTCCTCTTTGCCGGTCAGGAGGACTTCACCACCATTCAGCCGGCGACCCTGTCATTTTAAATCGACGGGCCAGGGGGTATGATTCCTGTCTTGCAGGGGAGGGAATGCGATGCAGTTGGAAGAGATGGAGGCGAATGCCGGACGTGCGGTCACCCTGCTCAAGGCGCTGGCCAATGAACGGCGCTTGTTCATTCTGTGCCAGTTATTGGAGAGAGAGCTGTCGGTGGGGGAACTCAACGAGCGGCTGGGACTGAGTCAATCGGCCCTGTCACAGCACCTGGCGGTGTTGCGGCGCGATGATCTGGTGGCGACGCGAAAAGAGGCCCAGACGGTCTACTATTCGCTGCGCAGCCATGAGGTACGAGAGATGATTGGATTGTTGCACAGGTTGTATTGCAGCGAACCCAAATAAAAAACCGGCACTAAGGCCGGTTTTTTTAGCTTTGTTCAGCCGAAGCTGATTAAGCCATAGCTTTGATCTGGGCAGACAGGCGGCTCTTGTGACGAGCAGCTTTGTTCTTGTGGATCAGGCCTTTGGTCGCCATACGATCCATGATCGGCTGAGCAACAGCGAAAGCGGCAGTGGCAGCAGCCTTGTCGCCAGAGGCGATGGCAGCAATTACTTTCTTCAGGTAGGTACGGGTCATGGAACGACGGCTGGCGTTGTGCTGACGACGTTTTTCTGCCTGAATCGCGCGCTTCTTAGCAGATTTGATGTTAGCCAAGGTAAAACTCCTAAAACTGTCTTAGCGAGTGTATTGAAAAGGCCCGGAAATATGCCTTCTCAACCACATATTGTCAAATGATTTGTGCAAATAAACACCGCCCCCCGGTGGTGTGTCAGTTGGGAGACGGTTAAACTGTCGGCCGATTCTAGCAGCATTCTTTTCATTCTGACAGTTCCAGAGGCCTCGTCTTGAGTAAGAAATTGATCAAATCCGGCATGATAGTGTCCGGAATGACGCTGGCGTCCCGCGTGATGGGCTTGGTGCGCGATGTGGTCATCGCCAATCTGCTCGGTGCCGGGGTGGCCGCAGACGTCTTCTTCTTTGCCAACCGCATTCCCAACTTCTTGCGCCGGCTGTTCGCCGAAGGGGCTTTCAACCAGGCCTTCGTGCCCGTGATGACGGAGTACAAGAAAAACGGTGACGAGCAGGCCGTTCGCGAGCTGCTGGCCGCGGTGGCGGGTACCCTTGGCGGCATAGTCACCATAGTCACACTGCTCGGGGTGCTGGGTTCAGGCGTGCTGACGGCGCTGTTCGGCTGGGGCTGGTTCTGGGACTGGCTGCACGGTGGCCCGGCGGCCGAGAAGTTCGAGCTGGCCAGCCTGATGCTCAAGATTACCTTCCCCTATCTCTGGTTTATCACCTTTACCGCCATGGCCGGGGCTATTCTCAACACCTTTGGCCGCTTCGCCGTCTCCTCCTTCACACCGGTGTTTCTCAACCTCACCATGATAGCGGCAGCCTGGTGGATAGCTCCGTTGCTGGAGCGGCCCGAGATCGCGCTGGCGATCGGTGTCTTCCTCGGCGGCCTGGTGCAGTTTCTGTTCCAGTACCCCTTCCTGCGTCAGATCAACATGCTGGTATGGCCCAAGTGGGGTTGGCACCATCCTGGTGTGGTGAAGATCCGCACCCTGATGATACCGGCGCTGTTCGGCGTCTCGGTCAGCCAGATCAATCTGCTGATCAACACCATGCTGGCCTCCTTCCTGGCGACAGGCGCCATCAGCTATCTCTATTACTCGGATCGCCTGCTGGAGTTCCCCCTCGGCCTGTTCGCGGTCGCCATCAGTACAGTGATCCTGCCGGCGCTGGCCAGGAAGCATGTGGATGCGGATCCGGCCGACTTCTCCCGCACCATGGACTGGGGGGTGCGCATGGTGATGCTGCTCGGTCTGCCCGCCATGGTGGGGATTGCCGTATTGCGCGAGCCCATACTGCGGGTGCTCTTCATGCGCGGCGAGTTCGGCATGCACGAGGTGGCCATGTCCAGCGCCAGCTTGCTGGCCTCCACCACAGGGCTGCTTTCCCTGATGCTGATCAAGGTGCTGGCCCCCGGCTACTATGCCCGCCAGGACACCAGGACCCCGGTGCGGATCGGCATCATGGCCATGGTGGCCAACATGGTGTGCAACCTCGTCTTCATCTACCCGCTTGGCTATGTGGGGCTGGCGCTCGCCACCGCCTGCTCCGGCACCCTGAATGCGGCCCTGCTGTTCAAGGGGCTTTATCAGCAGGCGGTCTATCGCCCTTCCCGCAACACGGGCGTGTTCTGCCTCAAGCTGCTGGTGGCGACCGTGCTGATGGGGGGCGTGCTTGGCTATCTGTCACCGGATCTCGCCCAGTGGGGAGCCTGGAGCATGGGCAAAGCCAGTCTGGAGCTGACCTTGCTGCTCAGCCTGGGGGGCGCCTTGTACGGAATAGTCCTGTTGGTGCTGGGGGTCAGGCCAAGACACCTGAAATCGGGTCAGCAATGAGGCTGATGACGCCCGGGTTCCGGGTCAGATACCTGAAATCGGCTCAACAGCAGGGCTGACCCTGCCTGCTGCCTGATATATAATCCGCCGATTTCCATGGCAGCAACGCACAAGGCACTGATGGAACTCATTCGCGGCATTCACAATATCAAGCCCCGTCATCGGGGCTGTGTATTGACCATAGGCAACTTCGATGGGGTTCATCAGGGCCACCATGCGGTGCTGGCCCGACTGCAGGAGAAAGCCACCCAGCTTGGCCTGCCCGCCTGCGTCATGTTGTTCGAACCGCAGCCCCTTGAGCTGTTTGCGGGGGATGCCGCCCCTGCCCGCCTCAGCCGTTGGCGAGAGAAGTACGAAGCGCTCAAGGGAATGCAGATAGATCGCATGCTCTGCGTGCGGTTCACTCACCGCTTCGCCGAACAGGCCGCCAGCACCTTCATCGAGCAGTTGCTGGTGGAGAAACTCGGCGTGCACTACCTGGTGGTGGGGGATGATTTTCGCTTCGGCAAGGGACGGGAAGGGGACTTCCACCTGCTGGAGGAAGCGGGCCATCGCTTCGGCTTCGAGGTGATCAGCACCCAGAGCTTCCAGGTCGAGCGCCAGCGGGTCAGCAGCACCCTGGTGCGCGAGGCCTTGAAGGCGGGGCGGATGGCGGAGGTGGAGCTGATGCTCGGCCGCCCCTATGCCATCAGTGGTCGTGTGGCCCACGGCGACAAGCTGGGGCGCACCATCGGTTTTCCTACCGCCAATCTCGCGCTCAAACGACAGGTGATCCCGGTCGGTGGCGTGTTCGCGGTGGAAGTGTTATGTTCCGGCAAGATCTTCCCCGGTGTCGCCAATGTGGGTGTACGGCCGACCTTGAGCGGTACACAAGCCAGATTGGAAGTACATCTATTTGATTTTTCTGGTGATCTATACGGTCAGCAGGTCAAGGTGCTGCTTCGCCACAAGCTGCGCGAAGAGCAGAAGTTTGCCTCTTTCACCGCCTTGAAAGAGCAGATCGAACGAGATGCCATGGCGGCCCGAGCCTGGTTCGGGCTGCCACCATTCAATTTACCCAGCACTCTTTTAGAAAAGAAGGGAACCCAGGACTGATGAGCGACTATAAACACACCCTGAATCTGCCGGAAACCGAGTTTCCGATGCGTGGCGATCTGGCCAAGCGCGAACCCAACATGCTCAAGCGTTGGTACGATCAGGATCTTTACGGCGCCATTCGCCGCGCCAAAGCGGGCAAGCCTTCTTTCATTCTGCATGATGGCCCTCCCTACGCGAACGGCAGCATTCACATCGGTCACTCGGTCAACAAGATCCTCAAAGACATCATCATCAAGTCCAAGGGCCTCTCCGGCTTCGACTCCCCCTATGTGCCGGGCTGGGATTGTCACGGTCTGCCCATCGAGCTGAAGGTGGAAGGCATGGTTGGCAAGCCGGGGGAGAAGGTCTCCGCCGCCGAGTTCCGCGCCGAGTGCCGCAAATACGCCAAGACCCAGATTGAAGCGCAGAAGACCGACTTCATCCGACTGGGCGTGCTGGGTGACTGGGAACACCCCTACCTGACCATGGACTTTGGCACCGAAGCCAACATCATCCGCTCCATGGCCAAGATCGTCGCCAATGGTCACCTGCACAAGGGTTCCAAGCCGGTGCACTGGTGTACCGACTGCGGCTCCGCCCTGGCTGAAGCCGAAGTGGAGTACTACGACAAGAATTCTCCCTCCATCGACGTGCGCTTCAAGGCCGTCGACGAGGCGACAGTGGCTGCCAAGTTCGACTGCCCTGAAGGTCACACCGGCAAAGGCCCGCTCTCTGCCGTGATCTGGACCACTACCCCCTGGACCCTGCCGGCCAACCGCGCCATCGCCATGCACGCCGATCTCGACTACGCCCTGGTACAGGTGGAGGGTGACTACCCCGAGCGCCTGATCCTGGCCGCCGAGCTGGTCAAGGACGTGATGGACAGAGCCGGTATCGAGAAGTTCCACAACCTGGGCTATGCCAAGGGTGCGGCGCTCGAGCTGTTGCGCTTCAACCACCCCTTCTACAGCTTCGACGTGCCTGTGGTGCTGGGTGACCACGTCACCCTGGATGCCGGTACCGGCGCCGTGCACACAGCCCCTGGCCACGGTCAGGAAGACTTCGTGGTCGGTCAGAAGTACGGTCTGGAAGTGGCCAACCCGGTTGGCAGCAACGGCGTCTACCTGCCGGATACCGAGCTGTTTGCCGGCCAGCACGTGTTCAAGGCCAATGCGGCCGTGGTCGAGGTGCTGACCGAGCGTGGTGCCCTGCTGCACCACAAGGTGTTCAACCACTCCTACCCGCATTGCTGGCGTCACAAGACCCCGATCATCTTCCGTGCCACCCCCCAGTGGTTCATCAGCATGGAGCAGAAGGGTCTGCGCAAGCGTGCGCTGGAAGAGATCGAGCGCATCGAGAAAGATGGCATTGCCCAGCACGGCCAGAGCGGCTGGGTGCCGGCATGGGGCAAGAACCGCATCCAGGCCATGGTCGAGAACCGTCCTGACTGGTGTATCTCCCGTCAGCGTACTTGGGGCGTGCCCATCTCCCTGTTCGTTCATAAGGAGACTCAGGAGCTGCACCCGGAATCAGTGCGCCTGATGGAAGAGGTGGCCAAGCGGGTCGAGCAGTCCGGCATCCAGGCCTGGTGGGATCTGGACAAGGCCGAGCTGCTGGGCGGCGACGCCGACCTGTACGACAAGGTGCCTGACACCCTGGACGTCTGGTTCGACTCAGGCTCGACCCACTCCTCAGTGGTAGACGCCCGTCCCGAGTTCAACGGCAACCCGGCCGACATGTATCTGGAAGGTTCTGACCAGCACCGCGGCTGGTTCATGTCCTCCCTGATGATCGGTGTGGCCATGAAAGACAAGGCCCCCTACAACCAGGTGCTGACTCACGGCTTCACCGTGGATGGTCAGGGCCGCAAGATGTCCAAGTCCATCGGCAACGTGGTCAGCCCCCAAGATGTGATGAACAAGCTGGGTGCCGACATCCTGCGTCTGTGGGTTGCGAGCACCGACTACACCGGCGAGATGACCGTCTCCGACGAGATCCTCAAGCGCTCTGCCGACGCCTACCGTCGCATCCGCAACACCGCCCGCTTCCTGCTGGCCAACCTGAACGGCTTCAATCCGGCGACCGACATGGTGGCGCCTGCCGACATGGTGGTGGTGGATCGTTGGGCCGTGGGCCGTGCCAAGGCGGTGCAGGCCGAGATAGTGACAGCGTTCGATGAGTACAACTTCCATGGCGTGACCCAGAAACTGATGCAGTTCTGCTCCATCGAGATGGGCTCCTTCTATCTGGATGTCATCAAGGACCGTCAGTACACCGCCAAGGCGGACAGCCTGGCCCGTCGCTCCTGCCAGACCGCCCTCTATCACATCGCCGAGGCCATGGTGCGCTGGATGGCGCCCATCATGAGCTTCACCGCCGACGAGATCTGGGCACTGCTGCCGGGTGAGCGTGGCGAGTTCGTGTTCACCGAAGAGTGGTACGACGGCCTGTTCGGGCTGGAAGCGGGCGAAGTGCTGAACGACGACTTCTGGGCCGAGATCCTCACAGTGCGTGGTGAAGTGAACAAGGCACTGGAAGCCGCCCGTGGCGAGAAGCGCATCGGTGGCTCCCTGCAGGCCGAGCTGACCCTGTTCGCCAAGCCCGAGCTGGCAATGCGCCTGAATGCTCTGGCCGATGAGCTGCGCTTCGTGCTGCTCACCTCCAAGGCCAAGGTGGTGGTGGCTGACACAGCACCGGAAGGTGCCGTTGCGACCGAGCGCGATGACCTGTGGCTGAACGTGGCCCAGTCTGCTGCCGCCAAGTGCGACCGCTGCTGGCACCATGTGGAAGACGTGGGCACCATCGCGGGTCACGAAGAGATCTGTGGCCGCTGTGTCACCAACGTCGAGGGTGACGGCGAAACGCGTCAATTTGCCTGATGAACATGACCAATAACGCTCTTCATAACAAAACGGGCCTGCGTTGGCTGTGGCTGGCGGTGCTGGCTTTCGTACTGGACCAGGCGAGCAAGCTCGCCGTGGTCAAGTTGCTGCCGTTTGGCTATCCGGGGGTGGAGATCACCCCCTTCTTCAACCTGGTGCACGTCTACAACAAGGGCGCAGCGTTCAGCTTCCTGGCCGATCAGGGGGGCTGGCAGCGCTGGTTCTTCGCGGTCTTGGCGTTTGCCATCTGTGGGCTGCTGACGCACTGGTTGCGAAAGCAGTCGGTCACCCAGCGCTGGAGCGGCATCGCCTATTCGCTCATCATCGGCGGAGCCCTTGGCAACGTCTTTGATCGCCTGGTGCTGGGCCACGTGGTCGATTTTCTCGACTTCTACTGGCAGCGCTCCCATTGGCCCGCATTCAACCTGGCGGACAGCTTCATCTTCATCGGTGCCGCCATGATAGTGCTGGAAGGTTTTCGCTCCGAAAAACAGAAGGAGGCGGCATGAGCCAGGCCATAGGCGCTGACAGCAGCGTACTGTTCCATTTCTCCATCAAGCTGGAAGACGGCTCTGTGGCAGACAGCACGGCGCTGCACGGCAAACCTGCCCGCCTGCGGATGGGGGATGGCAGCCTGACCGACACCTTCGAGCAGTGCCTGCTTGGGCTTAGTCAGGGGGAGAGCAAGAGCTTCACGCTGGCGCCGGAGCAGGCCTTCGGCCTCTCCAATCCCGACAACATCTACCACCTGGATCGCGCCAAGTTCGGTGCCGAAGTGGAGCCCAAGGTCGGTACTATCATGATCTTCGACCAACCAAACGGCAGCGAGCTGCCCGGCATCATAAGGGCGGTGGAAGGGATGTCGGTGACGGTCGATTTCAATCACCCGCTGGCGGGTCACACCGTCACGTTCGAGGTGGAGATCCTGGGCGTGGATGACGAGGAAAAGGTGAGCTGATGGATATTTTGCTTGCTAACCCGCGTGGTTTCTGTGCCGGTGTCGACCGTGCCATCAGCATCGTCGAGAGCGCATTGGAAAAATTTGGTGCCCCCATCTATGTCCGTCACGAGGTGGTACACAACCGCTACGTGGTGAACAAGCTGAAAGATGCGGGAGCCGTGTTTGTCGAGGAGCTCGACGAGGTGCCGGACGACAGCATCGTCATCTTCTCCGCCCACGGCGTGGCCAAGACGGTGCGCGAGATGGCCAAGTCCCGTGCCCTCAAGGTGTTCGATGCGACTTGTCCGCTGGTGACCAAGGTGCACATGGAGGTTCATCGCGCCAGCCGCAAGGGCTCAGAGGCCGTGCTCATCGGGCACGCCGGTCACCCCGAGGTGATCGGGACCATGGGGCAGTACGAGAATCGCGAAGGCGGCATGTATCTGGTGGAGACACCGGAGGACGTGGCCAAGCTCAAGGTGAAGAACCCGGATGATCTCTGCTTCGTCACCCAGACCACCCTGAGCGTGGACGAGACCTCGGACGTCATCGATGCGCTGCGCAAGCACTTCCCCAAGATCCAGGGGCCGCGCAAGGATGACATCTGCTACGCCACCCAGAACCGTCAGGATGCGGTGCGGGAGATGGCCGGGCTGGTGGACGCCATGCTGGTAGTGGGCTCACGGAACTCCTCCAACTCCAATCGCCTGCGCGAGCTGGCCGAAAAGGTGGGGGCGCGAGCCTACCTTATCGACGATGCCTCCATGATCGAGCCGGGCTGGTTGGACGGTGTCGAACGTATCGGGGTGACGGCAGGGGCCTCTGCTCCCGATGTGCTGGTGCAGAATGTCATCGCCCGTCTGCGCGAGCTGGGTGGCAAGATAGTGACCGAACACCCGGGTCGTGAAGAGAACGTGGTATTCGAGGTGCCACCCGAGCTTAGAATCATTTGAATGTGGCCAGGATGGCCTAAGAATAAAGAGTGATGTTCCTGATGCCGGATTTGTTGTCGCGACCTATCCGGCATTAGACTAACAAGACCGCCAGTCACCAAGGATGGGATATGATTGGGTTCTATCGAGGCTTTTCTCTCATTGAATTGATGATTGTCGTCGCCATAGTGGCGATTCTTGGCACCATTGCTTATCCCTCATATCAGCGTTATCTGCTGGCCAGCCACCGTATTGATGCCAAAAAGATGCTGTTGGATGCCGCCAACAGACAAGAAACCTATTTTATGGACTTCAATCGGTACACCTCCTCCGCTGCCGACCTGAATATCTCCGACGACTCCGAGTCCGGCTTTTACCATCTGGTCATCTCTGCCGGAACCAATACTTTCATTCTCTTTGCCACGGCTTCCGGCGCACAAGGCTCCGATAGCGACTGCATCATCTTCTCCATCGATCAGGATGGCACCAGAAGCGCCACCCGACTCGGCGATACCGTCAACGACGCCTGCTGGGACTAGCCGATGAAACGACAACTCCGTCACCAGATGACCGGATTCAGCCTGCTGGAAGTGATGATAGCCGCAGTTGTGCTCTCCTTTGGTCTGTTGGGCTTGGTTGGCATGCAGGCCACGGCCAAGTTTTCCGGCTATGAGGCCCGCCAGCGCACCATTGCCAACTGGCTGGCAAATGACCTCGTTGAGCGTGCCAGGATCAACCAGGACAGTTGGACTGCCCAAGGCACGACAGTCGTGTCCGGCAACACTATCCTGAACATGCCCAGTTGTGCCAACAGCAATGGCACCATGTCGGATTGCAGCAGGACCGAGCGGCAGGCGCTGGATCTCTTCTATTGGCAACAGTCTCTGCTTGGCTCCGCCGTGTCTGGATCAGCGTCATCTTTGCAGGCTCCGGTCGGCTGCGTGATCCGCGGGGCCAACAACAGCCTGACGGTGGGGATCTTCTGGCGCGGCCGTGAGTCTCTGTCTGATGGCGCCGATGCAGTGACCGCCGTGCGCAACAGCTGTGGACTGGGGAATGCTGCAGATCGGCAGAGGCGTCAGTTCGTGCTGACGACCACCTTATGAACGCCCGTGGTTTTACCTTGGTCGAGTGGCTGATCGCCATGCTGATCGGGGTGTTTCTGATTGGCGGTGGCCTGAGCATATTTGTAGCTTCCCGTGCCACCACTGAAGATGCCTTCGATCAGAGCGAGTTGCAGGAAAATGGCCGTATCGCCATGCGCCTGCTCACCCAGGATCTGAAATGGGCCGGCTTCTGGGGGGACTATACAGGTTCGCCTATGGCAACTGGGCAGGGTGTGACCTTAAGTAGTGGTTCAACGGTGCTTGCGGCAAATGATTGTATGGACAATCTGGGACGAGGCAGCTTGCCACCCAGTGTGGGAACGAACCGAGGGCTCTGGGTCGCCCGAGTAGACAACAATAGGGCCATTGCTGGTGGTGCATTTTCTTGTATCCCTGTGGCATCGCGTATCGCCAATACGGATGTCATCAGCATCAAGCGGCTGATTGGTCTTCCGCTGGCGGATGCCGCCGCGACTGGCAATCGCTTTTATCTCGCCACGACGACCCAGGCCGCCCAGATGTTCAAGGGGGGAGAAACGGTCCCCGCTATGACGCCGGAGCGTCAGCTCTGGGAATATCAGCACTTTATCTATTACCTTTCTCCCAATGCAGCAGGCAACCCTGAATTGAGAAAGCGTTACCTGACCGCGAATGGTGGTTCGGTATTGATCACCGGCCCCATGGCCGAGGGGATTGAAAGAATGACGGTACTGTTTGGTGTCGACGACAGCCCAGTATCGGATGGTGTCATCGATCGCTATGTGGCAACCGCGAATGTCACCGAACAGGAATGGAGCGAGGGGCGCGTTGTAGCGGCCCGTATCTTTATCTTGGTGCGTTCACTGCAAGCGTCCAGCAGTTATGTAAATAACAATGTCTATCAGGTTGGCAGCGTCAGTGTCTCCGGCAATGGAGATGGTTTCCGCCGCCTGTTACTGGAAACCAGCGTATCGCTGCGCAATCCTGCGGTAATAGTGGGAGGTGGAGCATGAGATCCCAGCGCGGTGTGGCTCTGATCGTCGCCCTGATCATCCTGGTGCCCCTGACCCTGATTGCCGTGGTGGTGATGCAATCTTCGGGGCAAGACCTCAAGATGGCAGGCTCGTCTGCCAGCTTCCGCCAGGCGGAACACCGTCTCGAAGGCATCATCGAAGCCGCGATGCAGAGCAACAACATATCGACTGTGATTGCCGGCATGGGCTCCACTCTGGGGGCCAGTGCGGCGATCAGCGTCAATAGCAGCAATGCTTCGGCGGCTGTCGCTCTTACCAATCGCACCGAAACCGTCTGCAAGCGCAAGGTTGACGCCAGCAGCAACAATGTGATTCCTGCGTGCAAGTATGTCGAGCTGCAGGCCAATGTGAACTATGGCAAATATGTTCGCCCGTTGACTTGGATTGCGGGTGTAGAACAACCACTGCTCACCGAATAGGAGCGAAGGATATGTGGTTACGACGACTTGGAGTGATTTTATGCTGGTGTAGCCTTGTTTTGGGCATTACATCGACGAGAGCCGATGACACCGAGCTTTTTATTTATGACTTCAACAAGGCGGGGGACTTTCGCCCCAAGGTGCTGCTGATATTCGATAACTCGGGCAGCATGAGAGACACCATGGAGCAGATCAAAGAGGCCTATAATCCGGCTACGGTATATCCCGCCCTGAGTAATGACCCAGATTCCAGTAATAGCAAAAAATATATCTATTTTTCAACGGATGGAAGTGTTCCTGCGATCACCACCAGTAGGCGATTCTCCGACAAGCTGAATGCCTGTGCGACTTCAAAAACGCCATTGTCGAATATTGGTTATTTTCAGTCACAAATGTGGAGTTATGAGGTGACGAGTGGTAACCCACCAGGACGAGGGCGAGGTGAATGGAATTCGCTCAGTGGTGATCAAGAGAGCAATATCAATCTGGTAGATTGCAAGCAGGATATCACGGCAAGCAACCCGGCCAACCCCTATAGCGGTAGCTGGACGGTCGGGGCTGGTTATCCAGTAGATAAGGATAGTACCAGAAACGGCGAGTGGTTTTATACGACCAATAAAAACAATGCCGTCAATGCCAGCAATACGGCTGTGACCATTTATTCTGCCAATTATATCCGCTGGTATCATGGCCCAACCGGATACTCAGTGGAATCTCGACTCCGTATTGCCAAAGATGCAGTGAAAGGCTTGATTTCATCCACGCCAGGGGTGGACTTCGGTCTGGCTATCTTTAATAGAAATGATGATAGTGATAATAATGGTGGACGCATTGTCAGGGATATATTAGGCAGTGAGATTACCCTGGCAAATGGCAAGACGGGGGAGCAGGACCTGCTGGACCGGGTTGAAGGTTTGACCGCCAGTACCAATACACCGCTATGCGAGACGTTGAGTGAGGCATATCAATTCTTTGGGGGCAAGGACGTTGTATATGGACTGCAAGGTAGCCCGAGAGATACGACCGCCGAAAGCCCGACAGGCACCTATCAAGCCCCCTATGATAACTGCTCAAACAACGGTTATGTCATTTACATCACCGATGGAGAGCCGACCCAGGACGGTGATGCGAATACCCTTGTCCAGGGACTGATAACTACATTGTCCAGCGATGAAAAAGCGGCTTACGGGACTGCCGTTTCTTATGGTTCAGGGAACAGGTCCAGCAGCTATCTGGCTGCCTTGGCCGGTTATATGAAGCACAAGGATGTCAATGCTGTTTCACCAGGGACCCAGACTGTGACCACCTTCACCGTTGGATTCGGTGATGAAGCCATCTCGGGGGCGGGTAATCTGCTGGCGGAGACGGCCAGACGGGGAGGTGGTGAGTACTACCCAGCGACCGATGCCTCAGCCTTGACCGATGCGCTAAAGGCCTCTTTGCTGGCGATCCTGCGCATCAATACCTCACTGGTGTCCCCTGCGATTGCCAGCAACAATTTCGACCGGACCCGTAGTCTCAATAACATCTATTACGCCATGTTTGAGCCGGACGATGGGCCCAGATGGCGGGGCAATCTGAAGAAACTGGTATTTTCTCCGGACGGTTATGTCGCGGATAGCCGAGGTCTGCCCGCCATCAAGTTTGATGGCACTATCATCGACAGCGCCCAGACCTTCTGGTCATCAAGTCGTGATGGCAACAAAGTAGCTGAAGGTGGGGCACAAGAGATGCTGGCGGGAAAAAGCACCCGCAGTCTTTATGTCATCAATAATGCCCAGAATCGGCTCGATGCGCTCACCAAGGCAAATCTGGTGACGCAGGCGGGCAGTGAGGCGGCGCTCATGACTTTCATGCAGGCAGGCAGTACGACAGAACTCGATTCACTGATCGACTGGACCAAGGGGTTGGATGTCGACGACGAAGATTTTGATACGTCGACCCTGATACGCAGCCACATCATGGGAGACCCTCTGCATTCTCGGCCGCTGGTGTTGAACTATGGCCCTCAATCCGGCAACCCGGCCGATGCGCCTGATTTGCGGATCTTGTTTGGGACCAATGCGGGTTTCCTTCATATGTTCAAGGATATGGGCAGCACCATAGATGAGAGTTGGGCCGCCATTCCCTATGAGTTCTTGCCCAACCAGAGGGCATTGCGTATCAACGCCGAATCTGCGGAGCATATTTATGGTGTTGACTCCTCTCCTGTCGCCCTTATCAAAGATGCCAATCGCAATGGGGTGTTGAAATCTTCCGAGAATGATTTTGTTTGGGTGTTCACCGGATTGAGAAGCGGTGGAAAGGCCTATTATGCCTTTGATATCTCCAGCCCCAATACCCCAACGCTGAAATGGCGTCTGAACTCCCAAACGACGGGCTTCGGCGAGCTGGGGCTGACCTGGTCGGTGCCTGAAGTCGCCTTTGTGCCAGGAGTCACCACGCCCGTCCTTATCTTTGCTGGCGGTTATGATGTGAACAAGAGTGCCCAGGGGGTGGGGGCGAATGACAGCATGGGCAGGGGGATCTATATCGTCAACGCTGAGACAGGGGCCTTGGTGTTCAGTGCGACCCCGGCAGCCACCTCAACCACCAATCTCCAGGTCACAGGGATGACCGACAGCATGCCGGGGTCGGTGGCGACCCTCGATAGCGATGGTGATGGCAAGATCGACCGCATCTATGCGGGGGATACCGGAGGCAATATCTGGCGAATGGATCTCCCGAATGCCACTAAGTCAGATTGGCGGGTATTCAAATTTGCCAGTCTGGGATCCGACGGCACTCAGGCCGCCGATCGCCGCTTCTTTACGCAACCCATAGTGGTGCGCACCATCAACAAGGAAGTGACACGTACAGTGGTGGGGGGGAATACTGTCTATTCCTATCAGGATCGTCCCTTTGATGCGGTGCTGATTGGCAGTGGTGATCGCAATCGTCCCTCCTCGGAGGCGACCGTCCGCAATGGTTATTTCATGCTGCGTGATTACGATGTCATGCCTCGTGCGACCACAGCACAGGCCAGAAATCCCATTCTGATTACTGATCTCTACGACGTGACCTCAGACCCCTTGTCGGCACAGACGACCAGCGATGGCATTCTGGCAACCAAGGCGGGCATCACCACCGCCAAGGGTTGGGTCAACTGGTTGAACGAACCCGGCGAGAAGTCCATGGGGGCGGGCGTGGTGTTGCAGGGCAAGCTTTACTTCACCTCGTTCCTGCCGCAGGTGCAGTCCTTCCAGCAATGCACCATTCAGTCCATAGGTGCGGCGCGTCAGTATATGGTGGACATGCACTATGGCAGCTCCTTCCGTTATGTGGTCGATCTCGACGGCAATGAAACGCCGGAGCGCTACGTGGAAGTGCAAAACAAGGTAGCGGATGATCTGGTGGTGCATGCAGGGGATGATGCCAAGGTCCGTATCATTGGAGGAGGTGTTGGGGAGGAGGTGATTCTCAAGGACGAGGGTGACGGTGAGCCGGAGCGCTGTACTGGTGCCGGGGAGTGCAACCAGGGCGCGGAAGAGGCGGAAATGGACATGTCGCCCAAGAAAATTTACCTGTATGAAGGAGAGGCGCAATGAAATCACTGAGCACGGTGTTGGGCCTGAGTCTGTTGTTATCGGGAGCGGCGCTGGCGGAGGACATGAAGTGCTACGCCGAGCTGGCGAATGGACAGCGAGTCGTGTTGCATGGTCCTGTGACGGATACTTCTCCCCAGGCCGTGCACGAGAAATTCAAGAGGAAAGGGTATGAGGTCGACGGGGCAGTACAGCCGGTGAAGACCCTGTTGGAGTGCCGCCCGCTGGGGGATAAGTTTCAGTCAAAAGAGGGACAGCAGCAGGACGCCAGCCAGTTACGCTAGTGAGCCGACGTTTTCAGGGGCAGACGTTGGCCTGGGTTGACTGGCTGGAGCGTCCCGATTGGGCAATGACCAAGTTGACTTGGGCATTGCCTGAGCTGCAGAGACTGATAGTGGCATTGCTGCCGAGGCTGGTGCCATCCGGGCTGAAGGTGGTGGAAATCCGATTGTTGGAGATTGTCAGTGTTCCGGCAAATGTAGCGGTTCTGGCCAGAAATTGATCGCTGTTATTCAGGATGTTGTCTGCCGGAGCATCATTATCGACGAATACCAGCAACTGAGTCGGGTTGGCAGTGACGCAGTTGTCGCTGGCATTGGCCAGGCAGGCGGTGACTGATTGCTGGTTGTCGATGGCCTGGCTGCGGGCAAAGCGCAGATATTTCAAGAGAGTACGCGATTCAAACTTCAAGGCATTCTCATTGAGCAGGCTCGACATGGCCGGAGCCCCAATCCCGAGCAAGATGACCCCGAGACTGACCGCTATCATCAGTTCCAGCAGGGTGAATCCTTTCACATCCTTGATCATGGCAAATATCTCCCTCGATTAGTTACATCTTATCTCCAGGCAGCCAGAACACCAGCGCAAAGGCCAAGTGTTGAGCTGGCACAGCCAGCGCCTTTTCTTTATCATTCCCCATCATTTTCGAATTCAAGATGCATCGCCATGGCAAAAGCCCTCTCTCTGATGCTTGCCCAGTTAAATCTGACGGTAGGCGCCATCGAAGATAACTGTGACAAGGTGCTGGCTGCCGCCGCAGAGGCCGACCAGCAAGGAGCCGATTTGCTGGTCTGCTCCGAGCTGGCGCTGACCGGCTACCCGCCTGAGGATCTGCTGCTGCGCAGCGATCTGATGATACGGGTGGAGGCTGCTTTGGCTCGTGTCGCGGCCTGGCAGGGTCGTTGTGCCATTCTGGTGGGCCACCCCTGGCGTGAAGGAGAGGCGCTCTACAACGCAGCTTCCCTCTATGAGCAGGGCAAGCTCATCGCCCGCTACTTCAAGCAGGATCTGCCCAACTACGGGGTGTTCGACGAGAAGCGTTACTTCACCGCGGCGAGCGATACCTGTGTGGTGTTGTTCCGTGGCCACCAGTTGGGGCTGCTCATCTGCGAAGATCTGTGGCAACCGGGCCCGGCACTCGCGGCAAAGGCGGCCGGTGCCGAGCTGCTGCTCACCATCAATGCCTCCCCTTATGATCAGGAAAAACCCTGGATCCGCCGCGAGCTGATGGCCGAGCGTTGCGAGCAGACCGGTTTGCCGCTGGTTTACCTCAATCAGGTCTGTGGTCAGGACGAACTGATCTTCGATGGTTGTTCCAAGGTGTTCAACGGTCAGAGCGAGCTGACTCACAAGCTGGCCCCCTTTGCCGAAGAGCTGGCGCTGGTGCGCTTTGTCGACGGTCAGCCGTTGAAAGAGCGGGAACCTGCAGCGCAGTTGGCGCCCCTGGCCGAGACCTATCAGGCGCTGGTGCTGGCGGTGCATGACTACGTCACCAAGAACGGCTTCCAGGGGGCAGTGCTGGGCCTCTCCGGTGGCATCGACTCCGCCCTGACGCTCGCCATCGCGGCCGATGCCATAGGTGCGGACAAGGTGCAGGCGGTGATGATGCCGTTCCGCTACACAGCCCAGATGAGCGTGGAAGATGCCAAGGAACAGGCAGAAAGGATGGGGGTCGAGTTCAACATCATCTCCATCGAGCCCATGTTTGAAGGTTTCATGACCCAGCTGGCGCCGCTGTTTGAAGGGACGGCCCGGGATACCACCGAAGAGAACCTGCAGGCTCGCTGCCGTGGCGTGCTCTTGATGGCACTCTCCAACAAGCGTCGCCGCATCGTATTGACCACCGGCAACAAGAGCGAGATGGCGGTCGGTTATGCCACCCTGTATGGTGACATGGCGGGCGGCTTTGACGTGCTCAAAGATGTCCCCAAGACTCTGGTCTTCAAGCTGTGCGAATATCGCAACTCGGTCGATTACGTGATCCCGCAGCGAGTCATCGATCGTCCCCCTTCGGCAGAGCTGGCACCGGATCAGGTGGATCAGGACAGCCTGCCTCCCTACGACATTCTGGACGCCATCCTCAAGCGCTATGTGGAAGAAGACGCTTCGGTCGCCGACATGGTGGCGGAGGGCTTCGAAGAAGCCGTGGTGCGCAAGGTGATCCGTCTGGTGGATCTCAACGAGTACAAGCGCCGTCAGGCTGCCGTCGGGCCCCGCATCACGGCTCGCAACTTTGGTAAGGATCGCCGCTACCCCATTACGTCCGGGTTCGGTAAACAGAACTGGTAAGGAGTCACCATGAAGAAGATTGAAGCCATCATCAAACCGTTCAAGCTGGACGATGTGCGCGAAGCCCTGGCCGAGATCGGCATCAACGGCATGACGGTCTCCGAAGTCAAAGGCTTCGGCCGCCAGAAGGGCCACACCGAGCTCTACCGCGGTGCCGAGTACATGGTCGACTTCCTGCCCAAGGTGAAAGTAGAGCTGGTGGTGCAGGACGAAGAGCTAGACGCCTGTCTGGAAGCGATCCAGAACACCGCCCGCACCGGCAAGATCGGGGATGGCAAAATCTTCGTCTGCGAGGTGGAGCGTGTCATTCGCATCCGTACCGGCGAAGAGAACGAAGACGCGATTTGATGTGATGGATGTGCCTCGAAACGACCAAGAGCACGAAGATGCAAGCCCCTTGATGTCAGGGATGCGTCTCGTGGTGGCGGCAGGCCTGCTGATGGCGCTGACTGCTTGCAGTTCCCGGCCACCGGCCCAGCCGGAAAACCTGTGCCAGATCTTTCGGGAAAAGCCGGAGTGGCACAAGGCGGCTCTCAAGATGAACGAGAAGTGGGGGACCCCGGTGCATGTGGTGATGGCCATGATGTATCAGGAGTCCTCCTTCGTGCACGATGCCCAGCCGCCGATGCAATACTTTCTCTTCATCCCGACCGGGCGTGCCAGCTCTGCTTACGGTTATGCCCAGGTCAAGGATGAGACTTGGGACGACTACCAGCGTGAGACAGGCAACGGCTGGAGCGATCGCGACGACTTCGCCGACGCCATCGATTTCATGGGCTGGTACACTAACAAGGCACAGCGGCTCAACGGCACCTCCAAGTGGGATGCCTATGGCCAGTATCTCAACTATCACGAAGGCTGGGGTGGCTACCGGCGTGGCAGCTACCGCAGCAAGGGGTGGCTGATGAAGGTCTCCCGCAAGGTGGAGGCCCGTGCTCAACGCTACGGCGCCCAGTATCGACAATGCAAGGATCGGCTCCCCAGCGGGGGCTGGTTCTCGTAACCAATCAGGAGTCAGAAATGCCGTTATTGGACAGTTTTACCGTCGACCATACCCGCATGGCAGCCCCGGCAGTCCGGGTGGCCAAGACCATGCAGACCCCGAACAAGGACACCATTACCGTGTTCGATCTGCGCTTCTGCGTGCCTAACCAGGAGATCCTCTCCGAGCGTGGCATCCACACCCTCGAGCATCTGTTTGCCGGTTTCATGCGTGATCATCTCAATGGCAATGGGGTCGAGATCATCGACATCTCCCCCATGGGATGCCGTACCGGCTTCTACATGAGCCTGATCGGCGCGCCGGACGAGGCCCGCGTGGGCGCGGCCTGGCAGGCTGCCATGAGCGATGTGCTGACAGTGCAGGAGCAGGGAAAGATCCCCGAGCTGAACGAATACCAGTGCGGTACCTACAGCATGCACTCCCTGGAAGAGGCTCATGCCATCGCCCGCCACGTGCTGGAGCGCGGCATCGGCGTCAACCACAACGATGAGCTGGCGTTGCCGGAAGAGAAGCTGAAAAGCCTCTGAGCCAGCAGCGGAACAATGAAAAAGGCCGGTCATTGACCGGCCTTTTTTTGTGTCTGACGCGCTCAGGAGGGGAGCGGCATCACCCGGTTGCGACCGAGCTCCTTGGCCTTGTAGAGCAGCTTGTCGGTACGCTCTATCAGGGCGTCCGCCGTCTCCTGGCCATTGTATTCCCCCACACCGAAGGAGGCGGTGATGTGATCGATGCGCCGGCCCGATTTGCGATCCAGCAGCGACATCCGCTCTATGACCCGGCGCAGGCTCTCCGCCATCTGGCGGGTCAGTGCCAGAGCCCGGCCCGGCACCAGCAGGGCAAACTCTTCCCCCCCAAGCCGATAGGCAGTGATGCCCTCCTTGCTGACTTCCCGCAGCCGCTTGCCGACGATGCGCAGCACCTGATCCCCCAGCAAATGGCCATATTCGTCGTTGAAGTTCTTGAAACGATCGATGTCGGTCATGATCAACGAGAAGGGCTGCTTGTTGCGGATCAGGCTGTCCATCTCCAGATCGAAGGCGCGGCGGTTGAGCAGGGCAGTGAGAGCGTCCTCGGTGGCCATCTTGCGCGTCTCGTTCAGCGCCGCCTTGAGCTCCTTGATCTCCTTCTCGGCGCTGCTTAGCTGGTTGCGAAAGTGCAGGGTGGACATGCGCACGTCCCGCGACTCGCGCACCAGCTCCCGCAAGATGGCCATGGTGTCGTCCAGGCTCAGCCCCTCGTCATCGATGAGGCTCAACTTGTCGAAGCTCTTGTCGAGCATCGCCTGGAACTGGCCGGTGTCGACCAGCGCATCTTGCATGGAGTGGCCGAGCTCGTTGGCCATGGCGACCAGATTGAGCTTCATGGCCTCCATCTGCTGTTCGTCCTGGCTGGCCAGATGCTGGTGATAGAGACGCTCACAGGTGGTGAGGGAGAAGGTGCCCTGCAGTTTTATGGCATGATCGACGGCGTTGTTCAGCTCGGGCATGGCGCCGGAGACGTAGTTGTACCAGAGGTGGTAATTGTTCGGTGTGGTGGGGATTTGATACTTGATCATCAGGGGGACCGCCTGTTTCAAATAGGCGGCCGATTGGGCGAACGAGTCCTTGCTCATGAGTTCCGAGTCTCACATACCTGCAAACTTTGCCCAGTATGACAGAGAGATTGGGCAAAAGGCAGTCGATGGATGCCATTAGCTCCCCCCTTCGATATAATGTCTGCGTTACTACCTACCCTAAGGCCTGCTTATGTCTCAAAAAGATCCTTTCCTCCAACGCGAGGCCGAAAAATACGATAACCCCATCGCCAGTCGCGAGATGCTGCTGGAACTCATCAAGGGCCATGAAAAACCCATGTCCCGGGAAGAGTTGGCCAAGGTCCTCAAGCTGACCGACGAAGAGCCGTTGGAAGCCTTGCGCCGTCGTCTGCGCGCCATGGAGCGTGATGGGCAACTGGTATTCACTCGCAACCAATGTTATGCCCTGCCGGATCGCCTGAATCTGGTGAAAGGCTATGTGCTCGGCCACAAAGATGGATTCGGTTTTCTGCGCCCCGAGGGTGGTGGATCGGATCTCTTCCTGAACAACCGCGAGATGCAGCGACTGATGCACGGCGACTACGTGCTGGTGCAGCCGACCGAGATCGACCGCAAGGGTCGTCAGGAAGCGCGTCTGGTGCGCCTGCTCAAGGCCCGCGAGGCTGACATCGTCGGTCGCTACTTCGTCGAAAACGGCGTTGGCTTCGTGGTGCCGGATGACAGCCGCATCGGTCAGGACATCATCATCCCGGAAGGGGAGAACAAGGGGGCCCGCCAGAGTCAGGTGGTCGTCGTTCGCATCACCCAGCGCGCCACCTCCCGCATCAATGCGGTCGGTACAGTGCTGGACGTGCTGGGCGAGAACATGGCCCCTGGTATGGAGATCGAGATCGCCCTGCGCACCCACGGCATCCCGCACACCTGGCCGGAAGAGGTGACCAAGGAGGTTGCCGGTCTGGGCGAGCAGGTGCCGGAGAAGGCCAAAGAGGGTCGCATCGATCTGCGCGCCCTGCCGCTGGTCACCATAGACGGGGAAGATGCCCGCGACTTCGATGACGCCGTCTTCTGTGAAGCCAAGCGTGGTGGCGGCTGGCGCCTGTGGGTAGCCATCGCGGACGTCTCCGCCTATGTGAAGCCCGGTACTGCACTGGATGCCGAAGCCTATCAGCGCGGCAACTCCGTCTACTTCCCCGAGTTCGTGGTGCCCATGCTGCCGGAGGTGCTCTCCAACGGCCTCTGCTCTCTGAACCCGCAGGTTGACCGCCTCTGCATGGTGTGCGAGATGACCATCTCCGCCGCCGGCCGCATGTCCGGTTACAAGTTCTACGAAGCAGTGATGAACTCCCATGCCCGCATGACCTACAGCAAGGTGGCGGGGATCCTGGATGGCGAGCCCAAGCTGCGTCAGCAGTACGAGCCGCTGGTGGGTCACATCGAAGAGCTGAACAACCTCTACAAGGCGCTCAAGCACGCCCGTCACCAGCGTGGCGCCGTGGAGTTCGAGAGCGAGGAGACCCGCTTCATCTTCAACGCCCAGCGCAAGATCGACCAGATAGTGCCGCTGGTGCGCAACGACGCCCACAAGATCATCGAAGAGTGCATGATCCAGGCGAACGTGGCGGCCGCCCGCTACATCGAGAAGAACGAAGCCTCTGCCCTGTTCCGGGTGCACGACCGCCCGGGCGAAGAGCGCCTGACCGGTTTCCGCGACTTCCTGGCCGAACTGGGCCTGGAGCTCAAGGGGGGCCTCGAGCCCGAGCCGAAGGACTTCGCCGAGCTGGCCGCCAAGTTTGAAGGGCGCCCGGATGCGGAGCTGCTCTCCACCATGTTGCTGCGCTCCATGCGCCAGGCGGTCTATCAGGCCGACAACATAGGTCACTTCGGTCTGGCGCTGAAGTCTTACGCCCACTTCACTTCGCCGATCCGTCGTTACCCTGACCTCATTCTGCACCGCGCCATCAAGTACCAGACGGCCAAGGAGCAGCAGGGCAACCTGCGCCACAAGTGGACTCCGAGCGGTGGTTACCACTACCAGCTGGAAGAAGTGGATCCCATGGGCGAGCACTGCTCCATGACCGAGCGCCGTGCCGACGATGCGACCCGCGACGTGGCCGACTGGCTCAAGTGCGAGTACATGCTGGATCACGTGGGTGACGACTTCGACGGCGTCATCGCCAGTGTCACCGGTTTCGGCTTCTTCGTTCGCCTGGCGGATATCCACATCGACGGTCTGGTGCACGTCAGCACCCTCACCAACGACTACTACCAGTTCGATCCCCTGCACATGCAGCTGATCGGCGAGAACTTCCGCCGTCGCTACCGTCTGGGTGACAAGGTGCGCGTCAAGGTGATGGGCGTGAACCTGGACGATCGCAAGATCGACTTCGTAATGGTGGAAGAGCCGCTCCAGGCCACCGGCAAGAACGCCAAGGAGATGGCGCGCAAGCAGGCCGAGATCAAGAAAGAGAAGGCCAAGAGCGCCCAGCGCCACGAGAAACGCAAAGAGGGCAAGGAGATCGGCAAATCCGACAAGGGTGGCCGTGCCAAGCCCAGCAACAGACGACCGAGCAAGAAGGCTCGCGACAAGACCAAGAGCACTAAATGAGTACAGAACTGATATACGGCATTCACGCTGTATCCGCGCTGCTTGAGCGCACCCCGGAGCGTTTCATCGAGGTATGGGCCCTCAAGGGCCGTGATGACGACCGGCTGCAACCCTTGCTGACCGAGCTGGAATCCCTCGGCATCAAGGTGCAGAGCGTGAACCGCAAGACCCTGGATGACAAGGCGGAAGGCAACAATCACCAGGGCATCATGGCCAAGGTGATAGAGGCGCCCAAGCTGGCCGAGCACGATCTGGCTAGCCTGCTGGACGGCCTGGCCTCGCGACAAGCCCAGCCCTTCCTGCTGGTGCTCGATGGGGTGACTGACCCGCACAACCTCGGCGCCTGCCTGCGCAGCGCCGATGCGGCAGGGGTCCATGCGGTGATAGTGCCGCGGGACAAGGCCACGGGCCTGACCTCCATAGTGCGCAAGGTCGCCTGTGGCGCCGCCGAAGTGGTGCCGCTCATTCAGGTCACCAACCTGGCGCGCACCCTGCGCGAGCTGCAGGAGCGCGGTGTCTGGATAGTCGGCACCGCCGGCGAGGCAGACCACGACCTCTATCAGGCCAAGCTGACCGGCCCCATGGCGCTGGTGATGGGCGCCGAGGGCAAGGGGATGCGTCGCCTGACTCGCGAACATTGCGACGAACTGGTGAGCATCCCGATGGCAGGGGCGGTATCCAGCCTCAACGTCTCGGTGGCGAGCGGCGTCTGCCTGTTCGAAGCCGTGCGTCAGCGCCGCAGCTAACGCCGTGATGATGGACAGGCCTCCCTTTTTCCGGGACAGGGCCACAGATGAGCAGGAGGCCAAGCGCCTCCTCTCTTTTGCCCGGCCCTTGCGGCTGGCCCCAAAAACCTGTCTCTGGCACGCTGGCGACAGCCCGGATCTGCTGGTCAGGGTGGAGCAGGGGTTGCTACGGGCCAAGGTGGTGCTGGCGGATGGGCGTGAGTACGTCAAGGAGTTCTACTGGGAGGGGGACGAGTTTCTCGGCTTCCATCACCTGCTCAGTGGCGAACCCGCCCGCTACAGCGTGGAGGCGCTGGAGCCCTGCCGGTTGCAGCTGTTCCAGCTGGCCGACCTGCGCCAGCTCTCCTGCTGGCCTGCCTGGTATCAGCACCTGCTGGAGGTGCAGTTGCGCATCAAGGAGGAGAAGGAGCTATTGCTGCTGACCGAGAGCCCCCAGGCCCGCTATCAGCACTTCCTGCAATGCTTTCCCGCACTGGACGCCAGGGTGCCGGATCACCAGATCGCCGCCTATCTGGGCATCACCCCTATCAGCCTGAGCCGCATTCGCAAACGGCTGAAGAGTCTTAACCAAGGTTAATGCCGCCCTGACTGCGCTCACCTATGCTGGCGGGCCTAATCGATAAGGAGTTGCCGATGAACTGGAGTCTCAAGGCCTGGTCCGAGTTGACTACGGACGAGTTGTACGAGTTGCTAGCCCTGCGGGCCGAAGTGTTCGTGGTGGAGCAGACTTGCCCCTTCCTGGATCTGGATGGGCTGGATCGCCGTGAGGGGGTCTGGCATCTGCAGGGCTATGAGGGAGAGCATCTGGCGGCCTATGCCAGGATCATGGCCCCCGGCATAGGTGACGACAGTGGCGCCGCCATAGGCCGGGTGGTCACCTCCCCCCGGTCGAGAGGGGGTGGTCTGGGTCACAGCTTGATCGGCGAGGCGGTGACAGCCTGCACGGCCCGCTGGCCGACGCACAGCATCTGGCTCGGTGCCCAGGCTCACCTGCAGGGCTTCTATGGTCAGCACGGTTTCGCGCCGGAAGGGGAGGGTTATGTGGAGGACGACATTCCCCACATCGGCATGCGCAAGCTGCCGGGCTGACCCTCAGTGCTGGTCGCAGTCATAAGCTGGCTTCCTGAAAGAGGATACCTCCCACTTAGGCCTAGCGGGCCGGCTTGACCCGCAAGGTTGCGAGGGGGATAGCGGGCTGGCATGAGCTGGCTCCCACATTGCTGCGACGCAAACGGGTATGATCTCATTCCCTTGTTGACTGGAACCCCGTCGTGACCCTCTCTATCTTCGCGGCCATCTTGCTGGCCGCCTTGCTGCACGCCCTGTGGAATGCGCTGGCCAAGCGTCAGGCCGAGGGGCGTGTCAGCGTGCTGCTGGTCTCTCTCTGCTCTGGCCTCTTCTCCCTGCCTTTCCTGCCGCTGGTAGGATGGCCGGCCCCGGTCGAATACCCCTGGTTGGCGCTCTCCATCCTGTTGCACTGCGGCTATTGCCTCTTTCTCGGCCGGGCCTACCGCTTGGGGGAGTTTGGCCAGATCTATCCGCTGGCCCGTGGCAGCGCCCCCCTGGTGACGCTGCTGCTCGGTGCCTTGCTGCTGGGGGAGGTGCCCGGTGTCGTGGCTGTGGCGGGGGCCCTGGTGCTGGTGGGCGGGGTCTTGTTGATGGCCTGGCGCGGTGGCATTAGACTGGCGCCTGCGGCCCTGTGCGCCGTGTTGATCACGGCGCTGTTTACCGCCGCCTATACCCTGTCTGACGGGATCGGGGCCCGCTCGGCTGGGGAGCCGGTACGCTACACCCTCTGGCTCTTTACCCTGACGGCCCTGGTGATGCCACTGCTGATGAGATGGCAGAGCCGCACCGCCTTGCGCAGCCTGACCCGGACCGAGTGGTACTCGGGCGCTCTGGGCGGCGCCCTCTCGCTGCTCGCCTATGGGATCGTCATCTGGGCCATGACCCGGGCCCCCATCGGGCTGGTGGCGGCGCTGCGTGAGAGCAGCGTGCTGTTTGCCGTGCTGCTCTCCTGGCTCTGGCTGGGGGAGCGGCTGGGGCGGGTCAGGCTGATGGCGGCCTTGGTGATCCTCTGCGGCATACTGTTGATCCGGCTTGGCTGATGAGGCGAAGCCGGGTCGGTCGTTGACTCAGGGGGTGACTTCGGAGAGCAGGCTGAACCCCTCCTCTGCGGGGGCGAGCCGCACCCTGACCTGACCCAGCTCCGCCAGAGTGCCGGCATGGGTACCGCCGCAGGGGATGGTCAGCTCTTGCCCTTCCAGGGTGCAGTGCCAGTAACGAGAGTCGATGATGGCCTCGCCAGCTCGCGAGCGGCGGATCTCGCCCCCCGCAGCCAGCCAGTCGGCGAGTTGCCGGTTGACCTTTTCTTCTATCAGCGCCAGATCCGCCAGCAGTGCCTCGCCGTTGACCCCCTTCTTGCGCAGGCTCTTGCCGATGCGGTATTGCTCCCGGGAGCCCATGGGCTCGACTCGCGAGCGCTGGATGGCGAGGCGGTCGAAGTCGGGTTGATCCAGCGCGTCGCGCTCGCTCACCTCCTTGCGCCAGTAAGGGACGAGCGCCCGGTTGAGGGCCAGCGCTACCAGATGGCAGCCGCTGTGGCCCAGGCTCAGGGCATGGCGGGCATCCTTGTCCACCTGCAGCTCCACCCGGCTGCCAAGGGTCGGGAGGTGGCCGCCAGCCAGGGGATGCACCACCACGAAGGTCCAGCCCTCGGCGCCCCGCTTGACCGGAATATCCTGATCCACGAACAGCCTGCCTTCCGGGCTGATGGCCCCCATCCGGCAGGGACCCACGGCCGCCTCGTCGCCATCCCAGCGCACAGTGCCCACATCCCCCGGTTGATCGGGCCAGAGGTGGCTCTGGGGGTGGAAGGGGGTGAGGTCGGTGACCAGCAGGCTGGGTTGCCCCTGCTGGCAATAGACGACGCAGGCCTGTTCCTGATGATGGCCCAGCACGAAGCTGACTCGGGTATGTTCCATGGCAAGGCTCCCGCAACGAGAAAAAGAGAAGAGAAAGCGGCAGCATACGCCAAAGCGGGGGCCGGCTCATTAACCTCTGTTAACGAGTCGGCCCGAAGATGGCGGGGTGAGCACTAGATCATGGTGACCAGCAGATAGGCGTTGAGGCCGATCACCAGGGCTACTATGAGGCGACCGACTGCCTGGGTCAGTGGATGGTTGCGATGCTCTCCCATCAGGGCGCGATCACCGGTCAGGATCAGCAGCGGAATGAGCGCGAGCGCTATGCCAAAGCTCAGAATGACCTGGCTCAGCACCAGGATATCGGTGGTGTTGAGCCCCATGGCGATCACCACGAAGGCGGGGGCCATGGTGATGGCCCGGCGCAGCCAGAGCGGTATGGTGAAGCGCACGAAGCCCTGCATCACCACCTGGCCTGCCAGGGTCCCGACCACTGTGGAGGAGATGCCGGACGCCACCAGTGACAGGCCGAACAGGGTGGCGGCAGCCTGGCCCAGCAAGGGAGTGAGGGTCTGGTAGGCCGTTTCCAGCTCCGCCACGGGCTGATTACCCATGCCGTGGAAGGCGGCTGCGGCCATGGCCATCATGGCCAGGTTGACGAAGCCGGCTATGGTCATGGCGATGGCCACATCGACCCGAGTGCTGTGCAGTCGCTGGGACAGGGTTCCCTGATCCTGGGTGTGCTGGGTCAGTGCCGAGTGGAGGTAGATGACGTGGGGCATCACTGTCGCCCCCAGCACGCCGGCGGCGAGATAGACGGCATCGCCGTTGGGCAGGCCGGGGAAGAGGGCGCCCTCCAGCAGGCTGGGCAGATGGGGGCGGGAGAACACCAGCTCGACGATGTAGGCGGCGGCCACGAACAGCAGCAGACCCCCCACTACGAACTCCAGCGGCTTCTGGCCGCGGGATTGCAGCATGAGAATGCCCCAGGTGACCACGGCCGTGATGCAGGCCCCTTCCAGCAGCGTCACCCCGAATAGCAACTTGAAGCCCACCGCCGCCCCGATGAATTCGGCCAGATCCGTGGCCATGGCGATGATCTCCGCCTGTACCCAGTAGGCCCAGACTGCCGGTTTGGGTAATTTGTCCCGGATGTGCTCCGCCAGATTCTTTCCGGTGACTATGCCGAGCTTGGCGGAGAGGGTCTGCACCACCATGGCCATCAGGTTGGCCCAGACCACCACCCACAGCAGTTGATAACCGAAGGTGGAGCCGGCCTGGATGTTGGTGGCGAAGTTGCCCGGATCTATGTAGCCGATGGCGGCGATGAAGGCGGGGCCAAGCAGGGTCAGCTTGAATTTGCGGGCCGGGATGGCCGTGGTCAATGCGGGTTGCATGGTGTCACCCTCCATAAGAGCATGGAGATAGCATAGATCTAAATGATAATTGTTATCAATTGAAGTTTTGCATCAAGGTCATCGACAAAAACATCTGTCGACGCCAGTTGCAGTAGGAGAGGTGATTTCGTACAATACGCCGCCCTAGAAAGCAGCGTCAAAACACCACTATGTTCCTTGCCTCCGAGGTCTGGCTGCACCTGGGCGGAGGCTGAATTAATCCGTAAGGAGCTAAAATGCGTCATTACGAAATCGTCTTCATGGTTCATCCGGACCAGAGCGAGCAAGTACCTGGCATGATCGAGCGTTACACCGGCGCTATCACCACCGCTGGTGGCACCATTCATCGCCTGGAAGATTGGGGCCGTCGTCAACTGGCTTACCCGATCGACAAGCTGCACAAGGCTCACTATGTTCTGATGAACGTAGAAGCTGAGCAGGCCGTTATCGACGAACTGGAAACCAACTTCCGCTTCAACGATGCCGTTATCCGCAACATGATCATGCGCACCAAGCACGCCGTGACTGAAGTTTCTCCGATGGCCAAGGCCAAGGAAGAGCGCTTCACCCGTCGTGACGACGAGCGCCGCGAAGATGCTGTTGAAGCGTCTTCCGAAGAGTAATTCTTAGATCACCGCATTAGAGGATAAAGGCCATGGCACGTTATTTCCGTCGTCGTAAGTTCTGCCGCTTCACCGCCGAGAACGTTACCGAGATCGACTACAAAGATATCGTTACTCTGAAAAACTACGTCACTGAATCTGGCAAGATCGTACCGAGCCGTATCACCGGTACCCGCGCCAAGTATCAGCGTCAGCTGGCACGCGCCATCAAGCGTGCTCGTTACCTGGCTCTGCTGCCGTACACCGATCTGCACAACAAGTAAGAATCGGTCCGGCACTTAAGCCTAACTCAACTTTTATAGAGGAAAGGTAATGCAAGTTATCCTGCTCGACAAAATCGCCAAACTGGGCGGTCTGGGTGATCAAGTCGCTGTTAAAGCTGGCTACGCCCGTAACTATCTGATCCCGCAAGGCAAAGCCGTTATGGCTACCAAGGCCAACATCGAGACCTTCGATGCTCGCCGTGCTGAACTGGAAGCCAAACTGGCTGCCGGTAAAGCTGCCGCTGAAGAGCGCGCTGCCAAGCTGGGTGAACTGGCTGCCGTTGTCATCGCCTCCAAGTCTGGCGACGAAGGCAAGCTGTTCGGTTCCATCGGTACCCGTGACGTGGCTGAAGCCATCACTGCTGCCGGCGTCGCCGTTGCCAAGAGCGAAGTCCGTATGGGCAACGTTCTGCGTAACACCGGCGAGTACGAAGTTGTTGTTCAGCTGCACGCTGACGTCAAGGCAACCGTACAGATCCAGGTTGTTGCTCTGTAATAGCGATTCGCTTTGCAGAAAAAACCCGCGCACATGCGCGGGTTTTTTTCTTTTTGAATCAAGAGGGGATCAAGGGGTAGAGTGAGGTTCTGTTCCTTTGGAGGAGAACCTGTATGGCAGCCTGGGTCGAAGGTCGGGTACTCGAGCGCATCGAGTGGACGCCCACCCTGTTTTCCTTGCGCATAGCGGCGGATCTCGCCCCCTACAAGGCGGGGCAATTTACCAAGCTGGCCCTGCAACGGGGCGAGCAGCGGATCCAGCGCGCTTATTCCTTCGTCAATCCCCCCTCAGCCCCCTATCACGAATTCTATCTGGTGGAGATCCCGGACGGCGAACTGACACCCTCCCTCGGAGCCTTGCAACCGGGCGAGGCCTTGCTGGTTCAGTCCCAGGCCACGGGTTTCCTGACCCTGGACGAGCTCCCGCCGGGGCGGGATCTCTGGCTGCTCTCCACCGGCACGGCCATAGGCCCCTTCCTCGCCATACTGGCGGAGGGGGAGGCATTCGAGCGTTTCGAGAATCTGGTGCTGGTACAGGGGGTGCGCAAGGGGGAGGAGCTCACCTATCAGGGCCTGATTACCAGCCTGGTCGAGCAGTATGGACCCCGTTTTCACTATGTACCCTTCGTCAGCCGCGAACCCTGGCCCGGTGCGCTGCCCGGTCGGATCCCGGCGGCCATTGCCAGCGGCGAGCTGCAGGCCAGGGTCGGGCTCGCCTTCTCGGCCGAGCATAGCCAGGTGATGATCTGTGGCAATCCCGCCATGGTGAAGGAGACGCAGCTAACCCTGCTGGATCTGGGTCTTGCCAAGAACCTGCGCCGGGCCCCCGGCAACATCAGCGTGGAAAATTACTGGTAGATGCCAGCAGGGGTGGTCAGCGGCCGACCTTGTCACCGTCGTGCTTGCCAGAACTCTCGGCGCAGGAGTTATTGCCCTGTGGCGGCCGTCTCGCTCCTTGTGCGTCCTGGTGGGAGCCGGGATCCTGGGCGGCGCTGCGCCGGGCAAGAGGGGCTTCAAATGCGGCGCCGCTGTTCAGTAACCGGGCGAGCAGATGGGAGATGCTATTGCGCATGATGGCCTCGATGACGGCTGGAGGAGAGGCAGTCTATCGTCGCCAGCCTTAACCGGGGCGGAACGGTGTCTTGGCATCATGGTGTGGATTTGGTGGGGAATGAGCGGTGAACGTGCTTTAAATGGCGCAGTTCATACTGTTTTGCCAAGGGTATCAAGGTGTTCCATCGAGCCTTGGCAGGGAGAGTGGCTGTCGCCTGTTCCCGGTGCTCTGGAGCCGCGAGCGTAGAATATGGCGGCCACTGCCTGTACCAGCGGCCGCATTCAGGGGTCGGAGCCCCTGAACCATCACTTGTTTTTGCCTTTTCCGTTTCCTTTATCCTTGTTTTTCCCGTTGCCATTATTGTCCCAGTCGTTCTTGTCGTGGCCTTTGCCCGGGTTGTTGCCGCTGTGGATGCTGCGGTTGTAGTGGTCGCGATATTTGCCATCCATGTTGTCACAGTTGAGCTTGATACTGCTGCTGCGGGTGCTGACATTCAGGCAGTTGTCCTGCCACCAGCCATACTCCTTGTCGTCCCAATCCAGGCTGATCTGGCCTCGGTCGGTGGAGATCCTGACGTCGTCGTTGTTCTTGGAGGGAGGGGCCGCAAAGGCGACGCCCTGGGCCATCAACAGAGAGAGCAGCAGGGCGCTGCGGTTTATCATGGTGCTGTGCTTGGGATCTTTCATATCAGAGATGCTCCTGGAGTGACGGGTCACTCTTCCTGGCTGGTCGGGATCTGGTTGCTGCTGGGAGGCTGGTTGCGGAGTGCCTCGTCGTCCAGGTTGAGCTTCACGCCCTTGCAATCGGGAGAGGTCTCCTCACCGACCCCCAGATCGAGGCAGCCGGTCTGTGACCAGTCAAACTGGGTGTCATTCCAGTCCAGTTTGAAGGTGAGCTCGTCAACGGAGAAAGTTTGATTTCCCTGCTCCTGAGCCTGGACCGATGAGGTTGAGGTGCCGGCAACCAGAAGAAGGGAGAGCAGCAGCGTAGTCGTTCTGTTCATGATGGCCTCGGATAATGGCAATAGGGAGTCAGTGTAGCGCGCCGGGCTGAACCCGGGCACAACGAAACATGCCCTTCAAGTCTGAGGTGGATTGTAGCGGTTTTCTGCTGCCGATTTGTCCGTTTTGGTCGCACTATGGACAGCTGGTTATCCATATGAAGGAATTCAAGTATTTGCCCTTCTCTCCGACCGCCCGGTGACTATAATCGGCAGCCAACTTTTCCTGCACGGCACTCCCTCTTCATCATGACCACACAGGCTCCTGCCGCATTGCGCTATCCCAAGGGCTGGTTCGCACTGACCACGGTGTACAGTTTTACCGGGTTGGCCATTCTGGCCTCCATCGTCTTCTCCCTGCTGCTGTTTCTCTCCATCGACGACAACCCGCTGATGAAGTGGCTGTTTGGCGGCCTGGCCATCATCTTCGAGCTGGGCAAGTTCTATGTCTGGTACGAGTATGGGGAGTGCAAGGCGCGCCGGGATCTCGGCGGTGCCTTCTGGTCACTGCTGTTTTACAGCGTGCTGGCCGCCATCTCCATCGGTGGCAGCATAGGCGGCATCAACAGCGCCACCAACACCATCCTGAGCCAGCAGGCTCGCCACGAGCGGGAGATAGCCCGTTTCGACGAGCAGATCGCCAGCATAGAGCGGCAGATCCAGCTCAACGAGGAGGCGGCGCGCAAGTACATAGAGATGGCGCGGATCTCCAGCGGCGTGAGCGGATTGCAGCAGGCCAACACCCGGCTCAGGCTGAAGCAGGATGAGCTGCGTCAGGAGCGCGACGCCAAGCCTGTCAATGAACAGTCCTCCATGCTGGGGTTGATGAGCAGCCTGGCGGACGGGGTGGGCATGAGCATCAGCCAGGTGCAGTTCCTGCTGGTCTGCTTCCTCTCGGTGTTGCTGGATGCGTTCGGTGCCTTTTTCGTCAGCCTGATCGGCGAGGAGAACCGCTTCCGCCGTCAATGGCAGTGGCTGAGGGCGCGGGAGCAGGCCGAGGCGCGCCAGATCGAATCAGCCGCCGCCGCGCCCATGGTGGTGAGCAGACCCGAGCCCGCACCGGCCGTGGTGGCCCAGGTGCGCAGCGCGCTGGAGAGCGGCGAGCTCAAGTGCAGCAAGCGCAAGGTGGCAGAGGCCCTCTCCCTTTCGCTGGAAGAGGTGGACCGTGTGTTCCACCATCTGCTGGCAGAGGGGGTACTGGGGCAGGGCAGCAATCGCCACTACCACCTCAGTTCGCAAGCGGGTTGAGATCCGGGCCACCTCAGGGTGGCCTTTTTGTTGCCGCAGGCGGCGTCAGTGGGTGAGCACCATCATCAGGCTGAAGAAGGCGGCGAGCCCTCCACCTATGCCGATGATCCAGTAAAACCCCTTGGCCCCCTGCTTGAGTGGGATGCGGAAGTAGAGCAGAAACGCCCACCACCCCAGGGCCAGCAACAGAGGAATAAGAAACATTCGAGCCATGGTGTCCTCGCTGTTATTCTGTTGATCCTTGATCAATCAACAGGATGGATTGTGCAATGACGCAGCTACAGATTACCGCATTCGGCGACCCCTCGGTACTTCGGCTCAACCCCTCCCTAGACAAGGTGCCTGCGGAAGGGGAAGTGCGGGTGCGCATCTGCTTTGCGGGGGTCAACCCCATAGATGCCAAGACCCGCGCCGGCCTTGGCTGGGCGGCGGCCCAGAACAAGGACAAGCTGCCCTGGACCCCGGGTTATGACGTCTCCGGCGTGGTGGAGAAGGTCGGCCCCAACGTCACCACCCTGGTGGAAGGGGATAAGGTGTGCGGCATGGTGGGCTTTCCCCTGACGGCCGGTGGCTATGGGGAGTCTGTGGTGGCGCGCGAAGACGAGCTGGTCAAGCTCGACGGGGTCAGCCTCAAGCAAGGGGCGGCACTGCCCCTGGCAGGCCTCACCGCCTGGCAGGGACTGTTCGAACACGGTGCCCTCAAGAGCGGGCAGCGGGTGCTGATCCTGGCCGGTGCCGGTGGCGTGGGCCATCTGGCGGTGCAGTTTGCCGCCGCCTACGGTGCCCAGGTCGTGGTCACGGCAGGGCCTGACAACCACAGCTTCCTGCACGGACTCGGGGCCAGCCAGATGGTGGATTACCACGACGCCGACTGGCCTTCACAGGTGGTGGCGGCCGGTGGCCCGGTGGATCTGGTGCTGGATCTGGTGGGCGGAGAGAGCGGCAAGGCGGCGCTGGCCTGCGTCAAACCGGGTGGCCGCCTGGTGACTGTGCCCACCATCACGGCCCAGCAGCTCAAGGAGGCGGGGGCCGAGGCGGGCATAGAGGTGCTCGGCATGCTGGTCCACCCTGATCAGAAGCAGCTGACCCAGGTGCTGATGCTGCTGCGTCAGGGCGATGTGCATATCACCATCTCCGGCGAGTACCCATTGGGGGAAGGGGCGCTGGCTCATAGCGCCATCGAGGGCGGCCATGTGCGGGGCAAGCTGCTGCTGCGCATGCCTGCCGCCGACGGCCAGCCCGGATGAACGACATTGCCGAGATGGGGCTGGGCTGGCTGTTTCTGAGCGCCTTCACCTCGGCCACCCTGCTGCCCGGCAGCTCGGAAGTGCTGCTGGGGGCCATGGCCACCCGGGGAGAGTGGAGCATGGCCAGCCTGCTGATCTGGGCGACGCTGGGCAACACCCTCGGCTCCATGACCACCTGGTGGCTCGGCCGACTCGCCACATCGAAGAAAAAACCGGAAGATTTTCAAGGCCGTGGGGAACAAAAGGCGCTCACCTGGCTCAAACAACATGGTCACTGGTGCCTGCTGCTCGCCTGGACGCCGGTGATTGGCGATGGCCTCTGCCTGCTGGCCGGTTGGCTTCGCTTCTCCTTCTGGCGCTCTCTCATCCTGATCGGGCTCGGCAAATTGTTTCGTTATGCCCTGGTGTTTCTGCTGGCCAGCCAGATCTTCTAGCCCATTCTTGTCACTCACGAGGTAACCGTGAACAAACTCATTCCATTAAGCATTCTCCTGGGGTTTTCCCTGCCCGCACTGGCAGCGCCCACCCTGGTGTCCGAGCAGGTCAAGCAGGAAGGCAAGCTCGGCATTCCCTATCAGATGTACAAGCTGGACAACGGCCTGACCGTGATCCTGGCGCCGGATAAGTCTGACCCTCTGGTACACCTGGATGTCACCTATCACGTGGGATCGTCCCGCGAAACGGTCGGCAAGTCGGGGTTTGCCCACTTCTTCGAGCACATGATGTTCCAGGGCTCCAAACACGTTGGCGATCAGGAGCACATGCGGATCATCAACGAGGCCGGTGGCGAGATGAACGGCACCACCAACAAGGACAGAACCAACTATTTCGAGACGGTACCGGCCAACCAGCTGGAGAAGGTGCTCTGGCTGGAGGCGGATCGCATGGGCTTCCTGCTCGATGCGGTGAGCCAGAAGAAGTTCGAGATCCAGCGCGCCACCGTCAAGAACGAGCGGGCCCAGCGCATCGACAACCAGCCCTACGGCCTGCTGAGCGAGAAGGTGGGGGAGGCGCTCTACCCACGCACCCATCCCTACTCCTGGCAGCCCATCGGCTATGTGGAGGATCTGGACAGGGTCGATGTGAATGACCTCAAGCAGTTCTTCCTGCGCTGGTATGGTCCGAACAACGCCACCCTCACCCTGGGCGGCGATTTCGACACCAAGCAGGCGCTGGCCTGGATTGAGCAGTACTTCGGCCCCATCCCCCGTGGCCCCGAGGTGGCCGAGCCGACGCCGGAGCCTGCGACCCTGCCCGAGACCCGCTATGTGACGCTGGAAGACAAGGTGCACCTGCCGCTGCTCTACATCAGCTATCCGACCGTCGCCCTCGGCGACCCCCAGGAGCCGGCGCTGGACATCTTTGCCGACGTGCTCGGCGGCTCCGCCAGCTCAATGCTCTATCAGTCCCTGGTCAAGACCGGCAAGGCCATCGAGGTGGGGGCGTCTCACTCCTGCGAGGAGCTGGCCTGTACCCTGGCGGTCTACGCCTATCCGAACCCGGCGGTGGATGGCAGCCTCAAGACCCTCAAGGGGGAAGTGGACAAGGTGATCGGCGAGTTTGCCGGTCGCGGCATCAAGCCAGAGGATCTGGAGAAGGCCATCAGCAGCTATCGCGCCTCGGCCATCTGGGGGCTGGACAGCGTGTCCGGCAAGGTGAGCCAGCTCGCCATGGGCCAGGTGCTGGCCCAGGACCCCAACTATGTGTTCAAGAATCTGGATGCCATAGGTCAGGTGAACGCCCAGCAGGTCAAGGCGGCCTACGACAAGTTCATCGCGAACAAGCCCTCGGTGGTGTTGAGCGTGGTGCCCAAGGGCAAGACCCAGTGGCAGGCGGGCACGCCTAACTTCACACCGGCCAAGCGCGAGCTGCCGGATTACAGCCAGCATGGGGAGCCGCTGGCCCTGCGCCCGGTCAAGGACAGCTTCGACCGCAGCGTGCAGCCCAAGACGGCGGAAGCGGTCAGCGTCAAGGTGCCGGCCATCTGGCATGGCAAGCTGGACAAGGGCATCGAGATCATCGGCACCCAGAGTGACGAGATCCCGGCCGTCTCCATCATGATCGCCCTGCCGGGCGGCATCCGGGCCGAGGGCAAGGGCGAGCTGGGGCTGGCCAGTCTCACCGCTGCCATGCTGGGACAGGGGACGGCGCGCCTCTCCGAGGCCGAACTCAGCGACGAGCTGCAAAAGCTCGGCGCCAGCATCAGCGTCTCTACCGCCCAGTACAACAACCTCATCACCATCAGCAGCCTGACCGACAAGCTGCCCCAGACGCTGGCACTGGTGCGCGAGGTGCTGCTGCAACCCGGCCTGCGGGAGGCGGACTTCGAGCGGCTCAAGGCGCAGATGCTGCAAGGCATGAAGCAGAGCGAGCAGCAGCCCGAGTGGCTGGCGGGGCAGGCGTTCCGTGAGCTGGTCTATGGCAAGCAGAACCGCCTCGGGCAGCCGACCGACGGGGTGCTGACCGACGTCGAGAAGCTGACCCTGGCGGACGTGAAGCGCTTCTATCACGCCTACTACAACCCGACCAATGCCAAGGTGGTGGTGACCGGGGATGTGACCCAGCAACAGGTCGAACAGCAGCTTGGCTTCCTCACCCAGTGGAAGGGGCCTGTCCCGACTCTGGGGGATCTCAAGCTCAAGGGCGAGCAGGCCAAGCCGGGCATCTACCTGGTGGACAAGCCGGGGGCGCCCCAGTCGGTGATCCGCATCGGCCGCCGTGCCATGCCGTTTGACACCACCGGGGACTACTTCGTCGCCAACCTGATGAACTTCAACCTGGGGGGCAACTTCAACAGCCGCATCAACCTCAACCTGCGGGAAGACAAGGGCTACACCTATGGTGCCAGCTCGGGCTTCCAGGCGAACCGCGAGGCCGGCATCTTCGCCACCGGCGCCAACGTGCGCACCGATGCCACCGCGGATGCCATCCGCCAGTTCCTCAAGGAGATGGATGGCTACCGGGCGAGCGGCCCGACGCCGGTGGAGCTGGCCTACATGCGCAGCGCCGTTTCCCAGCAGGATGCGCTCTCCTACGAGACCCTCGGTCAGAAGGCGGGCTTCCTGCTGCAGATGATCATGTATGGGCTGAAGCCGGACTATGTGCAGGCCCAGAACCAGCTGATCAAAACGGTGTCGCCTGAGGCGCTAAAGGCCAGTGCGGCACGCTGGCTCGATCCGGCCGAGATGGTGATTGTGGTGGTGGGGGACAAGCAAAAGCTTGAAAAACCCTTGAGCGAGCTTCATCTTCCCATCTATCCGCTGCAACTGCCCTGAGGGGCGTTGCAAAAAAATGAGCGCCGCCCCAGGTGGGGCGGCCATACATGAGCCGTGAATATGACTACTACTAGCTTGTCGCTCACCGAGTTGCTGACCGCGCTGGGCACCCCTGATCGGGTGGCCGCCCTCAAGGGGATCCGGCGCGGGATCGAACGTGAATGTCTGCGCATCACCCCGGAAGGGACCCTGGCCCAGACCGATCACCCCAGAGGCCTGGGGTCGGCCCTGACCCATGCCAACATCACCACCGACTACTCCGAGAGCCTGCTGGAGTTCATCACCCCGGCGACCGACTCCATCGAGAGCCTGATCGAGCAGCTTGGCGACATCCATCGCCACGCCATTCACCATCTGGGGGATGAGCGGATCTGGCCTCTCTCCATGCCCTGCTTCGTCGGCGACGAGGAGAGCATCCGCCTGGCCCAGTACGGCAGTTCCAACATTGGGCGGATGAAGACCCTCTATCGCCAGGGCTTGAAGAACCGTTACGGCAGCCTGATGCAGGTGATCGCCGGGGTGCACTTCAACTTCTCCATGCCGGACAGCTTCTGGTGCGAGTGGCAGGATCTGGTGGGCGAGGGGTGCTGCAGCCAGCGCTTCATCTCCGACAAGTACATGGGACTGATCCGCAACGTCTATCGCTTCGGCTGGCTGGTGCCCTATCTGTTCGGCGCCTCCCCGGCCATCTGCGACTCCTTCCTCAAGGGGCGCAAGAGCAGCCTGCCGTTCCAGAAGACCGGCAAGGGGACCCTCTATCTGCCCTATGCCACCGCCCTGCGCCTGTCCGATCTCGGTTACACCAACAGCGCCCAGGCGGGGCTCAAGATCAGCCACGACAACCTGCCCGCTTACGTGAGCAGCCTGCGCCGCGCCATTAATACCCATGATCCCGAGTTCGCCAAGATAGGGGTCAAGGTGAACGGCGAGTACCGTCAGCTCAACGACAACGTGCTGCAGCTGGAGAACGAGCTGTACGCCCCGATCCGGCCCAAGCGCACCCCGCGCAGCGGCGAGAAGCCCTCGGATGCGCTGGAGCAGCGCGGCATCGAATACATAGAGCTGCGCACCGTGGACGTCAATCCCTTCACGCCGTTCGGCATAGAGGTGGATCAGATCCGCTTCTTCGATCTGTTCCTGGTCTGGTGCCTGCTGCGCCCGTCTCCCGTGCTGGGTGACGAGGAGATTGCCCGCAACCGTCGCAACCAGAACAAGGTGGTGCTGGAAGGGCGCCGCCCCGGCCTCGAGCTGGAAGACGAGCAGGGCAATGCCATCGGCCTCAAGGAGTACGGGCTCAAGCTGTTCGACGAGCTGGCCCAGGTCGCCGAGCTGCTGGATCGCTGCTGTGGTCGCAACCGCTACCGGGAAACCCTGGCCATGCACCGCGAGAAGCTGCTCAACCCCGAGCTGACCTACTCCGCCCGCCTGCTCAAGCAGTTGCTGGAAAGCGGCCAGGACAACGGCTGCTTCGGGGACGCCCTGGCGAGCCGTTACCGGGAAGAGATGCTGAGCGGTGAGCTGCAGTACTGGGATGAGGCCTACTTCGCCGGTGAGGCGCGGGACTCCCTGGCCAAGCAGCGGGAGCGGGAGCGCGGTGACAGCCTCTCGTTCGATGACTTCCTCGCCGACTACTTCGGTACCCGGCAGACCAGCTGAGGGTTTGCCCCTGATGACGAGAGCCGCTCCCTTGAGCGGCTTTTTTCATGGGCGTTCGGGGGCCATTCGCGGCGGCCGGACATAAAAAAACGGCCCCGAAGGGCCGTTTGGCAAGGAGTTGCTCGCTATCAGAGGATGAGACCGCCGAAGAAGAAGCCCAGCGCCACTGCCATGGCGATGGTGGCCACGCCCGGGATGAAGAAGGGGTGGTTGAAGACCGCCTTGCCAATCCGGGTGGAGCCGGTGTCGTCCATCTCGACCGCCGCCAGCAGGGTCGGGTAGGTCGGCAGTACGAACAGGGCGCTCACAGCGGCGAAGGAGGCGATGGCCGCCAGCGGGCTGACGCCCAGTGCCAGGGCGGCCGGCATCAGTGCCTTGGTGGTGGCACCCTGGGAGTAGAGCAGCATGGAGGAGAAGAACAGCACCACGGCCAGCAGCCAGCTGTACTGGCTCAGCAGATCGCCGGCGAACGCCTGGATCTCGACCATGTTGCCCTTCACGAAGACGTTGCCGAGCCAGGCCACACCCAGTACGCAGATACAGGCGGACATACCGGACTTGAAGGTGGGCATGTTGGTGATCTGGGCGGCGTCCAGCTTGCAGAACAGCACCATCAGGGTGGCGGCGGAGAGCATGATGCCCATGATGGCGCCATCGCGGGGGATGGGCGGGCTGGCGATCAGGCCCACGTTGCCGGAGATGGCGGTGGCATAGGCCATCACGGCGACGATGGCGATGACGAAGATGCCGACGGAGAGCTTGGCGTAAGGCTTGAGCTCCACCTTGCTGGTGCCGCGCAGCTTGATCAGGCCCTTGGCCTTGCGCTCCAGGTAGACTTCATCCTGCTCCAGCGGCTTGCCCAGCATGTTCGCCACGAAGGCCCCCAGCAGACAGGCGATGAAGCTGGACGGGATGCAGATGGCCAGCAGGGTCAGGTAGTCGACACCGAGCGGCTCCAGCATGCCGGAGAAGGCGACCACGGCTGCCGAGATGGGCGAGGCTGTGATGGCGATCTGGGAGGCAACGACCGCGATGGAGAGCGGACGGGAGGGGCGAATGCCCTGCTCCTTGGCCACTTCGGCGATCACCGGCAGGGTGGAGAAGGCGGTGTGGCCGGTACCGGCCAGCATGGTCATCAGGTAGGTGACGACGGGGGCGGCGAAGGTGATGTGTTTGGGATTCTTGCGCAGTGCCTTCTCGGCCAGGTGCACCAGGTAGTCCATCCCGCCGGCGAGCTGCATGCAGGCGATGGCGCAGATGACGGACGCGATGATCATGATCACGTCCCAGGGGAGGTAGGTCACCAGCTGATCGCTCGGGATGGGCATGCCCAGACCCCAGGTCAGTACCAGCACCCCCAGACCACCGGCAAAGCCGATGCCGATGCTGCCTATCCGGGCCCCCAGATAGATAGCGGCGAGCACCACAAGTAACTCGATTCCAATCATAGCGAACACTCCATTTTCCAGTTTTTTTAGGTTTTATTAGGCAGAAAGCCAATTCCCGACGGGACTAGCAGGAGGCCGCTCGGGAACTGACTCTATGGGGCCGGGATATACCCGGCCCAGGATTCCGGTTATACGGTGGCTTCGCGGGTGTAACGCTTGGCCTTGTATTGCGGATTCATCAGGTTCTCGATGGAGAGGATCTCGTCCAGTTGCTCGGCGGTCAGCAGGCCGCGCTCAAGCACGACTTCGCGGACGTTCTTGCCGGTCTGGGCGCAGATCTTGCCGACGATGTCACCTTCGTGGTGACCGATGAAGGGGTTCAGGTAGGTCACAATGCCGATGGAGTTCAGCACGTGGTTCATGCAGATTTCCGGGTTGGCGGTGATGCCTTCCACGCACTTCTCGCGCAGGGAGATGCAGGCTTTTTCCATCAGGCTCAGGGATTCGAACATGGCCTGGCCAATCACCGGCTCCATGACGTTCAGCTGCAGCTGACCGGCTTCGGCGGCGAAGGTGATGGTGACGTCGTTACCGAATACCTTGAAGCAGGACTGGTTGACCACTTCCGGGATGACGGGGTTGACCTTGGCCGGCATGATGGAAGAGCCCGCCTGCATTTCCGGCAGGTTGATCTCTTTGAGCGCGGTACGCGGGCCGGAGGAGAGCAGACGCAGGTCATTACAGATCTTGGACATTTTCATGGCCAGACGCTTGATGGCGCCGTGCAGCATCACATAGGCGCCGCAGTCGGAGGTCGCTTCGATGAGATCCTCTGCCGGCACATAGGCACGACCGGTGATCTCGGCCAGACGCTTGATGGCCAGGGCGGAGTACTCGGGCGGGGTGTTCAGGCCGGTACCGATGGCGGTGGCGCCCAGGTTCACTTCCAGCAGCAGCTCCTGGCAACGCTTGATGGACTTGATCTCTTCGCGCAGGGTGACGGCGAAGGCATGGAACTCCTGACCCAGGGTCATGGGGACAGCATCCTGCAGTTGGGTACGACCCATCTTCAGGATGCTCTTGAACTCGGCAGCCTTGGCATCGAAGGCGGCGATCAGGCTTTCCAGGGCAAACAGGGTGGTGTCGGTGCTGTTGACCACGGCCACGCGGAAACCTGTGGGGTAGGCGTCGTTGGTGGACTGGCACTTGTTGACGTGATCGTTCGGGTTGATGACGTCGTAACGGCCCTTCTCCAGACCCATCAACTCGAGTGCTATGTTGGCCAGCACCTCGTTGGTGTTCATGTTGACGGAGGTACCGGCGCCGCCCTGATAGACATCGACCGGGAACTGGTCGAAGCATTTGCCGGTGTTCAGCATCAGGTCACATGCTTCGATGATCTTGTCAGCGATTTCGGGACGTATGGTGCCCAGCTCACCGTTGGCCAGTGCGGCGGCCTTCTTGGTCAGCACCATGCCACGGACAAATTCGGGAACGTCAGAAATCTTCTGAGTGCTGATCTTGAAGTTCTCGACGGCGCGCAGGGTATGCACACCGTAATAGAGATCGTTGGAAACTTCTTTGGTGCCCAGCAGGTCTTCTTCAATGCGGACGTTCTTGATGTCGCTCATTGTAATGCCTCAGAAATCAGATAAATGGAAACGATCCTCACCGAGTGGTCGCGACTTCCTTACGCACATTTCATCCTGAAGCACCACACATCGGGTGGGGCAGTGGGGAACCGATAGCTCCCTGTGCAATGACTGGGATAGATCTTACCTCAATTGAGGTATCTGATATTAGACTTGGATCACTAAATTTGAGGCAACCCCAAATATCTTGTGGTCATTAAACAGATATTGCAATTGAGCGATTAACTTTGACAGAACAATCACTTCAATCACAGTTGGGTGACCAAATATTTCTCCCGAACCCGGGTTGTCTGGCGCCGCGGACTTGAAAAACCGGCATGGCTCCCCATTTTAGTGACAAGAGACCTGCGCGATGACGAGTTGGCATGGGCCATACTCCGCTCACAGCGTGATGGCAGGTTCATTTATTCACCGCACTGAGGTTGCTATGGGCAAGTTGTTACTGTTGTTGGTTGGCCTGGTATTGCTGGAGCTCACCGTGATGATAGAGGTGGGCTCGGTGATAGGTGCCTTGCCGACCGTGGGCCTGCTGGTGCTGACCGCGGTGCTGGGTTCTTCCCTGGTGCGCAGCGAGGGGATCAAGACCCTGTTCAGCGCCCAGCAGAAGATGCAGCAGGGTGAGATGCCGGGCCGCGAGGTGATGGGGGGCATGATGCTGGCGCTGGCCGGCCTGCTGCTGATCATTCCGGGTTTCGTGACCGACTTCTTCGGCATCCTGCTGCTGCAGCCCTGGTTGCGTAACAGACTGGCCGACAAGCTGGTGGGCAGCAGCCAGTTCAGGATGCAGATGGGGGGCTTCCAGGGGCAGCAACCGCCGTTCGGGGCGCGCCCTGGCGAGGGGCAGCCGGACCAGGTCAAGGGGGGTGGAACCACAATTGAAGGCGAATTCGAACGCAAGGAGTGAGTGAACGGAGTCTGCCGCCATATCGGGGGCCTCGCCGTCAGGGGTGGACCTGATGGCAGAGCCCCTCAAACCTGCGGTGGGCGTAGCCCCAGGCCAGCAGCCCCGCCGCCAGGTTTGCCAGCAATATCCCCAGATAGATCCCCTGTTCTCCCCCCAGCTTTGCCCCCAGCCAGGCCCCTGGCAGCAAGAAGACGAACAGCCTCATGCCGTTGAAGACGAATGACACCGTCGAGGCTCTGACACCGTTGAGGGCCGAGGCCAGCAACATCACCATGCCCTGAAAACCGTAGCCGATGGGCACCAGATGCAGGTAGAGCACGATCAGCCGAACGACCTGAGGGTGATCGCTGAACAGGTTGGCGATGAGAGGCGCCAGCAGCCAGACGAGGCCGTAGATGGCGAGCTGGAACAGCAGGGCGAACCGCATGCAGAGCAGCAGGGCGGCCCTGGCCCTCGCCGGATTGCCCGCCCCGCAGTTCTGCGAGACGAAGGGGGCCAGCACGGAAGAGAGCGCCATCATCACGATCAGCAGCAGCGCCTCCACTCTGGAGGCGGCGCCATAGGCGGCCACCACCTCGGTACCCAGGCCGGCGAAGATGACCATCAACACGGCGTTGGCCAGCGGATTGAGCATGTTGGTAAACGATGCGGGCACGGCCACCTGCAGCAGGGCGCGCCAGTGGGCCAGCAGACGCGGGCGAGGGGAGAGGCGCCATGACAGCAGTTGCTCCCGCTTGCGCAGTATGTGCAGGCTGACCAGCATGGCTATCAACCAGGAGAGGGAGGTGGCGATGGCGGCGCCGCGGATGCCCCATTCGGGGAAAGGGCCGGGCCCGAAGATGAGCAGGGGATCCAGCACCCCGTTGACCAGGCCGGCCACCCCCATCACCAGGCTGGGGGTCTTGGTATCCCCAGTGGTCCGGATGGCGGCATTGCCGACCATGGGGATGACCAGCATGGGCACGGTCAGATACCAGATCAGCATGTAGTCGTGGATGAGGGAAATGAGCTCGGCGCTGGCGCCCAGCAGGGTAAAGAGGGGTTCTATGGTCAGCGCCCCCAGCACGGCGAGCAGGGTCACCAGGATGACGGCGAGGAACAGGCAGTCGGTGGTGATGCGGGCGGCCTCGTCGTGACGGCCCTGACCCAGGGCATGACCGAGCAGGGCGCACAGTCCCGCTCCCAGCCCCATGGTGAGGGAGGTGACCACGAAGGTGACCGGAAAGGTGAAGCTGATGGCAGCGAGTGCTTCCGTACCCAGCATGCCGATAAAGAAGGTATCGACCAGGTTGAAGGCGAGGATGGCAACGATGCCGAGGATCATGGGGCCCGTCATGCGCAGCAGCACTGGCGTCATGGGCTCGGTCAGCATGGGATTTGGTCGGCTCAAGGCAGGGTCTCTATGTGCTCTGGGCCGAAATGCTGGCCGTGTCCATCCGCCTTCCTGATTGGGGGTGGGTGATCCATCGAAGATACTCATAGTACGTGAAAATATTTTTTTTGTATTTGCCCTTGAAGGGCTACCCAAATTGCCCCAGATCAGGGGCATAACAAATTTGGCCGACTGCGGCCATTCCTCAAGCAACACAGAGACTCATTTTGGGAGAGTTATCGATGAAAATTCGTCCACTGCACGACCGCGTCATCATCAAGCGCATCGAAGCTGAAGCCAAATCCGCTGGCGGCATCGTCTTGACTGGCACTGCGGCCCAGAAGTCCACCCGTGGTGAAGTTCTTGCCGTGGGGACTGGCCGAATTCTGGACAATGGCGATGTCAAAGCCCTCGCCGTCAAGGTGGGTGACAAGGTGATCTTCAACGAAGGCTACGGCGTGAAGACCGAGAAGCTGGATGGCCAGGACGTGCTGATCCTGTCCGAGACCGACATCCTGGCGATTGTCGAAGAGTAATCACCTCCCCCTTTTCCCGAATTGATTTAAGGACTGAAGAACATGGCAGCTAAAGAAGTTAAGTTTGGCAACGAAGCCCGCATCAAAATGCTGGAAGGCGTCAACATTCTGGCCGACGCCGTCAAGGTGACCCTGGGCCCGAAAGGCCGCAACGTGGTACTGGACAAGTCCTTCGGCGCCCCGACCATCACCAAGGATGGGGTCTCCGTTGCCCGCGAGATCGAGCTGGAAGACAAGTTCCAGAACATGGGCGCCCAGATGGTCAAGGAAGTCGCTTCCAAGGCCAACGACGCCGCCGGTGACGGTACCACCACTGCTACCGTACTGGCGCAAGCCATCGTCAACGAAGGCCTGAAGGCCGTTGCCGCCGGCATGAACCCCATGGATCTGAAGCGCGGTATCGACAAGGCCGTTGTGGCCGCCGTCGCCGAGCTGCAGGCCCTGTCCCAGCCCTGCGCCGACAACAACGCCATCGCTCAGGTCGGTACCATTTCCGCCAACTCCGACGAGAAAGTGGGTGCACTGATCGCCGAAGCCATGGACAAGGTCGGCCGTGACGGCGTGATCACCGTAGAAGACGGTCAGGGTCTGGAAGACGAGCTGGCTGTCGTCGAAGGCATGCAGTTCGACCGTGGCTACCTCTCTCCCTACTTCATCAACAAGCCGGAAACCGGCTCCGTCGAGCTGGATGACCCCTTCATCCTGCTGGTGGACAAGAAAATCTCCAATATCCGCGAAATGCTGCCGGTGCTGGAAGGCGTGGCCAAGGCGGGCAAACCGCTGATCATCGTGGCCGAAGACGTGGAAGGTGAAGCGCTGGCGACCCTGGTGGTCAACACCATGCGCGGCATCGTGAAAGTGGCTGCCGTCAAGGCGCCTGGCTTCGGCGACCGTCGCAAGGCCATGCTGCAGGATATCGCCATCCTGACCGGTGGTACTGTGATCTCCGAAGAGGTGGGCATGGAGCTGGAAAAAGCGACCCTGGAAGATCTGGGCCGTGCCAAGCGCATCGTCATCACCAAAGAGAACACAACCATCATCGATGGCGTGGGTGATGCTGCCCTGATCGAGAGCCGCGTGGCTCAGATCCGTCAGCAGATCGAAGATACCTCTTCCGACTATGACCGTGAGAAGCTGCAAGAGCGCGTGGCCAAGCTGGCCGGCGGTGTTGCCGTCATCAAGGTTGGCGCTGCCACCGAAGTCGAGATGAAAGAGAAGAAAGCCCGTGTTGACGATGCCCTGCACGCCACTCGCGCTGCCGTAGAAGAGGGCGTAGTTGCTGGTGGTGGTGTGGCGCTGGTGCGCGTGGCCGCCAAGCTGGCCTCTCTGCGTGGCGACAACGAAGACCAGAACGTGGGTATCAAGGTCGCCCTGCGCGCCATGGAAGCACCGCTGCGTCAGATCGTCATCAACGCCGGTGAAGAAGCCTCCGTCATTGCCAACGCCGTGAAGAACGGTGAGGGCAACTTCGGCTACAACGCCTATACCGAACAGTACGGTGACATGCTGGCAATGGGTATCCTGGATCCGACCAAGGTGACCCGTTCTGCCCTGCAGTTCGCCTCTTCCATCGCCGGCCTGATGATCACCACAGAGTGCATGATCTCCGAGCTGCCGAAGAAAGATACCCCGGCCATGCCTGATATGGGTGGCATGGGCGGTATGGGTATGATGTAATTCCGTCATAGTCATCAAACGGCTCGCTTTTGCGGGCCGTTTTTTTTAGTGCTACTAAGCTGAAGTTGTTGATAGTGAAATGATCTGAGGTGAGCATGCGAACATTAGGCCTGATCCCATTACTGTTATCCCTTGTCGTCCCCACCATGGCATTGGCCGCTCCCGAGGGGCCTGTGATCCTCAAGGTGACGGGGAATCTGGATCCCGCAAACCCGGCTGCTGGTGAGGTCGCCTTCGACATGGCCATGATCCAGGCCCTGCCACAGCATGAGATAGTAACGAGCAATCCCTGGGTGGATAAACCGCACAAATACGTGGGACCCAAGCTGGCGGACGTGCTGACGGCGGTGAAGGCCAACGGCAAGAGCATCACGCTCACCGCCTTGAATAGTTTCCAGATCCGGATCAACTGGGATAAGGTCAGGCAATACGATCCCATCTTGGCCTGGCAGGATGATGGGGTGACCATGCGGGTTCGTGACAAAGGGCCGCTCTGGTTTATCCTGCCGCTGGATCAGCATCCCGAACTCAAGCGATCCGAGTTCACCGACATGATGATCTGGCAACTGAGCGCAATCGATATTCAGCAGTAAAGACGGTGACTTGCGGGAGTACTGGGTGAAAGCGAAGACCAGGGCCTGGCCCTTACTCGGCGTTCTTTATCTATCCATTCTGTTATTCACGGGTAGCACGCTGTATTGCCTGGTGCAGATACAAAATGCGACCCGGGTGATGGAAAAGTACACCTATGACGTCTCCTGGGCATTGATGCAGCTACAGCTCGAGCTGGGGCGCTTTCTCAATGCCGTCGAGATCTACCATTACGGCGGCATCGACCATGAGACCCTGCTGCTGCGCTACGACATCCTCTGGAGCCGGACGCCGATCCTGCTGAGCGGACAACTGCGCAAGAGCCTGTCGGACAATCCGAAGACGCTGCGGCTGGTTCAGCTGACCGAGAGCAATATCCGCAAGCTGGAGCCGGAGCTGACCAGGCTGAAGCCGGGGATGCCGGACTACCAGCAGATCATGATGACCCTTGCGCCCTTGCAGGAGCCGCTTTCTTACTCTCTCGCCTCCATGATGCAGAAGAACATCAACGTCTATTCGGGCAATGACAAGCGCTTCGGTCAGCTGCGCGATGCGTTGCTGTTCATGGTGTTGGGCCTGGTGATATCCGTCATTCTGCTCAGCGGTCTGCTGGTGCGTGAAGCCAGGCGTCATTTCAGAACGGCCCGGGTCGATCCGCTGACCGGACTGGCCAACAGGCTGGCCTTGCTGGAGAAGATGGAGTCCTATGTCAGCCGTGATACCCCGTTCGGATTGGTGCTGATCGACATCAACGATTTTCGGGACATCAACAGCAAGTTTGGCTACAGCACAGGTGACATACTGCTGCAGGAGCTGGCCAAGCGGCTTCGTGCCCTGTGTGAAAACGGCGAGTGGGTGGCGCGTCTCGGGGGCGATCAGCTCGCCATGCTGCAACGGGACAGCAGCGACCTGCGTCAGGTCAGGGAGCTGGTGGCGAGGGTGCTCCACGCCATCAAGCAAGACATCATCATCGACAGCTACCCCTTCCGGTTGGAGGTGGGAATAGGCATCGCCTTCTTCCCCACGGACAGCAACCAGACCCAGGAGCTGCTGAGCCGGGCGGAGCAGGCGCTGTTCCACAGCCGCAAGACCCATGTGCCTTATGTCATCTATGACAGCTCCCTGCTCAACGAAACCGCCAGGCGCAAGCACCTTGCCTCCGACATGGTGATGGCGCTGGAACACAATGCTCTGGAACTCTATTACCAACCCATCGTCAACCTGGAAAGCGGTCGCTGCGAGGCGGTGGAGGCGTTGCTGAGGTGGCGTCATCCCGAGCTTGGCTTCATCCCGCCCAACGAGGTGATCCAGGTGGCGGAAGAGTTCCAGCTTGCCGAGAAGCTGGGGAGCTGGGTGCTGAACACGGCGTGCGAGCAACTCCACCAGTGGCAGCACCTGGGGTTGGTCGATCTGCAGATGTGCGTCAATATCTCCCCTGGCATGTACCAGCGCAACTTGTTGAAGTTGGTGGCCAAGGCGTTGATGGAACACCATATTCCCGCATCCTGCCTGGTACTGGAGGTGACGGAAGACACCACAATGCGCGAGGTGAAGAACTCGCTGCAGCTGATGCAGGATCTCAGTCAGCAGGGGGTTCACCTGGCGTTGGATGACTTCGGGACCGGTTACTCCTCTCTCAGCTATTTGCAGAAGCTGCCGGTGAGCAAGGTGAAGATAGACAGATCCTTCATCCAGGGCATAGACACCTCCATAGAGGCGGCCGAGCTGGTGGCCAATATCTGCCGCATGGGCTCCATGCTGGGCAAGAAGCTGGTGTGTGAAGGCATCGAGACTCAGGGCCAGCTCGACGTGCTGCGTTCATTGACCGACATCCATCTCTACGGACAAGGCTATCTGTTCAGCCGTCCGGAGCAGGCGTCCAAGGCCTATCAGACCCTGCTGGAGATGGAGGAACGCTGGCTGGCACGGCGTGCGCCGGACAAGGCATATCTGCTCTGAACGATATGACTCATGTCTGCCATGTTCTGGCCGATAGTGTTTAGGCAGGAGGTACACAATGGATATTTCTAGCTCTGCAAATGCGTCGTTTGGTTCTGCACTGATGGTGGCCAACCTGGCCAAGAAGCAGCAGACCCAGGAGGGCGAATCGGCTTTGAAACTGCTGGCAACAGCAGCTCAGTCCGCTCCGGCAGCGCCGACATCGGCCAGCGCTTCCCTTGGAAGCAGGATCGATATTCGCGTCTGACCCCAATGAAAAAGCCCCCATCTCGCGATGGGGGCTTTTTTATATCTGCGATTTGCTTCGCATCCCTTCGGATCAGAGCGGGAAGGGGGCCGGCGCCTCGAAGGTCATGCGCTCGCCGCTGCGAGGATGGCTGATGGTCAGGCTGGCCGCATGCAGGTAGAGATGGGGCGCCGCCGCCAGCGCATCCGGATGGGCGTAGAGGTTGTCACCCAGAATGGGGTGCCCCAGCTCCAGCATATGGACGCGCAGCTGGTGCGAGCGACCTGTGATGGGGGTCAGCTTGATCAGGCTGTTGCCGTCCTCCACCTTCAATTTTTCCCACAGGGTCAGGGCGTGACGCCCCTCCTCGTGATCCACCTTCTGTTTCGGGCGGTTGGGCCAGTCGACGCAGAGCGGCAGGTCAACCTGACCAGAGCCTGCTTCCGGCTCGCCCCACACCCAGGCGAGGTAGTGCTTCTCGGTCTCACGCTCGCGAAATTGCCGACTCAGCTCCCGATGGGAATTGGGATTGAGGGGAATGACAATGACGCCAGTGGTGGACATGTCGAGGCGATGGGCAGCCGCTGCCTTGGGGTGCTGCTGCTTCACCCGATGCAGGACGCTGTCTTCATTCTCGGGGCCGCGCCCGGGGACGCTCAGCAGGCCAGTGGGCTTGTTGACCACCATGATGTCCTTGTCCTTGAACAGGATATCGAGCCAGGGTTCCAGAGGCGGTGAGTATTCAAACATAAATGTCTCGCATCAGAAGGTGGGGGCAAGCCCCCATCAGTTATGAGTAACCACAATCATAAAGGGCATGACATCCAGCATGAGCCGGTCATGTCTCTTCAGTATCGCGTCAGTTATGGGTGACCACGATAAAGCGGATGGCATCCAGCTTGAGTTGGGTCTGATCGATCAGGTGGTGCAATTCTGCCTGCAGATTGCGCAGATAATCCAGTTCGCTGTCGCGCACGTTCGGGTTGACCGCCTTGAGCGCTTCCAGACGATCCAGATCTTGCTGCAGGGTCTGCGCCATCTGGGCACGGGCCTTGTCGACAATCCCGGCTTTCAGCTCGTCGGCAATGGCCTGACCCTTGCCAATCAGACCGTGGATCACCGGCTGGGAAGCCGTCACCAGCTTGCTGCCAAGGTGGCGGTTGACCGGGGTCAGCTGGCGGTTGAAGGCATCGAACGCCACCTTCTCACCCAGGTTCTGGCCGTTCTTGTCCATCAACAGACGGATCGGCGTCGGCGGCATGAAGCGGTAGAGCTGGGGATGGGCCGCAGACTCGGCGACGAAGATCAGCTCAAGCAGGATGGAGCCGATAGGCAGCGCCTTGTTCTTGAGCAGTGCGACCGAGGTGGCACCGATCTCGGAGCCCAGGATCAGGTCGATACCGCCGCGCATCATGGGGTGATCCCAGGAGAGCAGCGCCATGTCGTCCCGTGACAGGGCGGTGTTGCGATCGAAGGTGATGGTCATGCCATCTTGTGGCAGGCCCGGGAAGCTGGAGACCAGCATGTGATCCCCCGGGGTCAGCACCAGCGCGTTCTCGCCCCTGTCATCCTGATTGACGCCGATCTCGTCGAACATCTTGAGGGCGAAGGAGATCATGCCGGTGTCGTCATCTTCGGCGGCCAGCTTGTCGACCAGCTGCTGGGCGGCGGCGCCACCACTGGAGTGGATCTCCAGCAGGCGATCGCGACCCTGTTCCAGTCGGGCCTTGAGCGGCTCGTGCAGTTCGCGGGTCTTGACCAGCAGGGCGTCGAGAGTCGCCTGATCGCCGGTGTTGGCGGCCAGCAGCTCGAACAGCTCGTCACGCACCGCTTCGAATACCGGGCGGGCAGTCGGGCAGGTCTGCTCGAACGCATCCAGACCATCGTGATACCAGAGCTGCAGGGCGCGCTGAGCAGTCCCTTCCAGATAGGGCACGTGGATCTCGACGGTATTCTGCTGACCGATGCGATCGAGACGGCCGATACGCTGTTCCAGCAGATCCGGATTGAGGGGCAGATCGAACAGCACCAGATGGCTGGCAAACTGGAAGTTGCGACCTTCTGAACCAATCTCGGAGCAGAGCAGCACCTGAGCGCCACCCTCTTGCTGGGCGAAATAGGCGGAGGCCTTGTCTCGCTCGAGGATCGACATCCCTTCGTGGAACACAGCACCACGGATCCCTTCACGGGTACGCAGCGCCTCTTCCAGCGCGATGGCGGTAGCCGCTTCGGAGCAGATCACCAGCACCTTCTGCTGGCGGGCAGAGAGCAGCAGCTCCAGCAACCATTCGACGCGGGGGTCGAACTGGGTCCAGGTGGCGTTGTCGCCTTCGAACTGCTGGAAGATCTTCTCGGGGTAGAGGTAGCGCAGGGCACGGGTCTGCAGATCGCCACCATTGCCGCCCATCATGCCCATCACCTTGATGGCTGTCTTGTACTGCTCCGGCAGCGGCATGGGGTAGACGTTGAGGTGACGCTCGGGGAAGCCCTGAATATTGGCGCGGCTGTTACGGAACAGCACCCGGCCGGTGCCGTGCTGATCCAGCAGCTTGGCGACCGCCTGCTGACGGGTGGCGGCATCGCTCATATCCAGTCCTTCAAGCTGGCTGGCGAGGATCTTCCTGGCTTCATCGCTCAGGGTCTCGCCATCCAGCAGCTCTTGCGCTGCGCTGGCGACCTGACCATAGGCCTGCTCCTCGGCGAGGAAGGCGTCGTAGTCGTAGAAGCGCTCGGGATCGAGCAGGCGCAGACGGGCAAAGTGGCTCTGGTGACCCAGCTGATCCGGGGTGGCGGTCAGCAGCAGGACGCCAGGCACCTGTTCGGCCAGCGCTTCCACCATTTCGTAGGCGCGGCTCGGCGCCTCTTCGCTCCACTCCAGATGGTGTGCTTCGTCGACGACCAGCAGATCCCACTCGGCTTCCAGCACCTGCTCGAAGCGACGACGCTTCTTGCGCAGGAAGTCGAGGCTGCAGATCACCAGCTGTTCGGTCTCGAAGGGGTTCTCCGCATCGGCGAACGCCTCGATGCAGCGCTCCTCGTCAAACAGGGAGAAGTGCAGGTTGAAGCGGCGCAGCATCTCGACCAGCCACTGGTGCTGCAAGGTTTCGGGCAGCAGGATCAGCACCCGATGGGCGCGACCGGAGAGCAGTTGCTGATGAATGACCATGCCCGCTTCGATGGTCTTGCCCAGACCTACCTCGTCTGCCAGCAATACGCGCGGTGCGTAGCGGTGACCCACTTCATGGGCGATATAGAGTTGGTGCGGGATCAGGCTGACCCGGCCACCGGC